>DASWVP010000122.1:0-17679 GCA_036401175.1 Azospirillum sp. | reverse complement strand
CGCCTCCTGCCGGGCCTGTGTCGATGCCTGCCCCACCGGCGCCTGGATCGCCGAGGGGAGTGCCGGGGGAGCGGCGCCGGGACTGGATGCGCGGAGCTGCGACGGGTGTGGACTGTGCGCGCCGGCCTGCCCGGCGGGCGTCATCGCCCACGCGCACGAACCGGCGCTGCGCACCGTCGCCAGCCGCACCGTCGCCTTCGCCGCCTGCGGCCAGACCGGCCTGCGCAACGACCCGAGGGGCGGCGAGGACGGCGTGGAAGGGGTTCTGCCCTGCCTGAACGCGCTGGGGATGGGCGACCTGCTGCGCCTGTACGGGGCCGGCGTGCGGCGCCTCGTCATCGCCCGCGACCGCTGCGCCGCCTGCCCGACCGGCGGTAGCACCGCCGTCCGCCTGGACACGGCGGTGGAGGAATTGAACCTGTTGCTGGACAGCCGCGGCCTGCCGCCGCTGGTGCTGACCCGGCGCTCGCCGGTGCCGTGGCGGGCGCATCTCGCCTTCGACTCACGGCCGGCGGACGACGATTTGCCGCCGGACGACGGCTTCGTCCCGCCCGCGCGCCGGCTTCCCGCCCCCGCCGAGGGGCACGCGGCGGAAGCCGCGCTGTGGCCGTGGGTGCCGTCCATCGACGCCGGCCTCTGCCACGGCTGCGGCGCCTGCGCGCGCGTCTGCCCGACCGGCGCCATCCGCCTGCGCGACGATCCGCCCGCCTTCCTCATCGCGCCGGAGAACTGCACCGGCTGCCGCCTGTGCGTCGACCGCTGCGGTCGCCTGGGCGTGATCCTCGAACGCCTGGCCCCCCGCCGCCAGACCGTGGTGCCCATCGAGGCCCGCTCCTGCGGCACATGCGACGTCACCGACGACGCCTGCGGCACCTGTCGCGGCAAGAGTATTCTGGATCATTGATGAACTTGATTATACTATAAAGTCCATCTGTGTTCATCTGCGGCAAATAAAATTCTTCGCGCCGCGTGCATTCAGCGGGGTATTTGTATTTTTTGCCACAGATGGACACAGATAAACACAGATGAAGAGGATGATGGCAGGATAATCGGGTGACGGCTTGGAATCCCCATGAACAGGAAAGCCGTCATCCCCGCGCAGGCGGGGATCCATGTTCCCAACGACCGAACGCTACGGAAAACGTGGATCCCCGCCTGCGCGGGGATGACGGAATAAGTCAATAGTGAGATCAAAGTCCTTCATCCGATTGCCCTGAGGATGCTTGTTTTCTTCACATCCTCCGAACCTCATTCCCCCGCATAAGCAATGGTGCTCAGCAGCGCGTTTTCGGCTTGGCGGCTGTCCAGGCGGGTGTGCTGGACGACCACCGGGCGGTCGGACTCGATCAGGCTGGCGAAGGGCGTTTCGCGCGGCACCGGCTCCGGGTCCGTCATCTCGTTGAAGCGCAGGTGCCGGGTACGGCGGGCCGGCACGGTGTGGACGTACGGGCCGGCCGGTTCGCGATCCTCGAAGTACACGGTGATGCGCACCAGGGCGTCCTCGTCGCCGGCGTTGAGGATGCACACGGTCTCGTGGCTTTCCATCTCCGGCTCCGGGCCGTGGCTCCAGCCGGGGATGTAGCCCTCGGCGATGGCCCAGCGCGTGCGGCCGATCGGGGCGGACATGCCGCTCTCCTCCGTTTGTTTCCTTCACCCGCACAACCCCGCGCGCAACGCCGGGTTCCGCCGGGCGTTGTTCCGGGGGAAGCCCGCGGCAAGGAGCATCAGCGATGAGAGACAGCCCCACGGTGGTCATCACCGGCGCCTCGGCCGGGGTCGGCCGGGCCACGGCACACGCGTTCGCCCGCATCGGCGCCCGCATCGGCCTGCTGGCGCGCGAGCCGGACGCGTTGGTGGACACCGCGCGCGAGGTGGAACGGCTGGGCGGCGAGGCGCTGCCGATGGTGACGGACGTCGCCGATTTCGGCGCCGTCGATGGCGCGGCGGTCGCGGTGGAGGAGGCGTTCGGCCCCATCGACGTGTGGGTCAACAACGCCATGGCGACCGTCTTCTCGCCCGTGAAGGAGCTGAAGCCGCACGAGCTGCACCGGGTGACGGCGGTCACCTACCACGGTTATGTGCACGGCACCATCGCGGCGCTGCGGCGCATGCTGCCGCGCGATCGCGGGCGCATCATCCAGGTGGGCTCGGCGCTGGCCTACCGGGGCATCCCGCTGCAGGCGGCCTATTGCGGGGCCAAGCACGCCATCGTCGGCTTCACCGACTCGCTGCGCTGCGAGCTGATCCACGACGGCAGCGGCGTGCGGCTGACCATGGTGCACCTGCCGGCGATGAACACGCCGCAGTTCGACTGGGCGCGCACCCGCTTCGGCAAACGCCCGCGCCCGGTGGGCGCCATCATGCAGCCGGAGAAGGCGGCCGACGCCATCGTCTGGGCGGCCGAGCACGGCGGGCGGGAGCTGTGGGTGGGCAGCAGCACGGCGCAGGCGATCCTGGGCCAGATGGTGGCGCCGGCGCTGATGGACCGCTACCTCGCCCGCAACGCCTACGAGGCGCAGTTGCGCGAGCAGCCCCTGCCGCCCGGCTATCGCGACAATCTGTACGAGCCGGTGCCCGGCGTGCACGCCACGCACGGCGCCTTCGACGATCGGGCGCGCATGCCCGGCCGGTTCGTGCGGGCGGCGACGGCGCGCGGGCTGGTGGCGGCGGCCGGTTTCGCGCTGATGCTGGGCGCCGCGACGCTGGCGCGGCGGACGGCGCCCCGGCAAACCTAGGCGCGTAAACGCAAACGGCCCGCCAGGGTGGGCGGGCCGTCGCCGTTCCGGCGCCGGACGGCGCCGAAAGGGAATGCTTACTTGGTGCGGATGACCGGGGTGAGCTGGTCGCCCCAGTTGCCCGTCTCGTTGTGGTAGCGCGCGGTGCGCATCAGTTCCACGGTGATGCCGGCGTCCACGGCCTTGGTCACCGCCTCGTTCAGCCGGTGCAGGCTGTTGGCCACGATGCGGATGGCGCTCTCCTGCTCGGAGGTGAATTCCGAACGGTCGTCCGGCGCGTCCTGGAAGCTCGACATGCGGCTGTTCCTTCCCTTGTTCTGTCGGCGAGGCGCCACGCTGCGGCGCGGCGCGTGTCACCCTCAGTCTTTAGCACATCAGGCGTGCGGAACAAGGGGGCCGCGTGGCCGCACCCCCGATGGTCCCGGCGGGCGCGGCGGCGTTTTTCCGCCCTTTCCCGGACACCCCCTCCGGCCCTACCCTCGGACCCCGGACATCCTGACAGCGGAGGCACCCGAGCATGACCGATACCCCCACCCCGCGCACCGTGGCCTTCCTGGGGCTGGGCGTCATGGGCTTTCCCATGGCCGGCCACCTCGCCAAGGCCGGCCACGCCGTGACCGTGTACAACCGCACCGCCGCGAAGGCCGAGGCGTGGGCGGACAGGCACGGCGGCCGCGCCGCCGCGACTCCGGCCGAGGCGGCGCGGGGCGCCGAGGTGGTCTTCATGTGCGTGGGCAACGACGACGACGTGCGGCAGGTGGCCGGGGCCGCCTTGGAGGGCATGGCGCCGGGCGCCCTGCTGGTCGATCACACCACCGCGTCGGCCGAGGTGGCGCGCGAGATGGCGGCCAAGGCGGCGGCGCGCGGGATCTCCTTCCTCGACGCGCCGGTGTCCGGCGGGCAGGCGGGGGCGGAGAATGGCGTGCTGACGATCATGGTCGGCGGCGACCCGGCGGCCTTCGCCACGGCCGAGCCGCTGATGCGCGCCTACGGCCGCTCGGTCGTGCTGATGGGCGACTCCGGGGCCGGACAGTTGACCAAGATGGTGAACCAGATCTGCATCGCCGGCCTCGTCCAGGCGCTGGCCGAGGGCATGAGCTTCGCGCGGAAGGCCGGGCTGGACGCGCACCGGGTGGTGGACGTGATCTCCAAGGGCGCCGCGCAGTCCTGGCAGATGGAGAACCGCGCGCGCACGATGCTGGACGACAGGTTCGACTTCGGCTTCGCGGTGGACTGGATGCGCAAGGACCTGTCCATCTGCCTGAACGAGGCCCGCAGCAACGGCGCCACCCTGCCGGTAACGGCGCTGGTCGACCAGTTCTACGCCGACGTCCAGGCGATGGGCGGCGGCCGGTGGGACACGTCGAGCCTGATGAAGCGGTTGGGGAAGTAACTTCCTTAAGCCCTCCCCCGCCTCCGGCGGGGGCGTTGAGCCGATGCCGTAGGCAACGAGCGCCGGAGGCGATCGTAGGCGAAACGCGGTCGCCCGACTTGCGGGCGACCGTGGAGGGGACCCATGCGCAGCATGGGAGGGTGGGGGCAAGTTGCCGGCGAGGATCAGCGGTTTACGCCTGCCACCCAGGCCGTTGCCCCCACCCTGCCCGCTTCGCGGGCTTCCCTCCCCCGACGGAGGCGGGGGAGGGACTGGGATTACACCCGCACCACCTTGCCCGGATTCATGATGTTGTCCGGGTCCAGCGCCTTCTTCACGGCGACCATGGCGAGGACGGCGTCGCCGGCTTCCTGTTCCAGGAAGGCCATCTTGCCGTAGCCGATGCCGTGCTCGCCGGTGCAGGTGCCGCCCATCGCCAGCGCCCGCTCGACGAGGCGGTCGTTCAGGCGCTGGGCCTCGGCCATGTCCTCGGGCTTGTCGGGGTCGACGAGGAAGACGAGGTGGAAGTTGCCGTCGCCCACGTGACCGACCACCGGCGAGATCAGGTGCGAGGCGGCGATGTCGGCCTTGGTCTCGACGATGGCGTCGGCGAGGCGGGAGATCGGCACGCACACGTCCGTCGGCCAGCCCTTGGAACCCGGACGCAGCGCCAGCGCGGCGTAATACGCGTCGTGGCGGGCCGTCCACAGCTTGTTGCGGTCCTCCGGCCGGGTCGCCCAGTCGAAATCGGTGCCGCCGTTCTCCTGCGCGATGGCGCCCACCATCTCCGCCTGCTCCTTCACGCCGGCGGTGGTGCCGTGGAACTCGAAGAACAGCGTCGGCCGCACCGCCATGTTCAACTTGGAATAGCGGTTGATGGCGTCCATCTGCACATCGTCCAGGAACTCCACGCGGGCCACCGGGATGCCGGCCTGGATGGTCTGGATCACCGTGTCGACGGCGCCGCGCACGTCCGCGAACGGGCAGACGGCGGCCGACATCGCCTCGGGGATGCCGTAGAGGCGCAGCGTCACCTCGGTGATGACGCCCAGCGTGCCTTCCGAGCCGACGAACAGCCGCGTCAGGTCGTAGCCGGCCGCCGACTTGCGCGCCCGCCCGCCGGTTTTGATGACCCGCCCGTCGGCCATCACCACGGTGAGGCCCAGCACGTTCTCGCGCATGGTGCCGTAGCGCACGGCGTTGGTGCCGCTGGCCCGCGTCGCCGCCATGCCGCCCAGCGAGGCGTCGGCGCCGGGGTCGATGGGGAAGAACAGGCCGGTGTCGCGCAAATGCTCGTTCAACTGCTTGCGCGTCACGCCGGCCTGCACGGTGACGTCCAGATCCTCGGCCGAGACGCGCAGGACCTCGCGCATGCCGGAGACGTCGATGGTGACGCCGCCATGCAGCGCCGCCACGCCGCCCTCCAGCGAGGTTCCCGTACCGAAGGGGATGACCGGCACCTTGTGCTTCGCGCAGATCGTGACGATGGCGCTGACCTCCTCGGTGGACAGCGCGAAGGCCACGGCGTCGGGCGCCACGACGGGGTGGTAGGATTCGTCCTTGCCATGATGCTCGCGCACGGCGCCGGAGGTGCTCAGGCGGTCGCCCAGCAGGGCGCGCAGCTCGGAAATCGCCTCTTCCGGGGCGGCGGCGCGCGGCGGCGTGGAAACGGCGGACATGGACGAAACCCTCCGGTGCTTCTTGTCTGGTTGGTAGCACCAGCAAGCTAGGCGGCGCCGGCGGGCAAGGCAAGCCCGCGGCGGGCGGGGTTCGATGTTGGGTTTTCGCCTTCGGCTCAACCCAACCTACGGGTGGGTCGTAGGTTGGGTTGAGCGCCAGCGAAAACCCAACACCCTTCAGGTCACCGGATCGGCCGACTGGGCGTCGAGGCCGGCGAGCGGCAGGCGGGCGACGAGGCGCAGCACCAGATCCTCCAGCCGGCCGAGGTCGCGCCGCTGCGCCTCCAGCGCGTCGAGCCGGGCGCGCAGGTCGACCTGACCGGCGAGGACGTCGGACAGCAGCGACTCCAGCCGGCCGAGTTGCGCCTTCAGCTCGCCCTGGCCGGCCTGCGACAGGTCCATCCGGACTTCCAGCGCCCGTGTTTCCTCGACGATTTCCTTCTCGGCCTCGAACAGCACACGCAGGTTGCCGAGGATTTCGTCGAGGGCGGGGTCGGTCTTCTTCTTCATCGGCCGACTATCGCCACGCAACGATCCACCGTCAACGCGACAGAAACGCCCACCTTCCGCGCAACGGTTCAGGTCTCCCGGATCGCCATCACCACCCAGGAGGACTCCACCAGCGTGACCGGCGGGGTGGCCGGCAGCGTGCCGTCGGCATTGACGTCGATGGTGACGACGCACGCGGTGTCCGGGGCGACCCGCACGCTGAAGCCGTCGGCCTCCAGGGCGGCCTTGCGGCGCGACGCTGCGTCCTCGCTTGGGCACTTCTCTATTCTGACGTTGCCGGACATGGCTCATCCCCTCACGAATTGCACAGCGACGGGTTGCTTTTCACATAGGTGCCCAGCGACACCGCCTCGCTCTGCAGCGCCCCGCCCAGGCGGCTCTTCAACTCCGTCGTGGAAGGCGCCTGACGCAGCAGCCCGGCGTTGGTCGGCGGGATCACGTTGGCCGAGAGCGCCTGGTCGAGGACCGCGTTCAGGCGCGCCACATTCAACTGCCCGTTGCTGCTGACGCAGTCGGCGAACGATGCCGTGCCGGCCGCCGTCTGCTGCGCGTCCTGCTCGCCCAGCGACAGGGCGCTGCTGGCCTTGTTCTTGAAGATGCCCTGGATGGCGCCGTTCCTGGCGAGGTTCTGCGCGGCGACGCCGGTGGCGACGAACTGCGTCATGCGCAGTTTCGATCCGGACAGCGTGGTCGTGGACTGGTCCATGTCGACGGAGGCCAGAACGGAGGCGTACTGGTCAGGCTCACCGGTGGTGGGATCGCCGGGGCGGAACGGGATGATCGACGCCTCTTCCCGCTTGTAGCCGAAGCTGGCGCTGTCCGGCAGGCCGGTGCTGGTGGCGAAGCCGAGCTTGAGGCCGACGCTGCTGGACGTGCCGAAGGCCATGGTGCGGCGCTGTCCGGTGTAGCTGTCCGGCTCCACGACGACGGCCGAGGCATCGGCGCGGGTGACGAAGTCGGCCGCCTTGCCGGTCGCGTAGACCTGCTTGATCTTGGGCGAGAACACGTCGAGGTTCGATTCGATGTAGCCGACCGCGGGCGGGGCGGCGCCGGTGTCCACGTAATCGGGGCCGACGAACCCCTCCGTGCGGTCGTAACCCAGATTGACGACGCGCGACGTGACGTCGGCGTTGATGCCGATGTTGGTCGAGGTGACGAACACCGCCCGGTCCGGCGATGAACAGCCGGCCCCCATCAGCCCGGTGGCCAGCGCGCCGGCCCCGATCAAAGCAACCTTGAGCCTCATTCCCCCGCTTCCCCCTTCGATGTGTCCGGATGTCCGTCCGCCCGGCCGACCGCCAGCGGGTTGCCGACCACCAGTGCGTCGTCGCGCAGCACCGCCACGGTGTCGCGCGTGTAGCCGATGGCCAGGTGCCCGCCCTGCCCGTGCCGGGCCAGCGCCACGCCGACGGTGGTGACGTCCACCACCGACCCGGCGACCGGCGAGCCCGGTGCCGCGGGCGTCACCGTCATGTCGACGAAGCCGATGATCCGCCGGTTGCCCGCCTCGTCCGTGACGCTGTAGGAGCAGCCGCCCAGCGCAACGCCGGCCAGAACTGCGGCCATCCCCATCGCCCGCCCCGCTCGCATGCTGCGGTATACCTCAAAACGCATAGTCACGTATGGTGAGTGAGCAATGGGTGCAATTCAACTCAATTCGTCGTTGAACGCGCGCCCGTCAGCCGGCCGCCGCGTCCGCGATGTCGTCCGCGGTGAGGATCCGCAGGTCGGCCGGCGGCAGGGCGGTGCCCGGCGCGCGGCCGTACAGGACGTCCTCGCAACTCAGCAATCGTCCTTCCCCCACTCGGTAGACCGTGTTCGTGCGGCGGACCAGGACATCCGGATACACCACCGATCGGTCGTTGAAGGAGATCGACAGAACCTCGGACGTGCCATCGAGCATCGGCATGACATAAGAATCGAGGATTTCGGCGACGCGCAGGTCGCTCCGGAACAGCGGCAGGATGCAGGTGCCGACCAGATCCAGCCGCCTTTCCCGCCACAGGTCCTGAACGGCGGCGTTCCCCGCTTCGATGATCATGCCCTGCCGGTACAGTGTGACGGGACACCGCGACGCCACCGCGCGCGACAGCAGCGCGCCGTACTCCGGCCGCCGATGGTAATAGCCGGCGAGAATGTCGAGCACGCGGCGCCGCACCGCCGGCGGCAGCGGCCGCCGCCCCGCCTCCCACAGCGCCACCATCGACTGGCTGCGGCCCAGATCGGCGGCGAAATCCTCCTGGGTCAGCCGCACCAGCCGGCGCGCCGTGCGCAGCAGGGACGGCCAGGAAATCGTCATGCGTTTACCCAAAGCGCCGTTTGGCCACACCCTGGGGACGGGGACCGGCGGCCATCCGGCTTGCCGGCCCACCCCATCGCATCCGGCGGCATACCAGCGGATGCATAGCCGATTATGCGCATGAGCGGGACCGGTGCAATTCAAATCGAATCGCCGTCATCTCCAGCCGGCGCGTCGCCGACATCGTCGGCGGTGAGGACCCGCAGGTCGGCCGGCGGCAAGTCCGTACCGGGAACTTCACGAGTGAAGGTATCCTCGAAGCTCAGCAGCCGCCCTTCTCCCAACCGGTACACCAGGGCCGTGCGGCGGACCAGCAGGTGCGGCATCACCACCGACCGGTCGTTGAAGGAGATCGACAGCACCTCCGACGTGCCATCGAGCATCGGCATTATGTATTGATCGAGCAATTCCAACGCACGCAGCTCGCTCCGGTACAGCGGCAGGATGCAGGTGCCGACGAGGTCCAGCCGATTCTCCCGCCACAGCCCCTGAATGGTCGGGTTCGCCGCCTCGACGATCATGCCCTGCCGGTACAGGGTGACCGGGTTCCGCGACGCCGCCGCGCGCGACAGCAGCGCGCCGTACTCCGGCCGCCGATGGTAATAGCCGGCGAGAATGTCGAGCACGCGGCGCCGCACCGCCGGCGGTATGGGCCGGCGTCCCGCCTCCCACAGCGCCACCATCGACTGGCTGCGGCCCAGATCGGCGGCGAAATCCTCCTGGGTCAGCCGCACCAGTCGGCGCGCGGTGCGCAGCAGGGATGGCCAGGAAATCGTCACGTTTTTGCCTAAAATGCTGTCATATCAAGCCAATACCAAAGCGCGATTCGGCCGCGTAGAAAACTTCCAGGGGAACACGGGCCCGAACAGCTAGCACATTCCGGTTGTTCGAGCACCCCGGTATGCAGAACGAGCGGTTGGAGGCCGAACATGAAGCCGGATGCTTTCGAGCGTATTCTCCGCAACGTCCCGATCGGCGGAAACCGGAGTTCGCTGTCGCTCGAACGCTTCTACTGGGAGGCGCTGGACCGGATCGCGCGCGAACGCGGGATAAGGACCACGCAATTGATCGCCGCCGTCGAGCGCGACCAAGCGCCGCACCGGGACAAGTCGGTCAGCACCTCGTCCCTGCTGCGCATCTTCGTGGCCGAGCACTACCGGAACCAGGCCACGCGGCCGGCGGCCGTGGACGGCCGCGCCCAACGGCAGCCGGCCGGCGTGGCGAACGCGGCGGCGAACGCCATGAACCTTCGCGCCGCGCATTAGGCGCCACCGGCCAGGGTCGGGGCCGCCTATCCCCCGACCCGTCCGTACCCGCCGCCGCCCGGCGTCTCGATCACGAACACGTCGCCCTCGTTCATGTCGGCCTTGTCGGTCGGCCCCAGTTCCTCGACGGCGCCGTCGGCGCGCTGCACGACGGTGCGGCCGACCTGCCCCGGCGCCCCGCCCTTCAGTCCGAAGGGCGGCACCTTGCGGTGGTTGGCGAGGATGGCCGCCGTCATCGGCTCCAGGAAGCGGATGCGGCGCACCACCCCGTCGCCGCCGCGCCACTTGCCGGTGCCGCCGGAGCCGCGGCGGATGCGGAACGCCTCCACCAGCACCGGGAAGCGCCACTCCAGCACCTCGGGGTCGGTGAGGCGGGAGTTGGTCATGTGGGTGTGCACCGCGTCCGTCCCGGCGAAGCCCGGACCGGCGCCGGAACCGCCACAGATCGTCTCGTAATACTGGTAGCGCGCGTTGCCGAAGGTGAAGTTGTTCATCGTCCCCTGCGCCGCCGCCATCACGCCCAGCGCGCCGTACAGCGCGTCGGTGATGCACTGCGACGTCTCGACGTTGCCGGCCACCACCGCCGCCGGCGGGTTCGGGCGCAGCATGCTGCCGGCGGGGATGTGGATGTCGATGGGCTTCAGGCAGCCCTCGTTCATCGGGATGTCGTCGTCCACCAGCGTGCGGAACACGTACAGCACCGCCGCCCGGCACACCGCCGAGGGGGCGTTGAAGTTGCTGTCCTGCTGCGGGCTGGTGCCGGTGAAGTCCACCCGCGCCGAACGCCGTGCCTTGTCGATGGTGATCTTCACGCGGATCACCGCGCCGTTGTCCAGCGGCTGTTCGAAGCTGCCGTCGGTCAGCACGTCGATGGCGCGGCGGACCTGCTCCTCGGCGTTGTCCTGGACGTGCTTCATGTAGGCGCGCACGGTGTCCAGCCCGAACTGGCCGACCATGCGCTTCAGCTCCTGCGCGCCCTTCTCGTTGGCGGCGATCTGCGCCTTGAGGTCACCCAGGTTCTGCTGGACGTTGCGCACGGGGTGCGGGCCGGAGGTCAGCAGCTCCACCACCTCCGCCTCGCGGAAACGGCCGCCCTCGACCAGCTGGAAGTTGTCGATCAGCACGCCTTCCTGGTCGATCGTCGTGCTGTCCGGCGGCATGGAGCCGGGGGAGATCCCGCCGATGTCGGCGTGGTGCCCGCGCGACGCCACGTAGAACAGCACCTCGGCCCCGGCGTCGTCGAACACCGGCGTGACGACGGTGATGTCCGGCAGGTGCGTGCCGCCGTGATAGGGATCGTTCAGCACGAAGACGTCGCCGGAGTGCATGGCGCCCTGCCGGCGCTCGATGATGGCGCGCACGCTCTCGCCCATCGAGCCCAGGTGGACGGGCATGTGCGGCGCGTTGGCGATGAGCCCGCCGTCGCGGTCGAACAGCGCGCAGGAGAAGTCCAGCCGCTCCTTGATGTTCACCGAATAGGCGGTCTTCTCCAGGGTGAAGCCCATCTGTTCGGCGATGGACATGAACAGGTTGTTGAACACCTCCAGCATCACCGGGTCGGCGTCGGTGCCGATGGCGAAGCGGCTGGGCAGCGCGTCGATCCGCGTGAGGACGACGTGGTTGCGGCGCGTCACCTCCGCCATCCAGCCCGGCTCGATCACCGTGGTGGCGATCTTCTCCTTGACCACGGCCGGGCCCATGATGCGGTTGCCGGGCACAAGCTGGTCGCGGTCGTAGACCGGCGCCTGATGCGCCTTGCCGCCGGTGTGCACGGCGATGGTGGCCAGCCGGCGCGGCAGCGCGCTGGTGGTCTGGCCGGCGAAGTCCGGGTCGTCCGCCGTCTCGGTGTGGCCGACGGCCTCCACCGACACCGCCTCCACCACCAGCGGCTTGCCGGCCATCATGAAGCCGTAGCGCTGGCGGTGCGCTGCCTCGAACGCCGCCGCCATCGAGTCGCGCGCGGCGAAGTCGACGACCAGCGGCGTGTCCGACCCCTCCACCTTCACGTGCGCCTTGCGCAGCACGGAGATGCGCGCCGGCTCCACGCCCTGGCGCAGCAGTTCGGCCCGCCCCTCCTCGGCCAGCGCGTCGAGCGCCTTGTGCAGCGCCGGCATGATCGATTCGTCCAGCCGCGCCTCCACCGCGCGCTCGCGGATCGCCACCGTGTCGGCCAGCCCGATGCCGTAGGCCGACAGCACGCCGGCGTGCGGGTGGACGAACACCTTGGTCATGCCCAGCGCGTCGGCGACCAGACAGGCGTGCTGCCCGCCCGCCCCGCCGAAGCAGTTGAGCGTGTAGCGCGTGACGTCGTAGCCGCGCTGGACCGAGATCTTCTTGATGGCGTTCGCCATGTTCTCGACGGCGATCTTCAAAAAGCCCTCGGCCACGTCGTACGGCGTGAGGTCGCGGCCGGTCTTGGCCTTGATCTCGGACGCCAGGGCGGCGAACTTGCCCCGCACCACGGCGGCGTCCAGCGGCTGGTCGCCGGTCACGCCGAAGACGCGCGGGAAGAAGTCGGGGTTCACCTTGCCCACCATGACGTTGCAGTCGGTCACGGTGAGCGGCCCGCCGCGCCGGTAGCACGCCGGGCCGGGGTTGGCCCCGGCGCTCTCCGGCCCGACGCGGAAGCGCGTGCCGTCGAACGAACAGACGGAGCCGCCGCCGGCCGCCACCGTGTGGATGTGCATCATGGGCGCGCGCATGCGCACGCCGGCCACCATGGTCTCGAACGCGCGCTCGTAGGCTCCGGCGTAGTGCGACACGTCCGTGCTGGTGCCGCCCATGTCGAAGCCGATGACGCGGTCGAATCCGGCCATGCGCGCGGTGCGCACCGCCCCCACCACGCCGCCGGCCGGGCCCGACAGGATGGCGTCCTTGCCGTGGAAGAAACGCGCGTCGGTGAGGCCGCCGTTCGACTGCATGAACATCAGCCGCACGCCGTCCAGTTCCCCCGCCACCTGCTGGACGTAGCGATGGAGGATCGGCGACAGGTAGGCGTCCACCACCGTGGTGTCGCCGCGCCCGACGATCTTCATCAGCGGGCTGACCTCGTGGCTGACCGACACCTGCTCGAAGCCCAGCGAGCGGGCCAGCGCGGCCACCTGCTTTTCATGGTCGGGGTGGCGGTAGCCGTGCATCAGCACGATGGCGCAGGCGCGGAAGCCGTGCCCGCGCGCCGTTTCCAGCTGCAGGCGCACGTTGCGCAGGTCGACCGGCTTCAGCACCGTGCCGTCGGCGCGCAGCCGCTCCGGCACCTCGATCACGCGGTCGTACAGCAGCTCGGGCAGCACGATGCGGCGGGCGAAGATGTGCGGGCGGGCCTGATAGCCGATGCGGAGCTGGTCGGCGAACCCCTCGGTGATCAGCAGCAGCGTCTTCTCGCCCTTGCGCTCCAGCAGCGCGTTGGTGGCGACGGTGGTGCCCATCTTCACGGCCTCGACCAGCCGGCCGGGGATGCGCTCGCCGTGCGTCAGGCCCAGCAGGTCGCGCATGCCCTGGATGGCGGCGTCGCGGTAGTGCTCGGGGTTCTCGGACAGCAGCTTGTGCGTGACCACCGATCCGTCGGGACGGCGCGCCACGATGTCGGTGAAGGTGCCGCCCCGGTCGATCCAGAACTGCCAGCGGCCCTGCGTAGGCGTGTCCATTCCCCGCTCCCTGCATGTGCTTTGCGAGCGAGTGTGGCGATTGGGGCGTCCAGGTCAAGCGGCGGTATCCGCCCCGCCCCCGCCAGAGGCGAGGAAGGGAGCTCTCCCCCCTTGACCTTGGCCGCGCGAGGGCCTTCATTGTGCGCTCATGAAAGCTCGCATCGTCCGCATCGCCCTGGCCTCGCTGGCCGGGCTCGCCATCGCCGCCGGCATCGCCTGGTGGCAGGTGAAGAACGCCGAAACCGTCGCCACCTCCGGCACCGCGTCGGTCGGCGGCCCGTTCCAACTGACCGACCACACCGGCAAGGCGGTGACCGACGCCGACTTCCGCGGCCGGCACATGCTGATCTACTTCGGCTACACCTTCTGCCCGGACGTCTGCCCGACCGAGCTGTCGACCATGTCCGTGGGACTCGACCAGATCGGACCGCTGGCCGAGAAGGTGCAGCCGCTGTTCGTCTCCGTCGATCCACAGCGCGACACGGTGGCGCACCTCGCCGACTATGTGAAGCTGTTCCACCCCCGCCTGACCGGCCTGACCGGCACGCCCGAACAGGTGCGCGCCGCCGCCAAGGCCTACCGCGTCTATTACGCCAAGGCGCCGGGCAGCGGCGACAGCCCCGACTACCTGATGGACCACTCCAGCTTCCTCTACCTGATGGGGCCGCAGGGGAATTTCGTCACCGTCTATCCGGCCGGCACCACCCCCGAACGCCTCGCCGAAGACCTGAAAAAACGCCTCGCCGGCTGAGCCGGGGCGAGAAGCCTAGGCGGAACAATGTGTTGCGGTGCAGCACCGGCCGCCGCGAGGCGCGGAACGGCAGTGTTATCAAGCACTTGTGCGGAAGGTTTTGCTTCTTGACAGGGTAGTGCCCTGTCCGTATGGTCTCGCCGCTTTCGCGTGGCGGCCAGCCAACGGGGGATCACGAAGCGATATGAGCGACGGGAAGCCCCCTAAGTCCTTGGATGAGCTCGAAGCCCGGTTGCGTAAGGCACGGGAGGAGCAGGCCGAAAAGGTCGCTCCCAACCGGTTCGCCGGTGTCCCGCACGGCCCCATCGGGGCCGCCTGGCGCATAGGGGTGGAGCTTGTGGCCGCCATGATCGTCGGCGTCGGCGGCGGGTATCTGCTCGATCGCTGGCTTGGTACCGCACCGTGGGGCCTGATCGTGATGTTCTTTTTGGGCGCCGCGGCCGGGATCCTCAACGTCTACCGGGCCTTCACGGGCCTGGGTTACGCCACCGGCTACGGCCGGGACCAAACGGAAGACAACGGCCGCCCCAACGGCGACGGACATTGAGCGAGGACGACCTTGGATCCGCTGCATCAGTTCCAGATCAACCCCATCGTCCAAATCGTGATCGCCGGGTACGACGTGTCGTTCTCGAACTCGGCGCTGTACATGGTCATCGCGGTGGCGCTGATCTATGGCCTGCTCACGAAGGGCATGGCCAGCCGCGCGCTGGTTCCCGGCCGCCTGCAATCGCTGGCCGAGATGTTCTACGAATTCGTCGCCAACATGGTGCGCGACAACGCCGGGCATGACGCGAAGCCGTACTTCCCGTTCGTCTTCTCGATCTTCATGTTCGTGCTGTTCGGCAACATGCTGGGCATGATCCCCTACACCTTCACCTTCACCAGCCACATCATCGTGACCTTCACGCTGGCGGCGGTGGTGTTCGTGTTCGTGACGGTGCTGGCGCTGATGAAGCACGGCCTGCACTTCTTCAGCTTCTTCATGCCGCACGGCGCGCCGATCGCGCTGGCGCCGATCCTGATCCCGATCGAGGTGATCTCGTATCTGATGCGCCCGGTCAGCCTGTCGATCCGACTGTTCGCCAACATGATGGCCGGTCACACCATGCTGAAGGTGTTCGCCGGGTTCACCGTGATGATGATCGGTGGTCTGGGCGCCGTGGGCTTCCTGGCCGGGCTGGTTCCGATCGCGATCAACATCGCGCTGACCGGCTTCGAGTTCCTGGTCGCGTTCCTGCAAGCCTACGTCTTCACGATCCTGACCTGCCTGTACATTCGCGACGCCCTGGAACTGCATTGATCGGCTGACCGATCGACCGTTCCCGAGCGCCCCGGACAAGACACCTACCCTTCCCTAAAGTTCACCCTTAGATAGAGGACTGAGTATCATGGAAGCTGAAGCCGCAAAGTTCATCGGCGCCGGTCTGGCCGTCATCGCTCTCGCCGGCGTTGGCATGGGCATCGGCAACATCTTCTCGACGCTGATCGGCTCGATCGCCCGCAACCCGGCCGTCCAGCCGAAGGTGTTCCCGATCGGCATTCTGGGCTTCGCGCTGACGGAAGCCGTCGCGCTGTTCGCCCTGCTGATCGCGTTCCTGATCCTGTTCGCCTAAGGCGCGCGACGCTCGCTTCACAGCGACACTCGCTCTGACGCGGCGCCGGGCCCTTCACGGGTTGCGGCGCCGCACCTTTGCCTTGGGGGACCGATCTATGCCGAACCTGCTCAAGGGACGGCTGGCCCGCTGGTCGGGCGTTGCGGGCGGCGCGCTCGTCACGCTCACCGCAACCGCCGGCGCCGTTCTGGCGGCGACCGCGGAGCACGGCGAGCACGCCGGCGGCCTGCCGCAGCTGAATCCCGCTACCTTCCCGACCCAGATCTTCTGGCTGGCGCTGTCGTTCGTCGCGCTGTACTGGCTGCTGTCCAAGCGCGCTCTGCCGGTCGTGGCCGAGGTGCTGGAAGCCCGACAGAAGACCATCTCCGACGACCTGAACAAGGCTGCCGCCCTCAAGGAGGAAGCCGAGGCCGCGATGGCCCAGGTGGAGACCGCGCTGACCGACGCCCGCGCCCAGGCGCAGGCGGTGATCGCCCAGGCGGTGGCCGAGATCGAGGCCGCCAACCAGGCCCGCCAGTCGCAGGTCGGCGCCGACATCGCCGAACGCCTGCGTCAGGCCGAGGCGCGCATCCAGTCCGCCAAGGACGAGGCCGTCACCAACGTCCGTGCCGCCGCCGCCGACATCGCCCGCGACGTCGCCGCCAAGCTGGCCGGCATCGACATCGATGCCGCCCAGGCCGAGGCCGCGGTGGCCGCCGCCATCGAGGAGCGCCGGTGATGCTGCAAGCACCTGAATTCTGGGTTGCCATCGCCTTCGTCATCTTCATGGCGCTCGTCTGGAAGAAGGCCAGCGCGGCGATCAACGGACTGCTCGACGGCCGCGCCGAGAAGATCCGCGCCGAACTGGACGAGGCCCGCCGCCTGCACCAGGACGCCAAGGCGACGCTCGAAGCCTACAAGCGCCGCCAGGGCGACGCCTTGAAGGAAGCCGAGTCCATCGTCGTCCACGCCCGCGAGGAGGCCGAGCGCATCCGCGCCCAGTCGACCCGCGACCTCGAGGCCGCCCTCAAGCGCCGCGAGAATCAGGCGGTGGACCGCATCGCCCAGGCCGAGGCCGCCGCCCTGGCCGAGGTCCGCAACCTGACGGTCGACATCGCCATCGCCGCCAGCCGCCGCATCCTCAGCACGGGGATCCAGCCGGCCCAGGCCGACAAGCTGATCGATCAGGCGATCCAGGAACTGCCCAAGCATCTCCACTGATGCGGACGGCGCCTTGATCGTTCCCCGATCGGCAACAGTCTCTTGAGAAGCCCCGGCCTTGGCGCCGGGGTTTTTCTTTGCGACATACAGGAGGACCCGACGCAAGGACCCCCGGCCATGACCAGCACCCCCTTCCCCACCCTCTTCGTCTCGCACGGCGCGCCGACGCTGATCCTGGAACGGTCGGCCGGACGCGACTTCCTGGCCGGGCTGGGGCGGCGGATCGGCCGGCCGCGGGCGGTGCTGGCGGTGTCGGCGCACTGGATGACCGCCGGCCCGGCGGTGAGCGGCGCCGAGCGGCCCGAGACGGTGCACGACTTCTACGGATTCCCCGACGAGCTGTACCGCCTGCGCTACCCCGCCCCCGGCGCGCCGGATCTGGCGGCGCGCGTCGCCGATCTGGTGCCGGGCTGCGCGATCGACCCCGACCAGGGCCTCGACCACGGCGCCTGGGTGCCGATGATGCTGATGTTCCCGGAGGCCGACATTCCCGTCGCCCAGCTTTCGGTGCAGCCGCGCCGCAGCGCCGCCGACCATCTGGCGCTCGGCCGGGCGCTGGCGCCGCTGGCCCGCGAGGGCGTGCTGGTGCTGGCCAGCGGCGGCGCGGT
>DASWVP010000121.1:0-1585 GCA_036401175.1 Azospirillum sp. | reverse complement strand
GCTGGGGCTGGCGGCACTGGTGGCGCTGGTGCTCGCCCGCCGGGTCGGGCGTCCGCTGCGCCGGCTGACCGACGCGGTGCACCGGCTGACCGGCGGCGACGCCACGGCGTCCATACCCGGCCGCGGCCGCGGCGACGAGTTCGGCACCATCGCCGCCGCCCTGGAGGGCCTGCGCCGCCAGACCCGCGAGCGCCAGAGCCTGGAAGACGCGGCCCCCCATCTGGCGGCGCTGGTGGAGAGCGCCGGCGACGCCATCGTCGCCATCACGCTGGACGGCATCGTGACGCACTGGAACCACGGCGCCGAACGCCTGTACGGCTTCGCCGCTGCCGAGGCGGTGGGCAAGCCGGCGGCCGACCTGATCGTGCCGCCCGACCGGCGCGGCGACTTCATGGCGATGCTGGTCGCCGTGGCCGAGGGCGGCATCGTCGACAACCTGGAAACCGAGCGGCAGCGCAAGGACGGCAACCGGCTGGCCGTGGGGCTGACGCTGTCGCCGATCCGCGAGGACGGCGCGATCACCGGCGCGTCCTGCATCGCGCGCTGCCCCCTGGTGACCGCCAGGGCCCCGGCGCTCGCGGATCAGGTTCCCTGAAGCGCCTGGACGTACTTCGGGTTGGACACGGCAAGCCGGCTGCGCGTCAGGTCCCACAGCACGGCGCGCAGCGCGGCCTGTCGGTCGGCGGCGTCGAAGTCCCCGGCGTCGATGGCCGCGCAGAGCCGGCGCGTCAGGGTTTCCAGGTCCCCCGTCCCGCCGAGCAATCCGCCAATCGCCTCGGCCTGCGCCGGTTCGGCCGACGCGCCGGTGGCCAGTTCGCGCCCGGCGATGGACAGGGCGTTGGCGATCATCAACGCGGCGAAGCGCCGCTCGGCCGGCACGGCGGGCAGCACCACCTCGCGCAGGGTCTTCAGCGCGATCTCGACAAGGCCCTGGGCGTCCGGTTCATCGCGCGTCATGCCCGTTTCCTTTCCACGGCGTCCAGGTGCAGCAACAGATCCAGCTCGATCTCCGGCACCATGCGGCCGGTGAGCGCCAGTTCGAGCGACGGTTCGGTGCCCGTGGTGTGGCGCAGCCCCTGCTGGATGGCGATGGCCGCCCAGCGCAGATAGGCCGCGACCTCCCAATAGGCGACCGCCGCCTCGTCCACGGTGCGGCCGGCCGTCTCCTCGTAGCCGGCGTAGAGGTCGGCGCGGTCGGCGATGCCGCCGGCCTCCCGATCCACCCGGCCGAACCGCCAGGAGCGCGCGCAGAACCACGCCAGATCCTCCATGGGATCGGACCAGCCCGCGAACTCCCAATCCAGGATGGCGGTCAGCCGGCCGTCCTGGACCAGATAATTGCCGGTGCGGCAGTCGCGGTGGCACAGCACCACCTCGCCCGGCGGCGGGGCGTTGATGGTCATCCAGCGCAGGCCGTAGGCCAGCACCGGATCGCGCTCCGCCCGCTCGCCGATCCAGGCGCGGTACTGGCGCACGCATTCCAGGGCCGGCGACGGCGCGGGCGGCGCCAGGACGTCCAGCCCCGCCGCGCCCGGCCGCACGGCGTGCAGCCGGCCAAGCTGCCGCCCCAGTTCGCGGGCAAGGT
>DASWVP010000120.1:0-8671 GCA_036401175.1 Azospirillum sp. | reverse complement strand
AGGGCGCGCGGGCCGGGGCGCAGCACGTGCCCGTCCAGCCGCGCCACGCCGCGCCGGTCCTCGCTGCGCGGCGTCAGCAGCAGCAGATCGCCGTCGCCGAACAGCGTCGCGTGCGCGTCCTTCACCTCCTCCGCCATCTCCGCGCCGTCGCGGCCGATGGCGAGGCGCAGGGCGCGGTGCGCGCCGGGGCGCAGCAGCCCGCCGGCCAGCTCGCGCAGCTCGTCCAGCGACAGCCGCGGGCGGTCCGCCGCCAGCTCGAACACGGCCGGGCGCTTGAGCGGGCCGGCGACGGCCACCGTGGCGCCCAGCGGCGGCACCACGATACGGTCGCCGTCGCGCAACGACTCCTCCGCCCCGGTGCCGCCGAGCAGCAGGTCGTACAGGTCGATGGTCTGCGCCGCCCCGCCGGGGTGGACGAGGCGCACGCGGCGCAGCGAGCCGGCGCGCGTCACCCCGCCGGCGGCGTACAGCCCGTCCAGCACGCTGGCGAAGGCGGTCAGCTCGTAGGGGCCGGGGCGGCCGACGGCGCCGACGACGGTGACGGATATCCGCCGCACCTCGGCCAGCGAGACGAACACCTCGACGTTCATCAGGGTGTCGGCCATGGCGGCGGACAGTTCGGCGCGCAACTCCTCCAGCGTGCGGCCGGCGGCGACCAGGGGGGGCAGCGCGTCCACCAGCAGCCGCCCCTCGCCGTCGATGCGGTGGCGCTTGCTGGAGGTCTGCTGGCCGCGCAGGGTGATCAGCAATTCGTCGCCGATGCCCAGCCGGTAGTCGCCGCGCACGGCGCCCAGCGGCGGCGGGCCGGCGGGACCGCCGCCGGGGAACAGGTCGTGGCCGAACTGCTGGAGCGGCATGTCGGCGCGCGCGGAGAAGGCGGCCTCGACCGGCGAGGGCGCGCGCGCCGGCTCGGCCGCCGACACGGCGGCCGGCTGGGCGAAAGCCCACAGGACGAGCGCAGCCACCCGCGCCGACCGGACAATCCATCTGCATGCGGCAGCTAACATATGATGTCAAACGCTCGATCGCCACCACCGGCTGGATGCCGGCGGCGTGGAGAAAATACAATCGCGTGCAATTCCGGTTAATGCAACCACCGTTGCGCGGCGCTATGATCGCGCCCGTTCCACACGTCACGGGATTTCGGCAATGGCGCGCATCATGGTGATCG
This sequence comes from Azospirillum sp., assembly GCA_036401175.1. Lineage (GTDB taxonomy): Bacteria > Pseudomonadota > Alphaproteobacteria > Azospirillales > Azospirillaceae > Azospirillum. The sequence continues at coordinate 7,500 of DASWVP010000120.1, read as the reverse complement.
ACGACGACCCGGCGACCCTGCTGGCGGCGCGCGCGCTGCTGGAGCGGCTGGGACACGAGGTGGTCACCGCCGACAGCGGGTCGGAGGGCGTGGAATCGGCGGTGGCCGACGCGCCCGACATGGTGTTGACCGACATCTTCATGCCGTTCCAGGACGGGCTGGAAACCCTGCGGCGGCTGAAGCGGGAGGTGCCCGGCCTGCCGGTGGTGTGCATGTCCGCGGGGCCGCGGCAACTGGCCCAGCCCAACGCGACGCGCGACGCCATGCTGCGCTTCGCCCGCCATTTCGGCGCCGACGCCAGCCTCACCAAACCGTTGCACCCCGCGGACCTGAAGGCGGTGCTGGCGACCGTGCTCGCGTGATGGGCGGCGCGTTGCCGAGTCGGCGCTGGGGTGGTAAGCTGAGGCTCTGGTGGAGCGCGCCTCGGGGGTCGTGATGGGCGTCTCGGGCATTTCGGCCGGCATGATCGCCCGCCTGTCGCCGCTTGCGGCGGGGCGCAGGGCGGGTACGTCCGCGAACGGCGGGGCGGGCGCCGAAGGCGCCGAGGCCCAGGCGCCGGAGATCCAGCAGCAGGTCAGCGAACTGCGTCAGGCCGACTCGTCCGTGCGCCGGCACGAGGCGGCGCACCAGTCGGCTGGCGGCGCCTATGCCGGTGGCGCGGCCTTCCAGACGGTGCAGGGGCCGGACGGCCGCAGCTACGCGGTCGGCGGCGAGGTTCCCATCGACATCAGCCCGGAGCGCGAGCCCCAGGCCACCATCCGCAAGATGGAGACGGTCAAGCGCGCCGCGCTGGCCCCCGCCGACCCGTCGCCGCAGGACCTGCGCGTCGCCGCCCAGGCCGACGCCCAGAAGGCGCAGGCGCAGCAGGACCTGCGCCGGGAGCAGGAACAGGGCGGTGGCTCGGAGGGCGCGGCCAGCCCTGCGCTCGCCGCGCGCGGAGCCGCCGCCTACGGCGCCGCGTCGTCGATCGGGGCGAACCGGTCGTCGGGCGCGGGAATCGTGCTGTGAGGGCGCGGCGTTGGGTTTTCGGCTTTGGCCTCAACCCAACCTACGAGGAACGTTTCCGTAGGTTGGGTTGAGCGTCAGCGAAAACCCAACGTTTGGAAGGCTTACCGCCGCACCGGCGTCTCGCCGTCGAGGGTCAGCAGGGGTGCGTAGAGGTCCGGGCGGCGGTCGCGGAAGACACCCCAGGATGCCCGCTGCATGGCCAGCCGGTCGAGGTCGAAGGTGGCGGTCAGCACCGTGCGGCTTTCGCGGTCGGCCTGCGCCACGATCTCGCCCTGTGGCCCGGCGATGAAGGACGAGCCGTAGAAGGTGATGCCGCAGCTCTCCGCCTCCTCGCGGCCGACGCGGTTGGAGGCGACCAGCGGCATCAGGTTGGCGCCGGCGTGGCCCTGCATCACCCGCGTCCAATGGTCGCGGCTGTCCAGCGAAGCGTCCTGCGGCTCCGACCCGATGGCGGTCGGATAGAACAGCACCTCCGCGCCCTTGAGCGCCATGACCCGCGCCGTCTCCGGGAACCACTGGTCCCAGCACACGGCGGCGCCGATGGTGGCGAAGCGGGTGCGGTGGACCTGGAAGCCGGTGTCGCCGGGGCTGAAATAGAACTTCTCCTGATAGCCGGGGCCGTCGGGGATGTGCGCCTTGCGGTACACGCCCAGCAGTCGCCCGTCGGCGTCGATGATGGCCAGCGAGTTGTAGAAGGCGGTGTTGGCGCGCTCGAAGAAGCTGACCGGCAGCACGACGCCGAGTTCGGCGGCAAGGTCGCTCATGCGCGCCAGCACGGGGTGCTCGGCCACGGGGGCGGCAAGGGCGAACAGCTCCTGCTTCTGATCCTTGCAGAAGTAGGGCGTCTCGAACAGCTCCTGCGGCAGGATGATCCGCGCACCGCGGCCGGCGGCCTCGCGGACGAGGTCCACCACGTTCGCGACGTTGGCGGCGCGGTCCCAGGTGCAGGCCGTCTGGGTGGCGGCGACGGTGACGGTCCTCATCGCTTGGGCGGGTCCTCTTTTTTGAGTGGGCTGCGGTCGTACGTATGGGAACAGTTTTAGCGAAATGTGTGACGGTTTTGCGAATAACCCCAATAAAAGAAAGAAGATCGACTGGTAATACCGCTTGGCGCTGAAATCGCATACCCGAATATGATGTTTTCCGAGGCGATGCACACGTGGTGACGGGAGAGGAGGCATTAAAGCGGTGCAGGGCGGCTATGCATTTGTTTGGCGGCTCAACGGAGTGCGGTGCGGAAGTGCGTCATATCCTTACATGCCATCGGTTTTCAGTTACGCATTTCCTTTGCTCTTTTTGCGCGAATATATATGATGGTCACTCACCCGCCGTGCTGGGTGCCGCCGTCCTCGACGGGGACGGTTGCGCGATCGGCGGAACGGGACGCGGTGGCTGCTGAGAGATTGTCTGAATGCACGGTCTCATCAAGACCAACGGGAAAGAGCGTGTGTTGACGCCCGGCAACGACGACGGGGTGGCGCGGGTGCCCGATCGCGGGCTGGCCCTCGTCGTCCGCGATGTGCACCGCTCCTTCTCGCGCGCGCTGCAGATGCGCATCGCCTCGCACGGGGTCAGCATGGGCCAGTGGTTCTTCCTGCGCGCCCTGTGGGCGGAGGACGGGCTGACCCAGCGGGAACTGAGCCAGCGCGTGGGCATGATGGAGCCGACGACCGTCACCGCGCTCAACGGCATGGAGCGTCACGGCCTCGTGCGGCGCGTGCGCAACCCGCACGACCGCCGCAAGGTAAACATCTTCCTCACCCCCAAGGGCCAGGACCTGCGTGAACCGCTGCTGGACTGCGCGGCCGAGATCAACCGGCTGGCGGTGCAGGGGATCGCCGCGTCGGACATCGCCGGCGCGCTCGACGTGCTGCGCCGCATCGCCGCCAACCTGGGCGGTCCGGCACCGATCGGCAACCCGGACGGCGACGGCGAGGAGTAGGGCCGCCGCCGCGGGGCCCCCTATGCCTTGAGGCGGTAGCCGGTCCGGAAGATCCACCACACGGCGCCCAGGCACAGCAGCAGGAAGGCCGCGGTCATGGCAAGGCTGACGCCGACGCCGAAGTCCGACGTGCCGTAGAAACTCCAGCGAAAACCGCTGACCAGATAGACGACCGGGTTGAACAGCGTGATGGTCTGCCACACCGGCGGCAGCATGCCGATGGAATAGAAGCTGCCGCCCAGGAAGGTGAGCGGCGTGACGACCAGCAGCGGCACGATCTGCAGCCGTTCCCAGCCGTCCGCCCAGACGCCGATGATGAAGCCGAACAGGCTGAACGTCACCGACGTCAGCACCAGGAACCCGGCCATCACGAAGGGGTGGGCGATGCCGAAGGGCACGAACAGCCGCGCCGTGACCAGGATGATCAGGCCGAGGATGACCGATTTGGTGGCGGCGGCGCCGACGTAGCCGATGACGATCTCGACCGGCGAGATCGGCGCCGACAGCACCTCGTAGATCGTGCCGGAATAGCGCGGCATGTAGATGCCGAAGGCGGCGTTGGCGACGCTTTCCGTCAGCAGGGCCAGCATGATCAGGCCGGGCACGATGTAGGCGCCGTAGCTGACGCCGTCGATCTCCGCGATGCGCGAGCCGATGGCCGAGCCGAATACCACGAAGTACAGCGAGGTGGAGATGACCGGGGAGGCGATGCTCTGCCACAGCGTGCGCCACGTCCGCGCCAGCTCGAACAGGTAGATCGCCCGGATGGCGTGAACGTTCATGGGCGCGACCTCACCAGACTGACGAAGATTTCCTCCAGCGAGCTTTGGCTGGTCTGGAGGTCCTTGAAATCGATGCCGTGCTCGCCCAGCCGCTTCAGCAGGCCGGCGATGCCGGTGTCCTCGGCCTGGGCGTCGAAGGTGTAGAGCAGCTCCGTGCCGTCGGCCGACAGGTCCAGGTGGTAGCCGGCGAAGCCGTCGGGCACGTGGTCCAGCGGCCGTTGCAGGTGCAGCGTCAACTGCTTCTTGCCGAGCTTGCGCATCAGGACGGCCTTGTCTTCCACCAGGATGATCTCGCCCTTGCTGATCACCCCGATGCGGTCCGCCATCTCCTCGGCCTCCTCGATGTAGTGGGTGGTGAGGATGATGGTGACGCCGCCGGCGCGCAACTGGCGGACCATCTCCCACATGTCGCGCCGCAGCTCGACGTCGACGCCGGCCGTCGGCTCGTCCAGGAACAGGATGCGCGGCTCATGCGACAGGGCCTTGGCGATCATCACGCGGCGCTTCATGCCGCCGGACAGCGTCATGATCCTGCTGTCCTTCTTCTCCCACAGCGACAGGTCGCGCAGCACCTTTTCGATGTGCGCGGGGTTGGGCGGCTTGCCGAACAGGCCGCGGCTGAAGCTGACGGCGGCCCAGACGCTTTCGAAGGCGTCGGTGAACAGCTCCTGCGGGACGAGGCCGATGGTGGAGCGGGCGGCGCGGTAATCGCGCACGATGTCGTGCCCGTCGGCCAGCACCACGCCGGACGACGGGTTGACGATGCCGCAGATCGTGCTGATCAGCGTCGTCTTGCCGGCGCCGTTGGGACCGAGAAGGGCGAAGATCTCGCCGCGGCGGATCTCCAGATCGACGTTCTTCAGGGCCTGGAAGCCCGACGCGTAGGTCTTGCCGAGCCCGCGTATGGCGATGATCGGCGGGTCTGCCGGGGCGGCCGGCGCGGGGGCGGCCGGTCTGGTGGCCTGCTTTTCGTCGAGTGGGTTCATGTGGCTTTCACGTCCGTTCGGCGCAACGCCGCGTGCGTCAGGTAGGGCGCCGGCCGTTTCGGTCAATCGGCCCGCGCACCAAAGCTTCGCCCGCCTGTTGATGTCGTCGAGGCGACTTTCACCACTCGCATGGATCACCGGACATGGCAAAGCTCATCTGTTCATTGGCCGTGATGCTGTTCGTGCTTTCCGCGTGCGCCGGAACCGCGCGGGAGCCGGGGACGGGCACCGGAGTCATCGCGCCCACCACGTCCACGCCGGCCACGGCCGCCCCGGTGTTCGGCGGGCTGGGCGGGCTCTTTTGAGGGGCGCGCGGATCGGGGGGTGGACGGACGGGGCCGGCGGAGTCACAGTCGCCGACACCGCCGCCGTCCGGGAGACATACGCCATGACCAGCGTTTCGCCGCTCGTGCCGAGGGACCTGCTGCGGCGGATGTTCGACGCGGCGGTGGACGCGGCGCAGCCGGCCCATTGCGTGGTCCCGCACCTGCCCGCCGCGCCCAAGGGGCGGCTGGTGGTGATCGGCGCCGGCAAGGCGTCGGCGGCGATGGCCAGGGCGGTCGAGGAGCATTGGCCGGGCGATCTGTCCGGGCTGGTGGTCACCCGCTATGGCTACGCCGTGCCGTGCCGGCGCATCGGGATCGTCGAGGCCGCCCACCCCGTGCCCGACGCCGCCGGGCTGGCGGCGGCCCGGCGCATCCGGGAACTGGTGCGGGGGCTGACGCCGGACGATCTGGTGCTCTGCCTGATCTCGGGCGGTGGCTCGGCGCTGCTGCCGCTGCCGCTCGATGGGCTGACGCTGGAGGACAAGCAGGCGGTGAACCGGGCGCTGCTCACGTCCGGCGCCACGATTTCCGAGATGAACTGCGTGCGCCGCCACCTGTCGGCGATCAAGGGCGGGCGGCTGGCGGCGGCCTGCCACCCGGCGCGGGTGGTCACGCTGCTGCTGTCCGACGTGCCGGGCGACGATCCGATGGACATCGCCTCGGGCCCCACCGTGGCCGACCCCACCACCTGTGCCGACGCGCTGGCGATCATCCGGCGCCATGGCATCGCCGTGCCGCCCGCGGTTCTGGAGGTGCTGGAGAGCGGGCGGGGCGAGAGCATAAAGCCGGGCGACCCGCGTCTGGCCGGCATCGACACGCGCATGGCGGCGACGCCGCAGATGGCGCTGGAGGCCGCCGCCGCGGTGGCGCGCGCGGCCGGCATCCCGGCGCACATCCTGAGCGACCGCATCGAGGGGGAGGCGCGGGAGGTCGGCAAGGCGATGGCCGGGATCGCGTTGCAGGTGGCGCGCCATGGACAGCCCTTCACCGCGCCGTGCGTGCTGTTGTCCGGCGGCGAGACCACCGTGACGGTGCGCGGGCGGGGGCGCGGCGGGCGCAATGTGGAGTTTCTGCTGGCGCTGGGTGTGGCGCTGGACGGGTGTCCGGGCGTGCACGCGCTGGCCGGCGACACCGACGGCGTCGACGGGGTGGAGGAGGTCGCCGGCGGCCATCTCGCCCCCGACAGTCTGGCGCGCGCCTGGGCCATGGGCATCAAGCCGCGGGACAGGCTGGACGACAACGACGGACACGGCTTCTTCGAGGCGCTGGGCGACTCGCTGGTGACCGGCCCGACGCTGACCAACGTCAACGACTTCCGCGCGATTCTGATCCTGCCGACATGATCCTGGGCCGCCCGCCGCCGTGACGGCGGTGGGCGGCCCGGAGAGTCCGGCCGGTTAACGCGGAGCCAGGACCATGATCATCTGGCGGCCTTCGAGCTTCGGCATCTGCTCGACCTTCGCCAGCTCCGCCAGCCGGTCGCGCACGCGCAGAAGCACGTCCATGCCCAGGTGCTGGTGCGCCATTTCGCGGCCACGGAAGCGCATGGTCACCTTGACCTTGTCGCCCTCTTCGAGGAACCGCACCGCCGCGCGCATCTTGACGTCGTAGTCGTTGTCATCGATGCCCGGTCGGAGCTTGATCTCCTTGAGCTCGATGATCTTCTGCTTCTTGCGCGCCTCGGCGGCCTTCTTCTGCTCCTCGAACCGGAACTTGCCGTAGTCGAGGATCTTGCAGACCGGCGGCTCCGCCTGCGGCGCGATCTCGACCAGGTCGAGTCCGGCGTCGGCGGCGGCGTCGAACGCGTCACGCAGGGAGACGACGCCGACCATGTCGCCGTTGGCGTTGACGAGGCGCACGGTGCGCGCGGTGATTTCCCGGTTGAGACGCGGGCCTTCGCGGACCGGGTCCGAGTCGTAGAGCTTGGCTATGTCACTCTCCTGAGGCTGTTTGATGGTTTTCCTGAACGGCATCGCTGCCGTCCAGTCCGAAGCGGGTGCGGACCGCGCGGCAGGCATCGCTGCCCGCCGCGAACTCCATGCACACGAGGGGACGGTCTTCGTACACGCGGCACTGAACCTCCACGCCGATGGTTCCGATCAGCGCCGCACAGCGGTCACCGTCGCAACGCATCCGCCCGTCCTCCTTAAGATGCGCCGGAATTCCCTCGCCGTCACGCACTCCGACGAAGGTGGGCCATTCCCACGAATAGGCGCAGCATGCCCCGCAGGATTGGCAGTCCGGCACCGGCTGGACGGCGGGCGCCACCCTCAGTGATGCCGGCCGGCTTTGCGGCCGGTCGGCGCCCCGTTGATGGCCGACACCAGATCGCCGAACGGCATGCCCGACCGGCGCGGCGTGGCGGCGCGCGCGACGTCGCGCGTTCCGTCGCGGCCCGTCACGGCATCCCCCCGGCCCTGGCCGGCGGAATCCCGCGGTCCGCGGTCCTGGCGGGG
>DASWVP010000119.1:0-5440 GCA_036401175.1 Azospirillum sp. | reverse complement strand
GCCAGCCCGCCCGCGTCCAGCGGCTGCGGCGCCGGCCAGCCGTCGCCGAACGGCACGTCGGAGGCCGACACCGGCGTCCAACCGCCGTCCTCGCGCGGCACGGCCTTGCCGCCCAGCCAGGGGGCCTGCGCCGAGCCCTTGCGGCCGGCGTGGCCGAGTTGGATGCCGATGCGCCCGCCGCTGCCATGCTCGCGGTTGAAGCGGACGACGCGGGCCAGCGCCGCCTCCTGTTCGTCGTTCCAAAGGCCCAGGCAGCCGGCGGTGATCCGCCCGTCCGCCGTCACGCCGGTGGCCTCCACCAGCACCAGCCCGGCACCGCCGATGGCGAACTGGCCGAGGTGCGCCAGATGCCAGTCGTTGGCGACCCCGTCGACCGCGCTGTACTGGCACATCGGCGCCACCACGATGCGGTTCGGCAGCGTGGCGGTTCCCAGTTGGTAGGTGCTGAACAGCAGGCTTTCCGCGTCGCTCATCCGCCGTGTCTCCGTTGGTTCGTCGCCTGAGCGCACGATAGTGGGGTGCATGAGGGCGCGGGGGCAACGGGCGGTTGGCGAATGGCTGCCCCTCACACCGCGCGGCGCAACAGGTGGCTGCCGCCCTCGTGCGGCAGGCGCGGGTGCCAGGGGATGGCGGCGTGGCCGGCCGGCGTGAACCCCTGCGCGTCGTAGAGGCGGCGGGCCGGCGCGTTGTCGGCCCAGACGTGCAGCGTCACGCGGTCGAAGCCGATGGTGCGGGCGCGCTCGTACACCGCGTCGAGCAGGCGCCGGGCGACGCCGCGGCGGCGCCACGCCGGATCGACCGCCAGGGCGGACAGGAACAGGCTGCCCCAGTCCTGCGTCTCGTCGAAGGTGCGGATGTGCTCCAGCCGGTCGGCCGGAAAGCCGGCGCGGTCGACGTCGCGCATCCACAGCGCCGGGTAGGCGTGCGCCAGCCCGACCACCGCGCCGCCGGATTCGGCCACGATGCACTGGCGGTAGGAGAAGGACCCGGCCGTGCCGGCCACCCCGGCCGCCAGCATCTGCTCCACCGTGGCGCCGGCCAGCATGCCTTCCAGCAGGAAGTCGTAGATGCCGCCGCCGGCCATCACCATCAGCGCGGCGACCTCCAGCGCGTCGTCGGCCTCGGCGGGGCGGATATGAAGCTCGGACGGCATGGCGGTCTCTCCTGGCCCGGCGGAAGCGGGCGAATGTTACCGGATGAAACGCGATGATACGCCCGGAGCATGGGTGTAACATTCGCCCATACCCTTCACGTTCCGTCATCAGGATGCGGGCGCTGGGGATGGCCAGGATCGCACCCACGATGCCGGATTTTAGGAATTTTGTCAATTCAGCGAAACGGAAAGGCAGGGCTCCGAACTCAGGTTAACATGCGACCTGGTCGAGAAAGGGAGGACACGGATACACACGGATGCCGGCGAGGCCGGCGCACGGATGCACACGGATGAAGAGAATTCATTTTTCCGTGTGCATCCGTGGATATCCGTGTGCATCCGTGTCTCAAAACCCGCTCCTTATCGGCACTCTTCCGTTAACCCGAGTTCGGATCCCTGAACGGAAAGGCCATGGCCGACGCTCCATTTCGGATCGCACCCGCCCGATCCGCCGAGGATCTCGAAGCTGTGGCGCGGTTGTTCGGCGCCTACGCGGCTTCGCTCGACATCGATCTTTCCTACCAGGATTTCGCCGCGGAACTGGCGGGTCTGCCGGGCAAGTACGCACCGCCGGCCGGCGCGCTGCTGATCGCGCGTGACGGTCCGGGAGAGCCGCTGGGCTGCGTCGGACTGAGGCCGATCGCACCCGACGGCTGCTGCGAGATGAAGCGGCTTTACGTCGCGCCACGGGGGCGCGGCCTCGGCCTTGGTCAAGCCCTGGTCGACGCCGTTGTCGGGGAGGCGGCGCGGATCGGGTATCGCGAGATGCGGCTCGACACCCTGCCGACCATGGCCGCGGCGCTCGCGCTCTATGGGAAGGCGGGGTTCAGGCCGACCGCCCCGTATTACGACACCCCCGTGGCCGGCACGATCTTTCTGGCGCGGCCGCTTCCGCCACGCTCGAACGTCGAACGTTGACCGGTGGACGGCGCTCCTTTAGCCTGCGGGGCATGAGCGGACGTGAGCGGCAGTCGATTCGGCGAATTATGGACCCGGTCCTCCTTTGAGGGCCGGGACACGTCACGCGTTCCTGCCGAACCGATCCAAGGGAAACGATCCCATGCCCGCATCCTTGTCCACCGCATCCCCGCCCGCCGCCGACACCCGTCCGTACGACCCGGCCCGCCGTGTCGCCTTCGCGCTGCGCGCCGACGCCGATCCCGGCGTGCTGCCGCGCGTGCTGGAGCTGTTCGCCAAGCGCGGCCTCGTGCCCGCCACGTTCCACAGCGACCACATGGCGGACGACGACACCCTCGCCATCGAGGTCGAAGTGGCGGGCATGGCGCGGGCCGAATCCGACCACGTCGCCAACTGCCTGCGGCAGATCCCGGCGGTCACGCTGGTGCTGTCCAGCGAGCGGCGGATCGTGACGCAGCCGGCGGACGCCGCCGCCGCCGACTGAGCAGGGGGCGGGGTGTTGGGCCGCGCTGGCGCTTGGCCCAACCTACGACGCTCCTAAGGCGCTCCCGCTCAGCCGACCCCGCTCTTGGCCTCGGGCGGCGGTTCCTCGCCGGAGGCGTCCGGTGCCGGGGGCTCGCCCTCGGCGGGGACGGTCTGGAGCAGCGCCGCCGCCTTTTGCAGCTTGCGGAACTGCCGCACCGAAAACGGGAACGTGCCGGCGTAGGCGAGCCCGAGGAACAGCAGCGTCCACCACGGCTGGCTGACCAGCGAGGCGGCGAGCAGCCCCACCCCCAGCAGCGCCGGCACCACATAATCCTGCGGCACCCGCATGCCCTTGCCGGAGAAGGTCGGCATGGTGCTGACCATCATCAGGCCGATGGCCAGCGTCCACGGCACGACCAGCGCCGGGTGCCCGGCCACCTCCGGCCCCAGCTCGAAGCTGGCGACCATCGGCAGCAGGACCAGCGCGGCCCCGGCGGGCGCCGGCACGCCGGTGAAATAGCTGAACGCCCAGGGCGGCAGGTCCGTCGTGCCGAGGCCGGCGTTGAAACGCGCCAGCCGCAGCGCGCAGCACACCGCGTAGGCCAGCGACGCCACCCAGCCGAGGCTGCCCGCCCCGTCCAGCGCCCACAGGTACAGCATCAGCGCCGGCGCCACGCCGAAGCTGACCACGTCGGCCAGACTGTCCAGCTCGGCGCCGAACTTGCTCTGGCCGTTCAGCAGGCGGGCGATGCGGCCGTCCAGCGCGTCGAGGACGGCGGCGGTGACGATGGCGCCCACCGCCTGCGGCCACGCGCCGTGCATGGCGAAACGGATCGCCGTCAGGCCGGCGCACAGCGCCAGCACGGTCAGCACGTTGGGCAGCAGCCGGTTGATCGACAGCCCCTTCAGGCGCGGGTGCGGTCGGCGCGGGCGCTTGCGGAAGACGCCGGGACGGAAAACACCCGGTTTGAAGACGGGCGGTCGCTTCATCAGCGGATCTCTCCCTGCCGTTGCGGCTCGGTCGCGTTCAGGTCGGCGAGGATCGTCTCGCCGCCGATGGCGAGCTGGCCGACGCAGACCAGCGGCGCCACGCCGTCCGGCAGATAGACGTCGGTGCGGCTGCCGAAGCGGATGAGGCCGAAGCGCTCGCCCGCCTTCAGAACCTGCCCGGCCTTGATCCAGCACAGGATGCGGCGGGCCACCAGACCGGCGATCTGCACATAGGCGATCTCGCGCCCGTCGGGCAGGCGCTGGCGGATGGCCATGCGCTCGTTCTCCTCGCTGGCCTTGTCCAGCGCGGCGTTGACGAAGGTGCCGGGATGGTACTCGGCCGCCACCACCTCGCCGTCGGCCGGCACGCGGTTGACGTGCACGTTGAAGACGTTGAGGAAGATGGAGATGCGCGTGCGCGGCTCCGGCCCCATGCCCAGTTCGGGCGGCGGCACCGCCGGGACGATCATGGTGACCCGCCCGTCGGCCGGGCTGACCAGCAGGCCGGGGCGGGTCGGCGTCACCCGGTCGGGGTCGCGGAAGAAGTACGTGCACCATGCGGTCGCGACGAGGCCGATCCAGCCCAGGGCCGGCGACACCGCCAAGCCGAGGACGAGGGACACCACGGCGAATCCGGCGATGAACGGCCAACCGGCGCGATGGACGGGAACGAGGACGGTATCAAGAGCGGACGACATTCCGAACAAACACTCTTCTAATTCCGAAGCGGCGCATTCTAGTGATACCCGCCCGCCCTTTACAGAATTTTAGCGGGCCCGGGCCAACTCTCCCACCATCCGCCGCAGCAACGGGATTGCCCGCGTGTCCGTTCCCCTCGCCAACCGCCTGGAAACCCTGCGGTCTCTGGCCGAAGTGTCGGCCTGCGCGCTGCCGCTGGGCCTGAACGCCGTGACCACCACGCCGGAGGGGCTGCTGGCCATCGCCACGCCGCCGCAGCCCTCGCGCCTGACCTTCGTGGTCGACGGGCTGCCGTTCCACGCCGCCGTCAGCCCGGATGAAGGCACGAGTGGGGGCGGCGCGGTCTGTCAGGTGTGGGCGGAGGTCGGCCACATCCCCTACACGGTCCAGGCGCCGGACCGCCGGCGCAAGCTGCTGATGGTGCTGCGGGGAATCCAGGCGATGCCGCTCCGGCGCGCGCGGTTCGTCGTGCAGGACGGGCAGAAGATCCTGCTGGCCGGCGAAACCCGCGTGGCCGGCCGCGTCGCGGCGGAGGACCTGATCCACCAGACCGTCCTGCTGCTGCACGAGGCCCGGCCGTTCCTGCGCCTGCTGGCGGAGCATTTGTAACGGGGAGCGGTGTTGGGCGGCCCGCGGCCGTAGGTTGGGTTGAGCGTCAGCGAAAACCCAACGGTCCTCGCGTTGGGAACACGTTGGGTTTTCGGCTCCGCCTCAACCCAACCTAAAGCAGCGCGGCCCACTCAGTTCGTCGTCGGCAGGTTGAAGATCTGGCCGGGGTAGATCATGTCCGGGTCGCGGATCTGGCCGCGGTTGGCCTGATAGATCACCGTGTACTGCACGCCGTCCCCATAGGTGCGCCGCGCGATGCGCCACAGGCTGTTGCCGGGCTGCACGACGACGCGCTCGCCGTTCGGCAGGTCCTTGGGCACTTCCGACACCTGGACCGGCAGTTCGACGCGCCCCACCACCTTGCCGGCCGCCGTCACCTGATCGGCGCGCAGGGTGTACACGCCGGGATCGACCGGCCGTTCGGGCGACAGCCGCCAGCGCCCCTCGGGGTCGGCGGGGGCGCTGCCCACGAGGCTGTTGTCGAGATAGAGCTGCACGGCGTTGCCCGGCTGCGCCCGGCCGCCCATGGCGACCTTGCCGGCCGTGTCGTAGTCCATCGTCTCGACCGTCACGCCGCCGGCCGGCACCGGCGGCAGGCCGCGCGTC
>DASWVP010000118.1:0-9866 GCA_036401175.1 Azospirillum sp. | reverse complement strand
CCGACGCCACCGGCACGACGGTGATGATCCATGCCTGCCGCGTCGCCGAGGGGGAGGCCGGGCGCCGCTTCCTCGACCGTCTCGCCGGGGCGGCCGGCTGCATCGTGGCGGCCTCCTCCCGGCCGGTCGGGCATGCCGGGCAGGGCGGTTCGTGGGTGCTGGACGTGGCGACCGCGGCCGTCGCCGTGCCGCCGCCCTTCATCGGCGCCGAAAACTGGCCGCACCTGCTGGGCACGCCGTGGGCCGACCAGATCACCGGCGGTCCGGGCGACGACCTGCTGGAGGGGCTGGGCAGCACAGACACGCTTCTGGGCGGGGACGGCACCGACACGCTTCTCGGCGGCAGCGGCGACGACGACCTGGACGGCGGACGCGGTGCCGACCTGCTCGACGGCGGCGACGGCCTGGACACCGTGCTCTACACCTCGGCCGGCACCCCGCCGGTCCTCATCGACCTGCGCGACCCGGCGAACAACGGCGGGGGCGCCGTCGGCGACCGTTACGTCGGCATCGAGCGGTTCGTGCCGACGAACGGCAACGACACCATGTACGGCGACGAGGGCGCCAACTGGTTCCGCGGCATCGACGGCGACGACCTGCAGTATGGCTTCGGCGGCGCCGACACCATCGAAAGCGGCTTCGGCGACGACACGCTGTTCGGCGGCTTCGGCAACGACTTCATGTACGGCAAGCACGGCCTGGACGTGCTGTACGGCGAGGAGGGCGACGACGAGCTGACCGGCAACGCCGGTGACGACGTGCTGTACGGCGGGGCCGGCGACGACACGCTGAACGGCGAATGGGACCGCGACACGGTGTACGGCGGGGCCGGCGACGACGTCTTCATCGACGCGGGCGCGCGCAGCCACATGGAGAACGGCCGGCTGGTCGTGGACGACGCCGACCTGCTGTACGGCGGCACCGGCGGCGACCGCTACATCGTGCGGCACGTGGGCACGGCCGAGATGGCCAACGGCACGCCGATCGTGGTGGACGACACGCGGGGGCCGATCGCCTTCCACGGCGGCGAGGACGTCGATACGCTGGAGATCGCGGCGGCCGGGCGGGTGGACGTCTCGGGCATCACGCTGACCGACGTCGAGGTGCTGAGCCTGTCCGGCGCCGGGCCGCACGACGTGACGATAAGCCTGGGGCAGGCGAAGGCCCTCTTCGTCGTCCAGGGGCTGCGGGTTGGTGACGCCGTCCACATCGCCGGCGCGGCCTTCACCGGCCCGGCGACGGCGGGCGACGGCGGCACCGTCGGCGCCGGCCAGGTGCAGGTCGGCAGCCTGAACGGCAACACGGTCCTGCATTTCGGCACCGACGCCGTTCGCGGCGCCGACGTCAGCCTGATGCTGCCCGGCGGCTATGGGCCGGAGCGGATCATCCTGTCCGGCAACGCCTTCGGCATCGCCGAGGACGGCGGGCTGCCCGGCGGCGCGCAGTTGAACGGCACGGCCGGCGACGACGCGCTGACGGGCGGGGCGGGCGACGACGCGTTGCGCGGCGACACCGGCGCCGACACGCTGGCGGGCGAGGCCGGCAACGACCTCCTCTACGGCAACCAGCAGGCCGACGTGCTGTACGGCAACACGGGCGCCGACACCATCTTCGGCGGCCAGGACGCCGATCTGGTGTTCGGCGGCCAGGGCGACGACGCGCTGTACGGCAACATGGCGGACGACCGCGTCTTCGCCGGGGTGGGCGACGACACGCTGTTCGGCGGCCAGGGCGACGACGACCTGCAGGGCGGCGCCGGCAACGACGTGCTGTGGGGCAACATGGGCAACGACACCCTGACCGGCGGCGACGGCGCCGACGTCTTCAACGCCGCCGGCGGCGGCGCCGACGTGGCGGCCGACCTGCGCATCGCCGACGGCGACCGCATCGGCCTGCGGGCGGGCGAGACCTGGACCGTGGCGGATGGCGCCGCCGGGGCCGTGGTGTCGTTCGGCAGCGGCGACCTGCTCACCCTGCCGGGGGTCCGCGCCGCGGACGTGAGCGGCGGGTGGTTCACGACGCTGTAGAAAGGGCGGCGGCTTTGGAAACGTTGACGGAGGGGGGCGGTTCGGCGGACAGTCGTAAAGCCAAGTCCGTCGATAGGGAACCTCTCCGGTTCATGCTGTCCCAGAAAGCGAAATATGCGTTGCGCGCGCTCATCATGCTGGCCGAACAGCCGGATGACGAGCTGGTGCTGATCGCCGACATCGCCGAGCGGGAGAACATACCCCGCAAGTTCCTCGAAGCGATCCTGGTCGAGCTGCGCAAGCACGGCCTGCTGTACGCCAAGCGCGGCAAGAGTGGCGGCTACCGTCTGGCGCGGCTGCCGGCGGACATCTCCTTCGGCGAGGTGATCCGCCTGATGGACGGGCACATCGCGCCCATCCCCTGCGCCAGCAAGTTCAACTTCAAGCCCTGCGCCGATTGCACCGATCCGGTCACCTGCTCGGTGCGCTGGCTGATGATCCAGGTGCGCGACGCCACCGCGCAGGTGCTGGACAACCGAAGCCTGGCCGACGCGCTGCGCCATCGTCAGGCCACCGGCGAACGCCCCGCGCACTTCGACATCTGACGCTGTTGACTCTCCGCCGCGTGCGGCGCCCGGCGAAGCCGACGCTTCGCCGGGCGCCGTCGGCTGTGCGACGGCCGCCGTGCTCGGAACTGAATCTTTTTTCGCCGCCCAAGCCTCTGATTTCCCGGAAGAAAGGGTTGGGCTGTCGGCTTCCGGGAGAGGGGCGTATCAAGAATGGGGCTTCACAACTGCTAAATCCTCTGGTTATCTCTACTCATCAAATAGGCAAATCCAAGCGCTTTTAGCGTCATGGATTTGTGCAATAGACGAGGGAGTGCCGCACCGTGCCGTTCCGCCTCCACATGCCCGTCCTCCTGGTCGCCGCCATCGTGCTCGCCGCGCTGGGCGCCCGCGCGGCCTCCGGGCCGGTGACGCTGCTCAACGTCTCCTACGACCCCACGCGCGAGCTGTACGTCGAGTTCAACAAGCTGTTCGCCGCGACGTGGAAGGCGGAGACCGGACAGACCCTGCAGGTCAGACAGTCGCACGGCGGGTCGGGCAAGCAGGCGCGTTCGGTGATCGACGGGCTGGACGCCGACGTGGTGACGCTGGCGCTCGCCTACGACATCGACGCCATTGCCGACACCGGCGTGCTCGCCAAGAACTGGCAGCAGCGCCTGCCGCACAACAGCGCCCCCTACACCTCGACCATCGTGTTCCTGGTGCGCAAGGGCAACCCCAAGCGGATCAAGGACTGGGACGATCTGGTGAAGCCGGGCGTGCAGGTCGTCACGCCCAATCCGAAGACGTCGGGCGGGGCGCGCTGGAACTATCTGGCCGCCTGGGCCTACGCCAGGGAGAAGAGCGGCGGCAGCGAGGAGAAGGCCAGGGAGTTCGTCGGCGCGCTGTTCCGGAACGTGCCGGTGCTGGACAGCGGGGCGCGCGGCTCCACCATCACCTTCACGCAGCGCGGCATCGGCGACGTCCTGCTGGCCTGGGAGAACGAGGCCTTCCTGTCGGTGAAGGAGTTCGGCGCCGACAAGCTGGAGATCGTCGTGCCGTCGCTGTCCATCCTGGCCGAACCGCCGGTCACGGTGGTCGACAGCGTGGTCGACCGCAAGGGCACCCGCAAGGTCGCCGAGGCCTACCTGCAGGTCCTCTACACCCGCGAGGGGCAGGAGCTGGCCGCCAAGCATTTCTACCGGCCGCGCCAGCCGGAACTGGCCAGCCAGTATGCCGGACGCTTCGCCGACGTCAGGCTGGTCACCATCGATCAGGCATTCGGTGGCTGGCGTGACGCGCAGAAAAAGCATTTCGCCGACGGCGGCGTCTTCGATGACATCCACAAGCCGGGCCGGTGACGCGTGGTGTCCGTGTCCATGGAACACGCGGCCCCTCCGGCGCCGGAGCGGATCGTGCTGAAAAAGCCCAGCGTTCTGCCCGGATTCGGCCTGACGCTTGGTGTCACCCTCGCGTATCTCGGCCTGATCGTGCTGCTGCCGCTGGGCGCGCTGGCGGTCAAGGCGGCCGGCCTCGGCTGGTCCGGCCTGTGGGGGGCGGTGACGGCGCCGCGCGTGCTGGCGGCCTTTCAGGTCAGCTTCGGCATTTCGCTGGCGGCGGCCGCCGTCAACACGGTGGCCGGGCTGCTGCTGGCCTGGGTGCTGGTGCGCTACCGCTTTCCCGGCGACCGCGTCGTCGACGCGCTGGTCGACCTGCCGTTCGCCCTGCCCACCGCGGTGGCCGGCATCGCGTTGACCGCGCTGTACGCGCCGAACGGCTGGGTGGGCGCGCCGCTGAACGACTGGTTCGGGCTTAAGGTGGCGTTCACGCCGCTGGGCATCGGCATCGCGCTGACCTTCATCGGCCTGCCGTTCGTGGTGCGCACCGTGCAGCCGATCCTGCAGGACCTGCCGCCGGAGGAGGAGGAGGCCGCCGCCAGTCTGGGCGCCAGCCGCTGGCAGGCCTTCGCGCGGGTGGTCTTCCCGGCGCTGCTGCCGGCCCTGTTGACCGGCTTCGCCCTGGCCTTCGCGCGGGCGGTGGGGGAGTACGGCTCGGTCATCTTCATCGCCGGCAACATGCCCGGCGTCACCGAGATCCTGCCGCTGCTGATCGTCATCAAGCTGGAGCAGTACGACGTCGCCGGCGCCGCCGCGGTGGGCGTGCTGATGCTGGTGGTGTCGTTCACGCTGCTGTTGATCATCAACCTGTTGCAGCATTGGATGAGGGTGCGCCATGCCCGCTGATCCGCACGCCGTCCACCCGGAACGCCGCGCACTGACCGATCCCGCCTGGGTGCGGATCCTGCTGACGCTGCTGGCGCTGGGATTCGTGCTGCTGTTCCTGGTGCTGCCGCTGGCCGCCGTGTTCACCGAGGCGCTACGCCGAGGATTCGACGCCTATTGGGCGGCGCTGGTGGAGGAGGACGCGGTGTCGGCCATCCAGCTCACGCTGATGGTGGCCGCCATCGCCGTGCCGCTGAACCTGCTGTTCGGCATCGCCGCGTCGTGGTGCATCGCCAAGTTCGACTTCCGCGGCAAGAGCCTGCTGATCACGCTGATCGACCTGCCGTTCTCGGTGTCGCCGGTGATCTCCGGCATGATCTATGTGCTGCTGTTCGGGCTGAACGGCCTGATGGGGCCGTTCCTGAAAAGCCACGGCATCCAGATCATCTTCGCGCTGCCGGGCCTGGTGCTGGCCACCGTGTTCGTCACCTTTCCCTTCGTCGCGCGCGAACTGATCCCGCTGATGCAGGAGCAGGGGACGGAGGAGGAGGAGGCCGCCATCGTGCTGGGGGCGTCTGGCTGGCAGACCTTCTTCCGGGTCACCCTGCCCAACATCAAGTGGGGCCTGTTGTACGGCGTGCTGCTGTGCAACGCCCGCGCGATGGGCGAGTTCGGCGCGGTGTCGGTGGTGTCCGGCCACATCCGGGGAGCCACCAACACCATGCCGCTGCACGTCGAGATCCTTTACAACGAGTACAACTTCGTCGCCGCCTTCGCGGTCGCGTCGGTGCTGGCGCTGCTGGCGCTGGTGACGCTGGTCGTCAAGTCGGCGCTGGAATGGCGCTTCGGCGCCGAACTGGCCGCTACCCGGCATTGAGGAAACACAGCATGACCATCCAGGTGAGCGGCATTTCCAAGCGGTTCGGCGATTACGTGGCGCTCGACGCGGTGGACCTCGACGTCCGCCCGGGCGAGCTGCTGGCGCTGCTCGGCCCTTCGGGCTCGGGCAAGACGACGCTCCTGCGCATCATGGCCGGGCTGGAGCAGCCGGACGCCGGCAGCCTGACCCTGCACGGCGAGGAGGCGCTGGGCCAGAGCCCGCGCGAGCGCAAGGTGGGCTTCGTCTTCCAGCACTACGCGCTGTTCCGCCACATGACGGTGTTCGACAACGTCGCCTTCGGCCTGAAGGTGCAGCCGCGCGGCGAGCGCCCGCCCAAGGCCGAGATCCGCCGGCGGGTGGAGGAGCTGCTGCACCTCGTCCAGCTCGGCCACTTCGCCGACCGTTATCCCGCCCAGCTCTCCGGCGGCCAGCGCCAGCGCGTGGCGCTGGCCCGCGCGCTGGCCATCGAGCCCAAGGTGCTGCTGCTGGACGAGCCGTTCGGCGCGCTCGACGCCAAGGTCCGCAAGGAGCTGCGGCGCTGGCTGCGCAACCTGCACGACGAGATGCACATCACCTCGGTCTTCGTGACGCACGACCAGGAGGAGGCGCTGGAACTGGCCGACCGCGTCGTCGTCATGAGCCAGGGCCGCATCGAGCAGATCGGCAGCCCGGCCGAGGTGTACGACCGCCCGGCCTCCAGCTTCGTCTACGAGTTCCTGGGCCAGGTGAACCGGCTGGACTGCACGGTGGACGCGGCCGGCGCGCGGCTTGCCGACGGGCTGCCGCCGATTCCCGTGGATGGCGCGGCGGATGGCGGCATCCGCGGCCCGGCCGTCGCCTTCGTCCGCCCGCACGACGTGGTGCTGCGGCCCGACCCGGAGGGGCCGGCCACCGTGGTGGGCGTCACCACCGTGGGGCCGCACGCGCGCATCGAGCTGCGGCTGGCCGGTACCCTGCTGGAGGCGGAGATGCCGCGCGACCGCATGGCCGATATCGGATTGCGTCCGGGCCACCGTTGCGCCGTGCGGATCGACCGCGTGCAGGTCTTCCCGCGCGCCTGAACCGGGCCGGGAACGCCGCCTTGGGGGCGATGTTGATCGGGTATCCGCGCCGACGCGCGGACATCCGCTCAATGCAAGGAGGCTGGTTCCATGGCGTACAACGAGAACCGGTGGAGGAACGACCAGGACCGCTACGGCCGCTCCGACGACGACCGCGAACGGTGGCGTTCGGAAGGCCGCGACTGGCGCGGCGGCGGACGCGACGCTGATCGCAGCGAGATGGGCCGCAGTGAAATGGGCCGTGGCGAAATGGGCCGGGGCGATTGGGGCCACAGCGACTGGCGGCGCGGCGATTGGGGACGCGACGAGTCGATGCGCGAGGACTATCGCGGCGGCCGCCGGGGCGAGGGCTATGGCCGGGAAGGGTACGGGGGCCAGGACTATGGGTACGGCCAGGGGCGCGGCTTCGCCGGCTATGACCGCGACTCGGGCACCCGCGTGCGCGACTACGGCCGCGATTACGACCAGGGGCGCGGCCAGGGTCGCGGCTGGCTGGAACGGGCCGGCGACGAGGTCGCGTCCTGGTTCGGCGACGACGATGCCGAGCGGCGCCGGCGCATGGACGAGCGGCGGGCCGGGGAGCACCGCGGACGCGGCCCGCGCGGCTACTCCCGCTCCGACGAGCGCATCCGCGAAGACGTCAGCGACCGGCTGACCGACGATTCGTACGTCGATGCGTCCGACATCGACATTACGGTCAGCAACGGCGAAGTGACGCTGAGCGGCCACGTCGACGGCCGCTGGGCCAAGCGACGGGCCGAGGACGTCGCCGAATCGGTGTCCGGCGTCCGGCACGTGCAGAACAACCTGCGTGTCCGCCAGTCGGCCACCGCCGGCACGGCGTCCGGCACCTCCACGGCGGCCGGCGCCTCGGCGATGGCCGGGATGGGGGCGATGGCCGGGATGGGCACCGCCGGGACCACCGGAACCACCGAGGGCGAAAGGGTCACGACCGACGCCACCATGCGCGGCCGCAACTGACGGCCGGGGCCTTCCGACAGTCGGGGCAGGGAGCTGATCGCGCTCCCTGCTTCACGCTCCCTGGGCTTGCCTCAACGCTTGCCGGACGCGGGCGGCGTGGTCGCCTCGTCGCGCGGCTGGAGGGCGGCGCCCACGAACAGGCCACCGCTGGCGCCGCCGCCGGAAAAGGCGCCGGCGAACACCTCGCGCACCGGCTTGGCGACTTCGGGCGTCCTGACGTCCGTGCTGGTGCTTTCGGCCGGTTGCATCGCTCTCTCCACCGTGGTTTCCCGAACAGGACGTTCGGATGGTCTTCGGGGCGGGAGCCTATACCAAAGGGCGAATTATTGCACTGCACAAATCATCCGCCGTGCCGTGGGCGCCGGCCCGGCGACGGCGGGCCGTTCAATGCTGCCGCGCCGCGAGAAGCTGGTCGATGGCGGCGATCAGCTCGTCGTTGTCGAAGGGTTTGAACAGAAGACGGTCGGCGCCGTACATCTCCGACATCTTCAGGGAGGCGGCGGCCGGGAACGCGTCGGTGCCGCCGGACATGGCGATCACCGCGGCGGCGCAGCCCTCGCCGCGCAGGCGCTTGACCGTCTCGATGCCGTCGATCCCCGGCATCATCATGTCCACCACCACCACGTCGAACGCCTCGCGGCGGACAAGGTCCAGGCAGGCGCCGCCGCCACCGGCCTCGACGACCGTGTGGCCGTTGTCCTCCAGCGCGACCCGCAGCAGCGCGGTCACGGCGGGCATGTCGTCGACGACGAGGATGCGCGCCATCAGCCGGTTCCTTTCCGTTTCATGGGTTCACACCTGGATGGCCCCGGCGAGGGCCGGGTTGTCGATCGAAGTTGTCGATCGAAGTTGTCGATCGGCCGGGGCGGCGACGGGCGGACGGCGGGCGCGCATGGGCGTTCCCCGCGACTCAGTCCGCCGCCGCGTCGGCGGTGGTGTTGTCGCGCCGCCCCTGCCGCCGGGCCCGGCGGGCCAGCAGCGTGCGCAGAAGCTGGTCGAGTCCCTCGGCCATCGTCTGGTGATGGCCGTCGGAGAGCGCGCCGATGGCCGCCGCCAGCTCGTTCAGCGGATCGCTGTCGAGCAGTGCCCGGCCGGCATCGGTGAGGACGAGGTTGACGGTGCGCCGGTCCCGCTCGCCGCGGTGGCGGTCGAGCATCCCCTTCTTGAGCAGCGCCGCGATGGTCTGGCTGGCGGTGCCCTTGGTGGTGCCATGGTAACGCGCGAACGCGACCACGCTGCGGGCACTCGGCGTCGCCTGGGCGAAATAGCGCAACGCCGCCCACTGGGCGGGGTTCAGCCCTTCCGTGAAGGCGAGGCTTGCCGTGGTGCGCAGCACCTGCGCCATGACCTCGGCGGTTGCGCGCGCGCTTGGGCGCATGCGGTCATCCCTAAGAACAGGTGCCGAGCCGGAGCCGCTCGGTTTCGACTCGAAACTTACGCCGCTTGGCGCCCGATGTCCAGCGTCGGCATTCCAGCGTCTACCCCGCGTGCGGGATTGTCTGTGCACCAATCTTGCGCACGCGGAGGCTCATGACAAGAACCCTGTGACATCGCGGGGGTGCCGGAAAAAATCCGTCGGCTGGTGAAAACAACGCTGGACAGGCCCGGCGCACCCCACTATACACCGCCTCCCCGGCCGACGCCGCCTCCCACCAGGGAGACACGGAGGTGGTCGGGGAGGCCCTGGACGGGGTCGAAGACGGAAGGTCGACGCTTTCGGCCGTGCCGCTCCTCTCGAAAGAGGGATGCGGGCGACCGAAAAAAGAGTAGCGAAAAAGGCTTGACGGCCGATCGCGAAAGCGCTAAACAGACAGTCCGCTGCGAGCGCTTCGGTGCTTGCGCCTCTTCGATCTTCCAGACCATGGATTGCTCGTGTGAACCGGTTTTCCGGATCATTCGGCGTCTGGTCACCGAAGGGGCGGGATCTTTGACAAGTCAGACGTGAATGAGAAGGGATGCGCAGGCGGCGAGACCTGCGGTTGGGCTCCTCCGGTTGGAGGGGACTGGCACAGACGGGGTCGTTTGACCGCGCATTCCGAGAAGCCAAGCGAGAGATACAGTTTCAAGCTTAGGTTACGAGGTGTGTCGCATGAGCGACCCCACTCGATGGCCGGTTTTCGGACCGGCGCATTGAACCTGAGAGTTTGATCCTGGCTCAGAACGAACGCTGGCGGCATGCCTAACACATGCAAGTCGTACGAAGGCTTCGG
>DASWVP010000117.1:0-2483 GCA_036401175.1 Azospirillum sp. | reverse complement strand
GGGCCGTGGGCGGAGGATCTGCTGCACCGCCGCACCGAGGAACTGGCCCGCCCGCCGGCGGCGGAGGAGGACGGCGCCGGGCGCGTCCGCCTGCTGCTGGCGCGCGGGGCGGTGGAGCGCTATGCGCTGCCCATCGCCGAGGTCGGCCGGACACAGCCGGTGGCGCGCTGGACCCCGGTGCCGGGGGCGCCAGCGCACCTGCTGGGCCTGATCAACGTCGGCGGCCGGGTGCTGCGCCTGTTCGACGTGGACCGGCTGTGCGGCGCCCCGGCCGGCATCGGTGAAGGTCCCGGCGACGGTGGGGGCGGCCACGCCGTGGTGCTGCGCCGCGTGCTGCGGGCACCGCTGGCGCTACGCTTCCGCGCGGTGGAGGCGGTCGAGGATCGGCCGGCCGGCACGCTGACCGACGCCACGGGCAGCCGCTACATCAACGCCCTGACGGGGGACCGCATCGCCGTCCTCGACGTCCCGGCAATCGTCGACGACCTGGACGGAAGCCCCGAACGATGAGATCCGCGAAATGAGACTGACCGTCGCCCAGAAGCTGGCTTCCGCCTTCGGCCTGATCGTCCTGCTGGCCCTGGTGCCCATTGCCTACCAGTTCCACCAGTTCGACGTCGCCTTCAACACGGCGCGGGCGGTGGCGACGTACGACGTGGCGGTGGCCGACGCGCTGAAGAACGTCGGCCTCGTGCAGGCGTTCATCCGCAACCGGCGGGAAACGGCCATCGCCGAGGCCGTTGTCGCCGCCGCGCAGCAGCGCACCGTCGATGTGACCGAGCTGCACCGGCAGTACCAGGAGTTGAACAGCCGCATCTACGCCGAACTGGCGACGCTCCAGCGCCTCACCGCCGAGCGCTCCGCCGACACCGATTCGGCCGAGCGCAGCCGCCTGTGGGGCGAGCTGAACACCTACGCCCGTTCCGCCGAAGGCGACTATCGCCGGGCCCAGGCGGAGGGCGAGGCGCTGTTCCGCCTGATCGAGCAGGGCAACGTGACCGATGCGATCGCGCGGCGTGCGCGGATCGAGGAGATGCGCGACGGCCTCGACCAGCACCTGGAGGAGGCCAACCGGACGCTGCAGAGCCTGACCCAGGCGGGCAGTGCGCGCATCCAGGGGGCGTACGACGAGATGGTGCGCTCGGCCCTGGTTGCCGTGCTGCTGCTGCTGGCCGTGGCGGTCGCCGTCGCCTACCTGTTCGGCCGCTCCTTCACCGGGCGGCTGGTGCGGGCGATCGACGCGGTGCGGGTCATCGGCGGCGGCGACCTGACCCGGCGGGTGGAGATACCCGGCACCGACGAGCTGGGCGCGCTGGGCAACGACCTGAACGCCATGGCCGAGCGGCTGCGCGGCGTCGCCCAGGGCACCCGCGCGGCGGCCGAGAACGTGCACGCCGCCACCGCGCAGATCCGCGCCTCCACCCAGCAGCAGGCGGCGAGCGTCGCCGAGCAGCTGGCGGCGGTGGAGGAGACGATGGCGACGCTGTCGGAGATCACGGCGTCGGGCGCACAGATCTCGCGGCGCGCGCAGGACGTGGCGGCCGGCGCCCAGAACACCGCGGCGTCCAGCGCCACGGGCCTGAAGGCGGTGGACGACACCATGCAGGCCATGGACGGCATCCGCGAGCAGGCCGAGACGGTGGCCGAGACCATCGTCATGCTGAGCGAGCGCACGCAGGCGATCAGCGACATCATCGCCACCGTCAACGACATCGCCGAGCGCAGCCACCTGCTGGCGCTGAACGCCGCCATCGAGGCGGCGGCGGCCGGCGAGCACGGCCGCACCTTCTCGGTCGTCGCCGCGGAGATCAAGAACCTCGCCGATCAGGCCAAGGACGCGACCGCGCAGGTGCGCTCCAACCTGTCGGACATCCAGCAGGGGATCAACGCCTCGGTCATGCTGACCGAGGAGGCGGTCAAGCGCGTCGCCGCCGGCCGCCGGCAGGCGGACTCCACCCAGACGACCATCCGCACCATGGCCGACAACATCCACGAGAGCGTGCTGGCCTTCCAGCAGATCGTCGCCGGCACCAACCAGCAGCAGATCGGCCTGGAACAGGTGATCCAGGCGCTGCAGAACATCCGGCAGGCAAGCACCCAGACCGCCGCCGGCACCCGCCAGCTGGAAGGCGCCGCCGCCAACCTCAACGACCTCGGCCAGAGCCTGGTCGAGGCGGTGCGGAGCTATCGGGTGTGATGGCCGGGGGAGGGGCGGCGGCTTCGCCATGATCGACATCCGGCAGCGGCTGCTCGCGGCGTTCGAGCTGGAGCACAAGGAGCACCTGGGGGAGATCCGCGCCGCCCTGCGGGCCGCCGAGGAAGGGGCCGCGCTGGACCTCGACGAGCTGCACCGGCGCGCGCACAGCCTGAAGGGCGCCGCCCGCGCCGTCGACCTGCCGGAGGTGGAAGCCGTCGCGCACCGCGTCGAATCCGTCTTCCAGGCGCTGCAGAAGGGCGCGCTGGCGCTGGACGGGCCGGCGGTC
>DASWVP010000116.1:0-6699 GCA_036401175.1 Azospirillum sp. | reverse complement strand
CCAGCGCGCGCAGCGCGCCGTCGCCCGCCGCCAGCACGGCCAACGCGGCGAGCAGGGCCAGGCCGGGCAGCGCGCCGGCAAGGCGTCGTGTGGCGAAGCTCAGCATCGCGGGGCGGTGGAGCGATGCGGGCGGGAATGCATTGACAAGCGGGCCGTTCGTCCTGCGGATCGGGTTCGGCGACGGTAAGCGCGAATCCGGGGGATCGGCAACGGGAAAGCAACGCGACGCCGACCATCATCGTGGACCGCCATGGCGGTACCGCCGCCGAAGCCGGGGAGACGTTGCCGCCGCGCGTGTTGACACGGTCAGGGAAACCGGAAAACCAGGTGACGACAGCCCATCGCCATGAGTGAAATGCCCATCCGTGAACCGCGGGCCGCCCCGCGCCCCGCCTCCCTCTTCGTTCCCGGCCGCACCTGCTGGCGGGTCGAGCGGGCCGGGCGCGTCGGCCTCGCCATCGACGCCGCCGACTATTTCACCTTCGCCAAGGCGGCGATGCGGCGGGCCAAACGCTCGATCCTGCTCACCGCGTGGGACCTCGACACCCGCGTGCGCCTCACCCCGCAGCGCCAGCACCCCGGCCGGCCCGACCGGCTCGGCCATTTCCTGAACTGGCTGGCGACGACGCGCCCCGACCTGCACATCCGCGTGCTGAAATGGGACTACGCCGAGATCTTCGACCTGACGCGCTGGCAGCGGCCGCTGGCGGTGCGGCGCTGGTTCACCCACCCGCGCCTCGACTACCGCCTGGACAGCGACCACCCGACCGGCGCCTGCCATCACCAGAAGCTGCTGGTGGTCGACGACGCGCTGGCCTTCTGCGGCGGAATCGACATCACCGCCAACCGCTGGGACACCCGCGCCCACGCCCGGTGGGAGCCGGTGCGCCGCCAGCCCGACGGCAAGCCGTACGAACCCTTCCACGACGTCATGATGGCGGTGGACGGCGCCGCCGCGCGCGCCCTGGGCGACCTGTTCCGCGAGCGCTGGCGGCGCGCCACCGGCCAGACGATCGCCCCGGCGCCGCCCGGCTACAACCCCTGGCCGGACGGGCTGGAGCCGCTGTTCCGCGACTGCGACGTCGCCATTTCCCGCACCGACCCCGCCTGGAGCGGCGGCGACGTGGTGCGGGAGGTGGAGGCGCTGTACCTCGCCGCCATCGCCGCCGCCCGCCGCTCGATCTATCTGGAAAGCCAGTATTTCGCCGCCCACGCCATCGCCGACGCGCTGGCCGCCCGCCTTGCCGAGGCGGACGGGCCGGAAATCGTCCTGGTCAACCCCGTCCGCACGACGAGCTGGCTGGAGAACGAGGTGATGCTGGGCGCGCGCGCCCATCTGGTGGAAAGGCTGCGCGCCGCCGACCGGCACGACCGCTTCCGCCTGTACGCGGCGGTCACCGACGGCGGCGTCGGCATCACCGTGCACGCCAAGGTGATGGTGGTGGACGACTGGCTGCTGCGCGTCGGCTCCGCCAACCTCAACAACCGCTCCATGGGGCTGGACACGGAATGCGACCTGACGGTCGAGGTGCGGTCGGGCGACCCACAGGCCGACGCCGCGCGCGCCGCCGTCGAATCGGTGCGCAACGACCTGATCGCCGAGCATCTCGCGACGGCCCCCGCGGTGGTCGCGGCCGAGGTGGCGCGCACCGGCTCATTAATCCGCGCCATCGACGGGCTGCGCCGGGCCGGCGGACGGACGCTGATCGACCTGGAGACGCCGACCCCCAGTCCGCTCGCCGCCGCCCTGGTCGAATCGCGCCTGTTCGATCCCGAACGTCCGGTGCCGGCGACGGAGCTGGTGGGGCGCGTGCTGCCCTCGCTGATCCCGCGCCGGCGGGCGTGGATGGTGGCGCTGGCCGTGCTGCTGGTGCTGGGCGGCGTGTTCGCGCTGTGGCGCATCCCCGGTCTGGCCGAGTGGGCGCGGCTGGACCGCGTGCTGGAGATGGTGCAGCAGGTGCGCGGCATGACCTTCGGGCCGGTCCTGCTGGTCGGGCTGTACGTGGTGGCAGGGTTCGTCATGTTCCCGGTGGTGGTGCTGATCGCCGCCACCGCCATCCTGCTGGGCCCGGTGGAGGGGTTCCTCACCGCCATGGCCGGGTCGCTGGCGTCGGCCAGCGTGCTGTTCTGGGTCGGCCGCAGGCTGGGGCGCAAGCATCTGGAGCATGTCGGCGGGCGCACCCTGGCGAAGGTCGGCAGCCGGCTGGCCGAGAAGGGAATCGTCGCCGTCGCCACGATGCGGGTTGTCCCGGCCGCCCCGTTCACCGTAATCAATCTGGTGGCCGGGGCTTCGCGCCTGCGGTTCAAGGACTATATCGTCGGCACCGTCGTCGGGATGGCGCCGGGGATCCTGGCGTTCAGCCTGCTCGGGCACCAGCTCGCGCGCACGTTCGACGATCCGACGGTGACGGACGTCGCGCTGCTGGCCGGGGTGGCCGCCGTGGCGATCGGGCTGGGCTGGGCGGCCAACCGGCTGCTGGCCAAGGCGGCCGAATAGGGACGAAGCGAGACGGGCAGGGGGACGGGCGATCGTGATTCGATTCAGTCGAGAGCGCATCGAGCGGTTCGCGTCGGCGCTCAGGGCGCGGCGCGCGCGCCGCGGCGGCCGTCCGCCCGACATCCGCCGCGCCCCGGTGCCGGAGGGCATGGCCGCCGTTGGCATCGCCACCTGGAACATCCATTCCTGCGTCGGCCTCGACGCCCGCTTCGCTCCCGACCGCATCGCCGAGGTGATCCGCGGCCTGGACGTCGACGTGATCGGCCTGCAGGAGGTCGGCTGGCACCACCGCGGCGAGGTCGGGCTGGACCAGTTCGAATACCTCGGCAAGGCGACCGGGCTGACGCCCTATGCCGCCCCCACCAAGCACCACGCGCGGGCGCACTACGGCAACGCGCTGCTGACCCGCCTGCCGGTCCTGTCGGTGCGGTCGCTCGACCTCTGCGTCGGCCGGCGCGAGCCGCGCGGCGGGATCGAGGCGGTGCTGGGCGTGAACGGCCGGCCGGTGCGCGTCATCGCCGCCCACCTCGGCCTCGACCCGTGGGAGCGCGCCAACCAGATCGCCCGCATCCTCGCCATGGTGGAGGAGCGGCCGGAGCTGCCCACCGTGTTCATGGGCGATTTCAACGAATGGACGCCCAACTCGCCGCGCCTGCGCCGCCTCGCCGACGCGTTCGACGACTGGGCCAGCCCGCGCAGCTTCCACGCCCGCCTGCCGACCCTGCGCCTGGATCGCCTGTACGTGCGCGGCGGCCTGAAGCTGTGCGCGTTCGAGGCCGTGCGCACGACCGTGACCCGCCGCGCCTCCGACCACCTGCCGCTGCGCGCAACCGTTGCGGTTCCGTAAGGAAATCATCTCCCTCCCTCGCCTCCGGCGGGGGAGGGAAGGGGCCCGCCGAAGGTGGGAAGGGTGGGGGCCGGTTGCCGGCAAGGATCAGCGACCCCGACGCTGACGGTGAGAGTGCCGATCAAAAACACGAAGATCAGAAGATCAAAAGATCAGAAGGACTTGCCGGCGCCGAGGCTGCCGTGCGGAGCGCACGTGTCGTCCCGATCCTTATGCACCTCTGATCTTTTGATCTTCGTGTTTTGAATTCGGAAGGAATTCGCCAGCCGCTCCCACCGCCCGCAGTTCGTGCAGCAGCCACACCAGCAGCGTCACCACCAGGATGGCGCCGGCTTGGTGCGCGGCGGCCAGCGGGATCCACACCACGGTCAGCAGCGTGGCGATCCCCAGCCCGATCTGCGCCAGGATCATCGCCCCCAGCGCCGTGGCGACGCGGCCGGCTCGTCCGGGAAGCCTCGCCGCGTGCACCCGCCCGACCAGCGCCAGCACCAGAACGCCGGTGCCCAGCGCCAGCCAGCGGTGGATGAACTGCACCGCCGCCGTGTTCTCCAGCGCGTTGAGCCACCAGGGGCTCAGGGTCGCCATCTCCGGCGGGATCCAGTGCCCGGCCATGTCCGGGAAGGTGTTGTAGGCGTAACCCGCGCGGATGCCCGCCACGAACGCCCCCCAGGCGATGGTGACCGCCACGGCGCCCAGCGCCCAGCGCGCGTGCCGGCGCAAGGGGGCCGCCTCGGCGCGCCAGCCGGCCAGCGGCAACGGGTCCAGCAAGCCCAGCGCGAGGCGCAGCATCAGCGCGTAGATCAGGATGGCGGCGCCCAGGTGCAGCGCCAGCCGGTAATGGCTGACGTTCGGTGCGTCGGACAGGCCGCTCATCACCATGAACCAGCCGATGCCGCCCTGCAGCCCGCCCAGCACGAACAGCCCCGCCAGCTTCGGCGCCAGCCCGCGCGGGATCATGCCGCGCGCCAGGAACCACAGGAACGGCAGCAGGAACGCCACGCCGATCAGCCGACCCCACAGGCGGTGGAACCATTCCCACCAGAAGATCCGCTGGAAGCCGTCCAGGTCCATGCCGGCGTTGAAGATCCGGTACTCCGGCGTCTGCCTGTACAGCTCGAACACGCGCTGCCACTCCGCCTCGCTCAGCGGCGGGACGAAGCCGATCAGCGGCTTCCATTCCACCATCGACAGCCCGGATTCGGTCAGCCGCGTGATGGCGCCGATGACCGCCATCGCCAGCACCATCGCGCAGCACGCCAGAAGCCAGACGGCGACCGGCCGCGTGTCGGGGGCGACGCGCGCCGGCGCGTCGTAAGTCACGGTGGTCAAAGGCAGCCCCTCGCCTGTTCGACTTTGTTGGCGATTGATATGGTGCGTGGGTCCCCCACACGTCAAACGATGTGGGCAACACGAAATGTCGTGCATCGGCGGGCGTGATGGCGTGAAATGATCGGCAACCCCGGCGATGGACGGTTGCGGAATGGCGGACCTGATACTGGGCTTCGGCCTTGGTTTTGCTGACCTTTACGAGCGCGACGGCCTGCTGGCGCTCGACCGCGCCTTCCTGGGCCATCTGGCGGCGGCCGATCCGGCGCTGGCCGAACGGCTGGTCACCGCCCGCGAAGCGCCGGACGCGCTGGACGGCGGCGCCGAAAGCGACCTGCTGATCGCCGTCGCCCCGCACCTGGACGACTTCCTGGGCGATCTGTTTTGCATCCGGAGCGAGTTGAACGAGCTGCGCGCCCGGCACCACGAGCTGGCGCCGCTGTACGCCGCCAAGCGCCTGTTCGTGCAGCGCCGCGCCGCCAAGGCGGTGCCGGCGGAGCAGGCCGCCGCGCTCGACGGCGCCGAGCTGACGGCGTTGCTGGAGGATTGGCTGGGCGAACCGTTGAGCGAGATCGGCTTCGCCCGGCAGGTGCTGGCCTGGATGGACACCGAATCGGAACACGCCGACCGGCTGGAGGGGGCCGCCCGCTACGCCGCCTGGGCGCTGTTCAGCGACCCCGGCCGCGCCCGCCACGGCTCCGGCGTGCTGTTCCAGCTGCCGCACAAGACCGACCCGCACCACCTCGTCGCCGCCGAAACGATCGAGGCGCACGGCCTGTCCGCTCTGGCCGTGCCGGAGGGGCGGCGGCGCGTCCGCCAGGGCTTCCACCTGACCGACCCCGGCACCGACCTGGAAGGCGCGCTGGACGAGGCGAACTATTGCATCTGGTGCCACAACCAGGACAAGGACAGCTGCTCGCACGGTCTCCTCGACCGTAAGACCGGCGCCTTCGCCAAAAGCGCGTTCGGCGTGACGCTGCACGGCTGCCCGCTCGACGAGAAGATCTCGGAGATGCACGCGCTCAAGGCCCAGGCGGTGCCGATCGGCGCGCTGGCCATGGTCGTGGTCGACAACCCCATGTGCGCCGCCACCGGGCACCGCATCTGCAACGACTGCATGAAGTCCTGCATCTACCAGAAGCAGGAACCGGTGGACATTCCGCAGGCGGAAACACGCACGCTGAAGGACGTGCTGGAGTTGCCCTGGGGGTTCGAGATCTACGGCCTGCTCACCCGCTGGAACCCGCTCGACCTGCGTCGGCCGATGACGCGGGCGGAGAGCGGGTACAAGGTGCTGGTGGTCGGGCTGGGGCCGGCCGGATTCACGCTGGCGCACCATCTGATGAACGACGGCCACGCCGTGGTCGGCATCGACGGGCTGAAGATCGAACCGCTGCCGGCCGACCTGTCCGGCGTGCTGCCCAGCGGCAAGCGCGTGCCGTTCCGCCCCGTGCGCGACGTGCGCGACCTGTACGACCGGCTGGACGAGCGCGTCATGGCCGGCTTCGGCGGGGTGGCCGAGTACGGCATCACTGTGCGCTGGAACAAGAACTTCCTCAAGGTGGTGCGGCTGCTGCTGGAGCGGCGGCGGCGCATGACCATCATCGGCGGCGTGCGCTTCGGCGGCACGCTCACCATCGACGACGCCTTCGCGCTGGGCTTCGACCACATCGCGCTGTGCATGGGCGCCGGCAAGCCGACCGTGGTGCCGATGAAGAACGGCCTGGCGCGCGGCGTGCGGCAGGCGTCGGACTTCCTGATGGCGCTGCAGCTCACCGGCGCGGCCAAGACCGAATCGGTCGCCAACCTGCAGGTGCGCCTGCCCATCGCCGTCGTCGGCGGCGGCCTCACCGCCATCGACACGGCCACCGAGGCGCTCGCCTACTACCCCGTCCAGGTCGAAAAGTTTCTGAGCCGGTACGAAATCCTCGCGGCCGAGCGCGGCGAGGACGCCGTGCGCGCCCGCTGGACGGCGGAGGAGGCCGCCACCGCCGACGCGTTCCTGGCCCACGCCCGCGCCATCCGCGCC
>DASWVP010000115.1:0-14123 GCA_036401175.1 Azospirillum sp. | reverse complement strand
CCGCCGCTCCGGTTGTGCCGGCCGCCGAACCGGCTCCGGCAGCCACGGCCGCCGCGCCGGCCGAACCGACACCGGCGCAGGGCGGGGCGTCCGCCGAGGCACCGGCCCCGGTTGTACCGGCGGCGGAACCGGCTGCGGCTGCTCCGGCCGCGCCCGAGCCGGCGCCTGCCCCGGTTCCGGCTGCGGAACCGGCGAAGCCGTAACGTCCTGGAATGCTTTGTCCCCACCCGGCCTTCGCTGGCGCTCGGCCACCCTCCCCCGCTCTCGGCGGATCCGAAGGATCCGCCTGCCGCGTCAGCCGGATCGAAGATCCGGCGAGAGCTTCGCAGGGGAGGGGGAAAACGGCGGAGTTCCCTCCCCTGCTTGCGGGGGAGGGTTGGGGTGGGGGCAAGACACTGACGGCGGGTATCCGAAGCTGTTCAGCCACCCGCGCGAACACCCCGTCGAACATGTCCCGCGTCAGGCGGCCGGTGTTGGTGTTCCGCGGGCTGGGGTGGTCGCTGTCGAACATCACCACATCGGCGGGCAACCGATGTTCGGCGCTGTGTTTGAACGCCCGATCCCGGCCCAGCGCAACCACGGCCCGGAGGCGCTGGGCGGCCGGTTCGGCGCCGATGCCGGCGCTACAGGTTGTCGTAGACGTTGCCGCCGCCGTGGCCGCCGCCATGCCCGCCGGTGTGATCGACCTGCACAGGGGGCGGCTCGCGGTGCTGGTGGACGCGGGCGATGGTGCCGGCGAGGTCCTGCAGCTCGATGAAGTTGTCGGCCTGCCGGCGCAGTTCGTCGGCGACCATCGGCGGCTGCGAGCGCACGGTGCTGATGACGCTGACGCGCACGCCCTTGCGCTGCACGGCGTCGACCAGCCGGCGGAAGTCGCCGTCGCCGGAGAACAGCAGGATGTGGTCCACCCGCTCGGCCATCTCCATCACGTCGATGGCCAGCTCGATGTCCATGTTGCCCTTGATCTTGCGGCGGCCGGACGCGTCGGTGAACTCCTTCGTCGGCTTGGTCACCATGGTGTAGCCGTTGTAGTCCAGCCAGTCGACGAGAGGGCGGATCGGCGAATACTCCTGATCCTCCACCAGCGCCGTGTAATAGAAGGCGCGCAGCAGCCGCCCCTCGGCGGCGAAGCCGTCGCGCAGGCGCTTGTAATCGATATCGAAGCCCAGCGCCCGCGCCGCCGCGTAGAGGTTGGCGCCGTCGATGAACATCGCCAGACGCTCTTCCTTATAGAACAAACGACTGATGTCTTTCGGCAAAGTGGTTGAGCGTTCCAATGTCGTAATCCTTCTGCAAGAGACTGCGTTAAATTATCGGGCGGTGCGAAATGGCACGGGCCCCGTCAGCTAAAATAGGGTGATGCGGGCCGTAGAGCAAGGGATGCCTCTGGGACATCGGTTGGCGTGCCAGGATTTGTACGGTCCACGACGTCACTGCAGGACTTGCCGCCTGTTTTGCGTTTTCGGCGCCATGACGGCGGGAGGCGGTTCGGGCTTGATCGGCGCGGCCCGGATCAATATATTCGAGCGCCTCTTACGTTCCGGAGTTGGTCTGGCTATGGCTCGCGTTACCGTCGAAGATTGCGTCCTCAAGGTTCCGAACCGTTTCGAGCTGGTCATGATGGCCGCCCAGCGTGCGCGTGAGATCGCGTCCGGTGCGCCGCTGTCGATCGACCGCGACAACGACAAGAATCCCGTCGTTGCGCTCCGCGAGATCGCCGACGAGACCGTGTTGCTGGACACGCTGAAGAACTCCCTCATCAAGGGCCACCAGAAGCACGTCGAGAGCGACGAGCCGGAGGAGGAGATCGTCGAGCTGATGGCCGGCGAGCATGGCTGGGCCGGCGCGGCGGACAACTCGCTGGGCGACGACGACGCCATGGGCGACGCCGAGGAGGGCGAGGACGACCTGCTCTCCGACATGGACGGCGAACCGGAAGAGGCGCTCGGCATGGCCGAGGGCGACGTGGTCGGCGACGACGACGCCTGATGACGGGCCTGAGCTGGGCCTGACGCTGGACATGATGTGGGTGAAGCGGGTGGCCTTGCGGGTGCCCGCACCCATATCTGGCCTAACCACAACTCCTGAGAGGGCGCACATGGCGCCGGGTCGGGCGGTATGATCCGGCAATATGAACTCGTCGAACGGGTCAGGGCGTACGATCCCTCTGCGGACGAGGATCTGCTGAACCGCGCCTACGTCTTCTCCATGAAGGCGCACGGCTCGCAGACGCGGGCGTCGGGCGACCCGTACTTCTCGCACCCGCTGGAAGTCGCCGGCATCCTCACGCAGATGAAGCTGGACGCCGCCACCATCGTGACGGCGCTGCTGCACGACACGGTGGAAGACACCGTCGCCACCCAGGAGGACATCGAACGCCTGTTCGGCAAGGAAGTCGGCCGGCTGGTGGACGGCGTGACCAAGCTGTCGCGCCTGGAAATGCAGAGCGAGCAGGCCAAGCAGGCGGAGAACTTCCGCAAGCTGGTCCTGGCGATGTCCGAGGACATCCGCGTGCTGCTGGTGAAGCTGGCCGACCGGCTGCACAACATGCGCACGCTCCACCACATCAAGAACCCGGACAAGCGCAAGCGCATCGGCCGCGAGACGCTGGAAATCTACGCGCCGCTGGCCGAGCGCATCGGCATGCACCAGGTCAAGGACGAGCTGGAAGACCTGGCCTTCGCCGAGCTGAACCCGGACGCGCGCGACAGCATCCTGGCGCAGCTCTCGCGCCTGCGCTCCGAGGGCGAGGACCGCGTCGAGCGCATCATCCGGGAACTGACCGACGTCCTGCACGAGGAGGGGCTGGAGACCGTCCAGATCACCGGCCGCGAGAAGACGCCCTATTCGATCTGGCGCAAGCTGCAGAACAAGAACGTCAGCTTCGAGGCGCTGTCGGACATCATGGCGTTCCGCTGCATCGTCGGCAACGTGGGGGAGTGCTATCAGGCGCTGGGCGTCATCCACAGCCGCTATCCCGTGGTGCCCGGCCGCTTCAAGGACTACATCTCGACGCCCAAGCCGAACGGCTACCGCAGCCTGCATACCGGCGTCATCGGCCCGCAGCGCAACCGCATCGAGGTGCAGATCCGCACCAAGGACATGCACGAGGTGTGCGAGCTGGGCGTCGCCGCGCACTGGGCCTACAAGCAGGGCCAGCCGCGCGAGGGCGCCCGCGAATACCGCTGGCTGCGCGAACTGCTGGACATCCTGGAGCACGCCACCAAGCCCGAGGAGTTCCTGGAGCACACCAAGCTGGAGCTGTTCCAGGATCAGGTGTTCTGCTTCACGCCCAAGGGCGACCTGATCGCCCTGCCGCGCGGCGCCACGCCGGTGGATTTCGCCTACGCCGTGCATTCGGAGGTGGGCGACCATTGCGTGGGCGCCAAGATCAACGGGCGCATGCTGCCGCTGCGCACGCAGCTGCAAAACGGCGATCAGGTCGACATCATCACCTCCAAGGCGCAGACGCCGGTGCCGGGGTGGGAGCGCTTCGTCGTCACCGGCAAGGCGCGCGCGCGCATCCGCAAGTTCCTGCGCACGCAGCAGCGCGCCCAGTACATCGAGCTGGGCCGCGCCATCCTGCAGCGCCAGTTCCGCCAGGAAGGCTACGACTACGGCGAAAAGGCGCTGGACGGCGTTCTGAAGATCTTCCAGCAGCCGTCGGTGGACGATCTGCTGGCCAGCGTCGGATCGGGCCTGCATTCCGGCCGCGAGGTCTTCCACGCCGTCTTCCCCGGCCACAAGCCGCACGCCCAGACGCAGCTGAAGGACGCCGAGGACAAGGCGCTGGGCCTGATCGCCAAGCCTCGGCCGAAGCCCAAGGGCAAGGAAGCGCCGCTGCCCATCCGCGGCCTGATCCCCGGCATGGCCGTGCACTATGCGCGCTGCTGCCACCCGCTGCCGGGCGACCGCATCGTCGGCATCGTGACCACCGGCAAGGGCGTGACCATCCACACCATCGACTGCGAGACGCTGGAGAGCTTCAACGATTCGCCCGAGCGCTGGATCGACGTCGCCTGGGACGTCGGCGACAGCCCGGAGGAGCACGTCGGCCGCATCAGCCTCGTGGTCGCCAACGAGCCAGGCTCGCTGGGCACGCTGTCCACGGTGATCGGCAAGAACGGCGGCAACATCACCAACCTGAAGATCACCAACCGCAACACCGATTTCTTCGAGCTGCTGATCGACATCGACGTCAAGGACGCCAAGCACCTGACCAACATCATGGCGGCGCTGCGGGCGACCCCGGTGATCAACTCGGTCGACCGGGCGCGGGGGCGTTAGGCAGCGACTTGCGATTTTCCTGTTGCGCCGCCGGGAACTGATCGTGGCACGGACGTAAGCGGCGCGATTCCTTTCGTTACGAACTGTTTTATTTCGTGGAAAAATGACACGCGCCGTCGGCCGGGCGCCATGTCGCGCCCCCTCTACATAAATGAATATAATGCCTTCAGCCCTCTGATGTGGGCAGCCATAACGTATTATCAGTATCTTATTGAAGAAGTTTGTCGTAATATGTTTTGTTGACTAGTTCTGAATGCCATGCGCTCCATAAGGCTGCGGCATGCGTAATATGGATCGCATGTCAAAAGTAACCTTTAATTGTGGGGGAAAGACATGGGACAGGGCGGTTTCATTACCTTGGTGAACGGCACCCCGTACGACTGGACCAACACCCACCTGCATTCCTACCAGATGAATTCGTGGAGCTTTCCGGCCACGATCCCCGCGTGGAAGACGGCGCAGGTCTATGTCGAGTGGGGCCAGGGTGCTTTCGACAACCAAAGCGACGACGCCGGCGAAGTGGTGTATTCCCTGAACGGCACGCCGTTCAATTTCCAGGTCCAAGCCCGCGCCGCCAACGGCTTCGACCTGCAGGTGGTCTTCACCAACCTCGCGACGTCGGGCAGCCCGCAGGGCAGCACAATGAACCTTGGCTGGTCACACGACGGTTCGGTGGCGTTCGTCCTCGCCGGTGAAAGCGGAAATTTCACGGCCAACGTGGTCCCGCCGGGGTGGATGCAGCACAACCTGAGCCAGCTCGGCGGCCGGACGCTGCGTGAACTGTGCATTCCCGGGTCGCACGATTCCGGCATGAGCGTGGTCAACGGCAGGACCGCCTTCGCCTTCCCCTGCAGCGTCATCACCCAGACCACCAGCATCCTCGGGCAGCTGACGCTGGGCGCGCGCTATTTCGACATCCGTCCGGTGATCAGCGGCGGCCAGTACTTCACCGGCCACTACAGCGACATCACGCAGATCAACTCCTGGCAGGGCGCCAACGGCGAATCCATCGCCCAGGTCATCAGCGACGTGAACAGCTTCACGGCGGTGAACAAGGAACTGGTCATCCTCTACCTGTCGCACGACTACAACACGGACGTCGGGAACAGTTCGTACCGGGCGTTCACGCAGCCGGAATACGACGGGCTTCTGGCCCAACTGAGCGGGCTCAACAACCTCTACGCCGTCGCCGATCCGGGTGACCTGACGCAGCTTCAGCTCAACGACTTCATTGGCCAGAACAAGGCGGCGGTCGTCGTCGTCGTCGACGCGCCGGGCATCACGGTGGGTGACGCCTATTTCGGCAAGGGCTTCTACCTGCCCACGAACTTTCCCGTCTACAACCAGTACTCGGACACGAACGACGCCGCCCAGATGGTGTCGGGTCAGCTTGGCGAGATGAAGGAGCAGCGGATCAGCCCGACATCGTCCTACTTCCTGCTTTCGTGGACGCTGACGCAGGACGGCACGCAGGCGACGACCTGCGAGTTGGGTGCGGCCAGCATCCTCGACCTTGCCGCGGTCGCCGACCCGCTGATCTACCAGGACCTGTTGCCGGCCTGCAGCCCGCAGACCTATCCCAACATCCTGTACATCGACAACGTCAACAGCGGCGCCATCACCGCCCTGGCGATGGCGGTCAACACCCTGGCCATCAACGGCTGATACCGGGCCCGCGGGCGCCGCGCCGGGGGGCAGGAACCCGGCGTGGCGTCCCGCCCGATTTTATGCTCTCCTCCCGCCGGGATTCGTTGGAAGGGGAGCGGACATGATCACCACGGCCATTTTCCCGGCGCGCTACGTGCAGGGCGAAGGCGCGCTCGACACCCTGGGCGAGGACCTCTGCCGGCTGGGCGGCACCGCGCTCGCCATCATCGACCCCTTCGTGCTGAAGGCGCTGAGCCAGCGCATCGTGGCGGCGACCGAGGACCACGTCGGGCTGGCGGTCGAGGAGTTCGGCGGCGAGTGCTCGGACGAGGAGATCGAGCGGCTCGCCATGGTGGCGCGCGACGTCGCCGCCGACGTGATCGTCGGCATCGGCGGCGGCAAGGCGCTGGACACCGCCAAGGCGGTGGCGCACGCGCTGAGCGTGCCGGTCGCCATCGTGCCGACGCTGGCCTCCACCGACGCGCCGTGCAGCGCGCTGTCGGTCATCTACACCGCCGAGGGCGCGTTCAAGCGCTACCTCGTGCTGCCGCGCAACCCGGAACTGGTGCTGGTCGACACCGGCGTCATTGCCGCCGCGCCCGTGCGGTTCCTGGTATCGGGCATGGGCGACGCGCTGTCGACGTGGTTCGAGGCGGAGGACTGCCGCATCAAGCGCGGCGCCAACATGACCGGCCGCGTCGGCCCGATGACCGCCTACAGTCTGGCGCGCCAGTGCTACGACACGCTGCTGGAATACGGCCTGCTGGCCAGGATGGCGTGCGAGGAGCACGTGGTGACCCCGGCGCTGGAACGCATCGTCGAGGCGAACACCCTGCTGTCCGGCCTGGGGTTCGAGAGCGGCGGGCTGGCGGCGGCGCACGCCGTGCACAACGGGCTGACCGCGCTGGAGGAGACGCACGCCTACTGGCACGGCGAGAAGGTGGCGATCGGCACGCTGACCATGCTGATGCTCACCGGGCGTCCGGCCTCGGTCATCACCGAGGTCTATGATTTCTGCGAATCGATCGGGCTGCCCACCACGCTGGCCGACGTCGGGCTTGCCGGCGTGCCGGACGCCCGGCTGTGGCTGGCCGCCGAGCGCGCCTGCGCCGAGGGCGAGACCATCCACAACGAGCCGTACGAGGTGACGCCCAAGCACGTGCTGGCGGCGCTGAAGGCGGCCGATGCCGAGGGCCGCCGGCGCAAGGCGGCGCGCGGCGCAACGAAGGAGTGAGCGATGCCGGGACCGACGCCGACCGAGCCCACCGTCTTCAGCCGCATCATCGCCGGGGAGATCCCCTGCGCCAAGGTGTACGAGGACGACGCGACCTTCGCCTTCATGGACGCCGGGCAGCTCAACCCCGGCCACGTGCTGGTGGCGCTGAAGCGCCCGGCGGCGACCATCCTCGACGTGAGCGAGGACGAGGCGGCGGCGCTGTTCCGCACGGTGCACCGCGTCGCCCGCGCCGTGCAGGCGGCCTTCGCCCCGGCGGGCATCACCATCCTGCAGGCCAACGGGCCGGCGGGATGGCAGACGGTGCCGCACATCCACGTGCACGTCCTGCCGCGCCACGCCGACGACGGCGTCGGGCTGGTCTGGCCGCGCAGGAACCCGCCGCTGGACGAGCTGAAGGCCCTGGCGGCGCACATCAAGGTTTGAAAGCGTGACGGGGCGGGAATGGACGGCTATATAGTCTCCGGCGGAATCCGGAGCTTGGCATGACCCGTTACCTGCGCCTGGGCGTGAACATCGACCATGTGGCGACGCTGCGCAACGCGCGCGGCGGCCGCCATCCGGACCCCTTGCGCGCCGCCCGCATGGCCGCCGAGGCCGGCGCCGACGGCATCACCGCGCACCTGCGCGAGGACCGCCGCCACATCCGCGACGACGACGTGGCCCGCCTGATGGCGGAGATCGCCCTGCCGCTGAACCTGGAAATGGCCGCCACCGACGAGATGCTGGAGATCGCGCTGCGCCACCGGCCGCACGCCGCCTGCATCGTGCCGGAAAAGCGCACGGAGGTGACGACGGAAGGCGGGCTCGACGCCGTCGGCGGCCGCGGGCACTTGCGCCGCTTCGTGCAGGAGCTGGGGGCGGCGGGCGTGCGCGTGTCGCTGTTCATCGACCCCGACGAGGCGCAGCTGGACGCCGCGCGGGAGCTGGGCGCCCCGGTGGTCGAGCTGCACACCGGCGCGTATTGCGAGGCGCCGGAGGGCTTCGACCGGCAGGCCGAGCTGCAGCGCCTCGTGCGCGCGGCGGCGCATG
Source organism: Azospirillum sp. (assembly GCA_036401175.1). GTDB lineage: Bacteria > Pseudomonadota > Alphaproteobacteria > Azospirillales > Azospirillaceae > Azospirillum. Next base: position 5,923 of record DASWVP010000115.1, on the reverse strand, counting down.
CCGAGGCGATCGGGCTGGAATGCCACGCCGGCCACGGCCTGGACTACGACACGGTCGGGCCGGTCGCCCGCATCGCCACCATCGTCGAACTGAACATCGGCCATTTCCTGATGGGGGAGGCGGTGTTCGTCGGCCTTGCCCAGTCGCTGGGCCGCATGCGCGCGCTGATGGACGCCGCCCGGCCCGGCGCCGCGCGTCCGGCCTGCCGCTGAACACATAGACTCGCTCCCTTTATACCCGCCGTTGAGAATCGAAAGCACATGGCCTTGATCGAGAAGAAGAAGGAAGCCGGCGGCATCGGTGAGACGTTGAAGACGGTCTTCTACGCCGTCATCATCGCCTTCGGCGTGCGCACCTTCGCCTACGAGCCGTTCAACATCCCGTCGGGATCGATGATCCCGTCGCTGCTGATCGGCGATTACCTGTTCGTGTCGAAGTTCTCGTACGGCTACAGCAAGTACACCGTCGCCTTCGGCTTTCCGGCGTTCGAGGGGCGCATCATGGGCGGCATGCCCGAGCGCGGCGACGTCGCCGTGTTCAAGCTGCCGCGCGACAACAAGACCGACTACATCAAGCGCGTCGTCGGCCTGCCGGGCGACACGCTGCAGATGGTCGGCGGCGTCCTGCACATCAACGGCAAGGCGGTCCAGCGCGAACGCATCGACGACTACGTCAGCACGGACGGGCTGGGACGCGAGGTGCGGACCGCGCAGTACATCGAGACGCTGCCCGAGGGCCGCAAGCACCGCATCATCGAGGAGACAGACCGCGGCCCGCTGGACGATACGCCGGTCTACAAGGTGCCGGCCGGCCACCTGTTCATGATGGGCGACAACCGCGACAACTCGCTGGACAGCCGTGTTCCCAGCATGGTCGGCTACGTGCCGGTGGAGAATCTGGTGGGCCGGGCCGAGTTCCTGTTCTTCTCGCTGGCCGAGGGCACGCACTTCTACGAGGTGTGGCGCTGGCCGTTCGACCTGCGTCTGCGGCGCCTGTTTCAGGGGGTGAGCTGAGTGGCGCCGGTCGGGGAGGATCCGATGGGGTCCGATCTTGGAGGTCTCGCGGCGGCGCTGGGACATCACTTCGCCAACGCCGGCCTGCTCGCCGATGCGGTGACGCACCCGAGCCTGATGGGGCTGGAGCGCAGCGGCAAGGGCGTGGCCCCGGCGCAGGGGCCGGGCATCGCGTATGAACGGCTGGAGTTCCTGGGCGATCGGGTGCTGGGCCTGTGCATCGCCGACTGGCTGCTGGAACGCTTCCCCAACGAGCGCGAGGGCTCGCTCGCCAAGCGGCACGCCGCGCTGGTGCGGCGCGAGGCGCTGGGCGCCGTGGCCGAGGCCATCGGGCTGGGCGTGCATCTGCGCCTGTCGCCGGCCGAGGCGTCGGGCGGCGGGCGCAGCAACCGCACCATCCTGGCCGACGCGTGCGAGGCGGTGATCGGGGCGCTGTTCCTGGACGGCGGGCTGGAGGCGGCGAAGCGCTTCATCCGCGGCGCCTGGGCCGGCATGATCGACCACGCCGACCTGCCGCCGGCCGACCCGAAGACGGCGCTGCAGGAATGGGCGCAGGGACGCGGTCGGCCGTTGCCGGTTTACGAGATGATCGAGCAGACGGGGCCGGCGCACGAGCCGGTCTTCCGTGTGCGCGTGCGCGTCGAGGGGGAGGAGCCGGTCACCGGCTCGGGCTCTTCCAAGCGCGCGGCGGAAAAACAGGCGGCCAGCCTTCTGCTGGGCCAGTTGGGTGTGCCCGGCGCAGGCGCGGGCAGGGAGTGACAGCAATGACCGACGACACCCACGACCATGATCGCGACGACGATATCGAGGACGATATCGAGGACGGCGACGATGGCGACGACGGCGACGACGAGGCCGGCGAGGGCGCCGGTTTGGCGGCGATGCCCGGCGCCGGGCCCGAGAACGCGCGTTGCGGCTTCATCGCCCTGGTGGGCGCGCCGAACGCCGGCAAGTCGACGCTGCTGAACGCGCTGATCGGCCAGAAGGTGTCCATCGTCAGCCCGAAGGTGCAGACGACGCGCTCGCGCGTGCTGGGCATCACCATCGAGGGCGACAGCCAGCTCATCTTCGTCGACACGCCCGGCATCTTCACGCCGAAGAAGCGGCTGGAGAAGGCGATGGTGCACGCCGCGTGGCAGGGCGCGCAGGACGCCGACCTGATCGGCGTGCTGTTCGACGCCAGCCGACGCGGGGTGGACGACGACACGCTGGGCATCATCGCCCGCCTGAAGGAGCAGGGGCGGACCGCCATCCTGATCCTCAACAAGATCGACCTCGTCCGCCACCGCGAGGTGCTGCTGGGCCTGACCGAGGAACTGAACCGCGACGGCACCTTCACCGACACCTTCATGGTGTCGGCCGGCAACGGCGACGGCGTGGCGGACCTGCGGAAATTCCTGGCGGGACAGGTGTCGGAAGGGCCGTGGCTGTACCCGGAGGACCAGATCTCCGACATGCCCATGCGCCTGCTGGCGGCGGAGATCACGCGCGAGAAGCTGTTCATGCAGCTTCACCAGGAACTGCCCTACGCCGCCACCGTCGAGACCGAGGTGTGGGAGGAGTTCGACGACGGATCGGTCAAGATCAACCAGATCATCTATGTCCAGCGCGACAGCCAGAAGGCCATCGTTCTGGGCAAGGGCGGGGCGCGCATCAAGCACATCGGGCAGGCGGCGCGCACGGAACTGGAGACGTTCCTGGAGCGCCGCGTGCACCTGATGCTGTTCGTCAAGGTGCGCGAGAACTGGACCGAAGACCCCGAGCGCTATCAGGCCTGGGGCCTGGAGTACGATCCGAAGTAGGGACGTGTGGATGTTGGGACGGGCCGACGTTGGGTTTTCGCCTGCGGCTCAACCCAACCTACCCGCACGTCGTAGGTTGGGTTGAGCGCAAGCGAAAACCCAACATTCGTGCGCGTTTCACCCCGCGCCGCGCGCCAGTTCGAGCAGGCGGTCGCGGGGCGGGCGGGGCGGGCGCACGCGGTCGGCGCCGCGGCGGCTGCGGTAGGTGGTGATCGCCACCGTGATCCAGGTGGCGTGGAACACCAGCCCGGCGAGGATCACGATCTGGCCGGGGACGGGGCCGATCATCGCGCGCGCCCACACCTCGGCCAGCGTGGTGATGGGCTCGGGATGGATCAGCAGCTTGCCGGCGTAGGCCACCACCTGGATGCCGAAGATCCAGCCGTAGTTGCGGCGCAGCCGCCGCCCGGCCGCCTCGCGGAAGGTGATGTGCAGGTTCGGGTTCCGATAGTCGTTGTGAAGGATCTCGTTCCACCCGTTGTCGGCCCGCACCCCCTGGCCCAGCAGGATCGGTCCGAAGAAGTGGACCTCCAGGATGTGCGCGCGGATCCGCCAGAAATCGAAGAAGCGGTAGCGCCGCGCCTCGATGTAGAGGAAGACGGCGACCAGCAGCCCGACCAGCACCAGCGGCAGCGGCGAGGCCGACGCGCTGGAGAAGGTCAGCGACAGCGCGATCCCCGTGGTCACCACGGCCCAGTTCGTCGTGGCGTCCAGGCGGGTGCGCCACACGGTGCTGCGGTAGATCTCCGCCCGGTAGAGGTGGGCCAGCGCGCCGATGTCCGCGGCGTTGAACTGCGTCGCGGCGATGCGGGAGGCGTCGTCGTCCATGGCCTGTTTCCTTCCCATTTCTGGCCGCGCGCGTTGCGTTCGCCGCCGGGGCCTTGAAGGGAAGGTGAGTGCGCGCCGCCGATCCGGCAAATGGGCGCGGCGCTCGCGGTGCATTATGACGGCTTCACGGCTCCGTGCCGCGCAACGGCACGACGGACGCATAGGGCGGGACGTCGGTGCCGCCGTAGATCGCGGCCATGGGGATCCGGGCGTCCACCGACGGCAACGCGACGATCGCGTCCGGCGCACGGTAGCGGCGGTAGGCCCAGCCGTCGGCGGATCGGGTGTAGACCTCGACGAGCTGCGCCTCCTGCGACACCAGAACGAACTGCAGAAGGGACGGGGTGTCGAAGTAGTTCTGTTGCTTTACCGTGCGGTCCCGCCTTTCGGTCCCTTCGGACAAGACCTCGACGATCACGACCGCGTCGGCAACCTGCGTTTCCCGCCCGTCGACCGGGGTGCAGGTGACGAGCACGTCCGGGTAGGCGGAGAACGACTCCGTCCGCAGTTTCACGTTTTCGCTCTGCACCCGGCAGCCGCGCGGCCGGAACACCGCGGTCAGGGCGGAACGGACGTTGAAGACGAGGTCGTTGTGGCGGACGGTTCCGCCGGCCATGCCCGCCGGTTCGGCGTCCATCGGCCAGACATTCCCGTCGAAGAACTCGTGGCGCTCCGCCTGCCGTTCTTCCCAGGCGACGAACTCATCCACGGAACCGAAGCGCCTTTCGGCGATGCTGCGACCAGCCACGGCACCCTCCCTCGCACCCACCGACGATAGGGCGTGCCGCGCCGCCCTTCAAGGCGCCATCCCGTCAGCGCTGCGCGGCCTGCGGCGCGGCGGTGCGCTTGAGCACGCGGGCGCCGAGGGCGGGCAGGGGGACGGTGCCGGTGACGCGCAACGCCTCGCCGCTCAGCAGATCCACGATCCGGTCGCCGGGCGCCGCGGCGTCGGCCGGCGTCAGCGCCACGTCCAGCGGCGCGTCGCTCCAGTTCAGCAGCACCAGAAGGTCATCGTCCGGCGTCGCGCCGGGGCGGCGGTAGGCGAGCACGGAGTCGGCATGGGACGTCGCCACCGGCTCCAGCCCCCGCCCGCGCAGGGCGTCGTGCCCGGCGCGCAGCGCGATGAGGCGCAGGTACAGGGCGGTGAAGCCGTGCGGGTCGTCCCAGGCGATGGTCTTGTGGGCGCCATAGGGTTCGTACGCCGCGCCCACCTCGTCGCCGGTGTAGACCAGCGGCAGGCCGGGCAGCGTCATCAGCAGGGTGGCGGCCAGCCGCGCGCGCTCGACGCCGTGGCGGGTGACGAAGCGCGCGCCGGTGTCGTTGTTGTTGAGGAAGCGCATGACCGGCACGGCGGGGTCGGCGTGCGCCAGCGCGGCGCGCAGCCTTTGGGCGGTCGGCACCCCGGCGCCGAAGGCGTCGTGCCACGCCCATTGGCCGAGCTGGTCGGTCCAGTCGTAGGCGGCGTCGAAGCCGTGCCGCACGTACCAGGGATCGCGCGCGGTCGATTCGGCCAGCAGCAGCAGGTCGGGGTTCATCCGCTTCAGCTCGTCGCGCAGCTGGGGCCAGAACTCCGGCGCCCGCTCGCGCACCGCCCAGCTCGCGTCCACCCGGAAGCCGTCGATCCCCACGTCGCGCACCCAGAAGGCGAAGGCCTCGGCCATGTAGCGCCGAACGTCGGGCGAGTCGTAGTTGAGGTTCTTGAGGTTCGTCCAGTCGAAGTAATGGGTGACGGCGCCGTCCGCGCCGCGATCGAAGAAGCCGTGATAGGGCGACTCAACGCCGCGCGCCGCCGCGTCGGCGTGATAGGGGTGCTGCTCGGCCAGATGGTTCGGCACGAAGTCCATCAGCACTTTCAGGCCGCGCCCGTGCGCCGCCCGGACCAACGCCTTCAGGTCGTCCATGCTGCCATAGCGCTCGCGCACGCCGAAATGGTCGGTCACGGCGTAGCCGAAATCCTCGCCCGGCGCCCCGGTGACCGGCGACAGCCACAGCGCGGTGACGCCCAGCGCGGCGATCGCGTCCAGACGCTCCGTCACGTCGGCCAGACCGCGCGGCCCGAACAGGAACGGCACGACGCCGTAGACGACCGCGCCCTCCATCCAGGTGGGCGGCTCGCGCCGCAGGTCCGCCGCTTCCGGCTTGCCGTCGCGGACGCGGAACAGGGCGGTGGCGACGTCCTCGCGGCCGAGCGCGTCGACGACGCGCAGGCTCAGCCGATAGTCGCCGTCCAGTTCCGGTGTTTGCAGGAGAACCCGCTTGTCCGTGGCCGGCGAGTCGTCG
>DASWVP010000114.1:0-5039 GCA_036401175.1 Azospirillum sp. | reverse complement strand
CGGCGTCGCCCCCACCGGAGCCGGGGCCGGGGCCGGCCACCGCCCCGTGGACGGCGGTCTCCGCCTCCTCGACGCACGAGGCGACCAGCGCCATCGCTTCCCGGTTCGCGAGCAGGGTGCCGGCGTCCTCCGACAGCGCGCGTTCGATGGCCGCCATTGCCTCGTCGTGCCGGCCGAGCCGGGTCAGCGGCCACGCGGTGGCAAGCCGGGTCCGGGCATCGCCCGGCCGCAGCGCCAGCCGCAGGCGGTAGGCCCGCAGCGCGGCGGAAAAGTCCCCGGCCAGCAACGCCTCGCTGGCCAGCCGCCCGGCCATGGCCGCCAGGGCCTCGCGCTCCAGAAGCGGCCCCTGCGCCAACGCTTCGATGACGGCGATCCGCTCGCCGACCGGCCGGCCATCGTCGCCCTGGACAAGGCCCTTCGCCAGATCCTGATGGAAAGGTGGCGGGCCGCCAGTCGTCCCGGCCCGCACAAGGGCACGGCCGGCGTCGGTGTACCGGGCGCCGGCGGTCAGGGCCTGGGAAAGCAGCCGCCATGCCGCGCCATGGGCCGGGGTCACGGCCAGAACGAGCCGGCACAGCTCGCGCGCCTCGTCATGGTCCGCCCGGTCCAGACAGGATTCCGCGCGGGCCAGCGTGCAGGGCGTTTCCCGCCGCGGTTCCTCCAGCCACTCCCGCCACGCGCGCGCCGCCACCGTCCAGGTCATCCGGGCGTTGACGTGATCCACCTGCGCGCGAAGCCGCCGGTCGGCGGCGGCGGGGTCCGCGTGCTGTTCGGCAAGGGCGGTCCGCGCGACCTCGGCGAAGCGCCGCGCGTGCTCCGCCGCATCGGCCGGCACCGGGATGAGGCGGGCGAAACCGGCGCCGGTTTCCGGCAAGGCCCCCAACCGGCTCGACAGCACAAGGCAGCCGGCGGCCAGCGCCTCCATCACGGCGATGCACGAGGTTTCGGCGAAGCGGTTGAGGTAGGCAAGGGCCGTCGCCTCGCGCAGGGCGTGCGCCAGGGCGTCCTGCGAAACGGCGCCCACATACTCCACCCCCTCGGTCTCGCGGCAGCGCCGATAGAGGTCGCGGTACGGGTCCTGTTCGGCTGGAACCTGATACCCTTCCAGGCTGGAGAACACCCGCAGCGTGGTTCCCGGAATGTCGGCGCGGATGCGGGCAACGCTGTCCAGCAGCACGTCCAGGCCGCGAAAGGGCGCGCTGGTGTAGGCCAGCACCGGCGGCCAGGGCTTGGTCGCGGCGATGTCGATTCCCGCCGGGAACAGCCCGGCGAAGGCCGGGGCGATGCCGTTGCGCAAGACCCGGCAGCGGCCGCGATCAAGCCCGAAGGCCGCCAGATAGGTTTCCATCTGCCACAGGCTGACGAAGGCGAAGCCATCCCAGCAGGCGCGCGCCCGCGGATCGGCGAGCATCTCCGCCGCCGGCTCGTCGACGGCGTGCTGCATCCACAAGATGAGCTTGCCAGCACTGCCGAGGACGGCGCGCAGGCGGGCCGGCAGGTCCGGGGCGCAGCCGTTGAGCAGCACCACGGCGTCGAAGCCGCCGAGATCGTCCAGGGAAACCGAGGCCATGGACCGGCAGTGGACGCCATGGACGTGGCCGGGCGTCCGGGTGCCGTTGACCAGCGTGACCGACAGCCCGGCGGCGGCCAGCGCGCGCGCAAGGTAGCACAGCGCCGACTGCGATCCGCCAAGCGGCCGGTGCCGCGGCGTTTCCGGTGTGTAGTCCCCCCGCGCCGGGTCGACGAAAGCAATCTTGAAGGGCATGCGGGTCCGGCGCTAAACAACGGGTTCTGTTACCATAGCACCCGCCGCCACCGGCAAGAAGGCCGCGCCGCGACGGATCGGCTCCGACGCCACCAACGTGCGGCAGAATAGAAATACGCATCGAAAGGTTGTGTGTGGAACAGACCCTGGCGCTGACCTGGCAGCTTTCGGAGATCCACGGCTGGGGCTTGGTCGGCGTTCACACCGCTCTCCATCTGGTCGAGCGCGGCCGTCCGCCGCTTCTCCTGGAGCCGCCGTTGCTGGACTCCCTGCGGCCGGCCAACCGGGAAAAGCTCCAGGTCCTGATGGACGGCCATCGCCAGATCGTGGCCATCGCCGCGCGTTCGGATGCGGTCCTTCTGCTGGAGGGGTGCACCGTCCTGCACTCGCTCGGCAACGGCTTCGTTCCGGGGCCGCCGTCGGCGCGCTTTCGCGGCGCCCGCAACGTCGGCGTCATCGCCTTCGAGGACACGCTGTTCGACCAGGAGGTGCTTGGCCGCGCCCGCAGCTACGACCGGCTCGTGGTGCACTCCGGCTACAACAAGGCGCTGCTGGCCGAACAGGGGATCGACAACGTCGGCTGCGCCTTCCAGGGCATCGACCCCGACGAATTGCCGCTGGAAACGCCGGCCCGGCGCTTTGGCGACCGCTTCGTCGTCTTCTCCGGCGGGAAGCTGGAGTTCCGCAAGGGGCAGGACATCGTGCTCGCCGCCTTCCGCCGCTTCCATGAACGCCACCCCGACGCCCTGCTGGTCACGGCGTGGCACAATCCCTGGCCGCACACCGCCGCCGGCATCGCCCAGTCGCCGCTGACGCCCATGGCCCCCGCCGTGGGCGAGAACGGCAAGCTGCGCCTCGTGGAATGGGCGATGGCCCATGGCGTGCCGCCGGAAGGCTTCGTGGACATGGGCTTCCTGGCCCGCCACCAGATCGCCGGCATCCTGGCGGAATGCCACGCCGCCCTGTTCCCCAACCGCTGCGAAGGGGCGACCAACCTCGTCGCCATGGAGGCCATGGCCTGCAGGGTGCCGACGATCCTGTCGGCCAACACCGGGCACCTGGATCTCATCCGCGACGGCGTCTGTCTGCCCCTGCGCCACCAGACGCCGGTGGCCGATCCCGCCGGCAACCGCCGGGGCTGGCGGGAGTCCAGCGTCGAGGAGATCGTCGAACAGCTCGAAACCCTCTACACCGACCGCGAAGCCGCCGCCACCTGCGCCCAGGCCGGCAACGCCTTCATTCGCGGCGAGCGGACATGGCGCGCCTTCGCGGAATCCTTCGTGGACGCGGTGGCGGCGCAATGACCGGGGACCCGACACCGGCCCGGCACCGGCGGGCGCTGCTGGACAACCCGGCCGACCCGCTGGCGTTGCAGCATCTGGGATTGCAGGCGCGCGACGGCGGCGGCTGGGCGCACGCGGTCCGGCTTTTCACCCGCGCCGCCCATCTGCATGGGGATCGTTCGGTGCTGGACCGGCAGGTCGGCGGGACGGTGGCCGCGGCGCTGAACCAGGCGGCGGTCCACCTGCAGAACGCCGCCGCCGACAAGGCCGCGGCGTGCCTGGAGCCGTTGGCCCGGATCCTGCCGCCCGACGGCGACTTCGCCCGCATCCTCGGCACCGTCCGCCTGATCCAGGGCCGCGACGACGAGGCCCGGCGGCTGCATGAAGCCTCCCAAAACAGGGCGGCCCGTAACGAGGATACCGGCCTGGGCGTGGCCTTGCGGGGGATCGCCCGCCACAAGGCCGATTACGACATCCTCGGCACCGTGGTGATTCCCGTCCATCGGATGGCGGACACCATCGGCCGGGCGCTCGACAGCGTCGCCGCGGCGGTCCGCTTCCACCGCGAGGCATCGGGCGATCCGCAGGCGCAGGTCCATATCTGCGTCGTCGACGACGCCTCGCCCGACGACACGGTCGCGCGGGCGCTGCGCTGGGCACGCGAGCATCCGGAACAGAGCGTGGCGGTGATCGCCAACAACCGCAACCGCGGGGCCGGGCGCGCCCGCAACGTCGGGGCCGCCGCCGCTCATGGCCGCTACCTCTGGTTTCTCGACGCCGACGACTATTACTTCGAACGGCATCTCTTCCTGACCGCCAGCGCCCTGGACCGGACCCCGGACGCCGGGTTCGTCCGCACCGGCATACATTTCGAAGGCATCGACCAGGACGTCACGCCGGTCTGGCGCACCGCGTCGGAGAACAGCTATCCCTGCAACCTGTGCGTCCGGCGGGCCTGCCACGACCTGACCGGCGGCTTCCCCGAAGAGGCGCCGTTCCACCCGGCGGTGGCCGACGACGTCGCCTATAGCCGCGTGCTCCACAGCCTGTTCGGCGGCCTGCGGCTGGCGGAAAAGACCGTCCATTATTCGATGGGCGCCGACAACGCGCTCGCCCGGCAGCGCGCCGACATGACCGGCGGCGCCACGCCCCGGGACCGCGGCCCCCCCGACGCCCGCTTCATGGCGATCGAGATTCTCACCCAGCGCCGCCTGCATGCCTTGAACGCCAAGCGGGCGCTGATCGCCCGAACCGGCGGCTGGAGCGGCCCGCCGCTGCTCACCCCGGACACGCCGCCCCCGCCCCCCGGCGACGCGGCCACCTGGATCGCCCGGGGGAAGGAGGCGATCGGCGCCGGCCAGCCGGACCGCGCGCTTGCCCGGTTCACCCGCGCCGCGAGCCTGGAGCCCGGCAACGCCACGGCGTGGTTCGAGCTGGGGCTGGCCGCGAACAGCCTCCAGCGCTTCGACCTCGTATCGAGGGCGTTCCGGGCGGTCGTGCGCATCCTCCCCGAAGCCGCCGCCGCCCGCTTCAACCTGGGGTCTATGCTGTTCGACCGGGGCGCCTGCGCGCCGGCCGCGTCGAGTCTGCGCCTCGCCCTGGCGCTTCAACCCGACCACGTCAACAGCCTGTTTCTGCTGGGCCGGACGGTCCGGCGGCTCGGCCGGACCGCGACGGCGGCGGCACTGCTGGCGCGGGGGGTGCGGCTGGACCCGGCACGGCCCGAACTCGATGCCGAATACGCCGACACCGCCCTTGAACTCGGCGACGCGGTTCGGGCGGCCCGGCACGCCCGCCGCGCGCTGCTGAGCAATCCCGCACTCTACGATGGTCACGCGGCGCTCGCCGGCGCGCTGGAAATCCTGAACAGGCCCGGCGAGGCGCTGGTGGCCTGGGAGCGGGCGATCGTCTGCAACCCCGGCCGTGGCGAAGGCTTCACCCGGCGGGCCGTCAACCTGCTCGCCCGGCGCTGGGGGCCGCCGCCGGTGCCG
>DASWVP010000113.1:0-10803 GCA_036401175.1 Azospirillum sp. | reverse complement strand
AGGCCCGGCCGCGGCAGGTCCAGGCACCGCCTGGGGCTCTCGAAGCGGAAGCCGCTTGCCGTGGGCTCGACCGACCACGGGTGCACCGGCGCGCCGATGGCCGCCGCGCGCCCGGCCAGCACGCGCGCCGCCCCGCTGTCGGGCTGCGGCGCCAGCACGGCGGGGACGCCGGGCTTGAGGATGCCGGCCTTCTCCCCGGCGATCGCCTCGATCGTGTCGCCGAGGAACTGGCGATGGTCGTAACTGATTCGGGTGATCGCCGTGACCGCTGGGCGGTCGAGAACGTTGGTGGCGTCGAGTCGGCCGCCCAGCCCGGTTTCCAGCAGCACGGCGTCGGCCGGCTCGCGGGCGAAGGCGAGGAAGGCGGCGGCGGTGGTCACCTCGAAGAAGGTGATCGGGCCGCCGTCGTTGGCCGCCTCGCACTCCTCCAGCAGGGCCGCCAGATGCGCGTCGGTGATAAGCCGGCCGGCGAGGCGGATGCGCTCGTGGAAGCGCACGAGGTGCGGCGAGGTGTAGACGTGCACGCGATGCCCGGCCGCCTCCAGCATGGCGCGCGCGAACGCCAGGGTGGAGCCCTTGCCGTTGGTGCCGGCGACGTGCAGCACCGGCGGCAGCCGCCGCTCGGGGTGGCCCAAGGCGGCGAGCAGCCGATGCACGCGGTCGAGCGACAGGTCGATGACTTTGGGGTGCAGCCCCTTCAGCCGTTCGAGCACCGGGTCGGCACGGGAATCCGGGACGGCCATGCGGTCATACCCTACGCCGGCTGTTCGGCTTCGGCCTGGACGCCGCGCTCAGGCTCCGCCGAATCGGCGTCGGTCCCGCGCAGCACCGGGATCTCCAGCTCGTCCTCGCCACGCGACGCCGGCATCAGCGGACGCATCAGCAGGTCCAGCGTGCGGATCAGCGTGGCACGCAAGTCCTTGCGGTGGACGACCATGTCCACCATGCCGTGCTCCAGCAGGTATTCGGAGCGCTGGAAGCCTTCCGGCAGCGTCTCGCGGATCGTGCTCTCGATGACGCGGGCACCGGCGAAGCCGATCTGCGCGCCCTTCTCGGCGATGTGGATGTCGCCCAGCATGGCGAAGGACGCCGTGACGCCGCCGGTCGTCGGATCGGTCAGCACCACCACGTAGGGCAGGCCCGCCTCCTTGACCATCTCCACGGCGATCGTGGTGCGCGGCATCTGCATGAGGGACAGGATGCCCTCCTGCATGCGCGCCCCGCCCGACGCGGGAACGACCACCAGGGGCGCCTTCTGCGCCAGCGCGGTGCGGGCCGCGGTGACCAGCGCCTCGCCCACGGCGATGCCCATGGACCCGCCCATGAAGCCGAAGTCGAAGGCGGCGACCACCACCGGCAGCCCGTCCATGGCGCCGTGTGCCACCATGACGGCGTCGCCGCGGCCGGTCTTGCCCTGGGCTTCCTTCAGGCGGTCGGTGTAGCGCTTCTGGTCGCGGAACTTCAGCGGGTCGACGATGGACTTCGGCAGCTCGACGAGCTGGTACTTGCCCTCGTCGAACAGCATGCCCAGGCGCTTCACCGGGTCGAGGCGCATATGGAAGCCGCAGTGATGGCAGACCGAGAGGTTCTCCTCCAGGTCGCGATGGTGCAGCATCGCCTCGCAGTTCGGGCACTTGTGCCAAAGGTTATCCGGCACCTCCTTGCGGGTGACCAGCGCGCGGATCTTCGGACGGACGTAGTTGGTAAGCCAGTTCATGGTGTCGCTTTCAGTTCCCCGATGAGCTCCTCGAGCTCTGCGGCGACTTCCGCCGTGTCGAGTTCGTCCAAAAGGATTTCCCCGTGCGCAATCCTGCTGCGCTTCCGGTACAGTTCGTTGAGGCGGTTGTACACACGTCCGCCTTTCTTGCACAGCAGCGCGACGCGGTCCATCAGGTCGCGCGGACCGCGCAGCTTCTGCCCGGCCGGTCCGTGCTCGCCGATCAGATCCCAGGCGCGGTGCGTGTCCCAGGCCGGTTCCGAGCGTTTGCGCCTCACCAGTTCGTCACACAGGCGGTTGATCTCGACCTCCACCTGCGACCACAGCAGCACGAAGTAGGCGTTCGCATTGCACTGACGCAGATTTGCCCAGGTGGCAGCCCATTCCCGGTCGTCGGCATCGTCGTTGAACGGCTCCTTGAAAAACCCATCGACGGCCGTGTGAGCCTTCTGGATCGAGCGGAAATGGATCACCGACGCTCTCCCAGAAGGGAGCGGAACGCGGCGGTATCGAAAGAAACGCCGCTGATCGCCACCCACGTAGCATACAGCCGCCAGCCCACGTCCTCCGGCCCGGTGCCCTTGTCGAGCAGCCGCGCCGGCCACTTCGTCCCGAGAATCATCACCCGGCCACGCGTGTTGTAGACCCACCGGGCATCGGGAATGAACCGTACGGGATCGGCACCGGCGCGCCGGATCTCCAGGAGGGGGATCCGGTAGGCCGGGATGCCGAGGTGCCGCATCATCAGTTCATCCACCGGCACGGTGCGCGAGCGGTCGGCCTCGTATCCCTCCCCGGGCGGCAGCCATCCCTGGATGGTGTCGAAGAGCAGGCCGATGCGCCGCTTCCAGTCCTCGATCTCGGCGCGCGCCTCGTCCGCGGACGGAATCCGCTCGGGCTCGCCGCCGTCGTCGACGCTCGCGAAGACCATGACCGCCTCCTGTGCGCTGTTCCCTGACGTATAATCCTCGGACCTATAATTTAGGAACGCGCGCCCCGCACGCCCGCCGCCAGTTCGCGCACGAAGGCGAGCGCGTCGTCCACCAGACCCGGCTTGGCCTTGCCGTCGGCATCCAGGTTGGCGGCGATGCGCGAGACGATGGCCGAACCCACCACCGCCGCGTCGGCGACGCGGGCCACCGCCGCCGCCTGCTCCGGCGACTTGATGCCGAAGCCCACGGCCACCGGCAGGTCGGTGTGGCGCTTCAGGCGGGCGACCGCCTGGGCCACCGCCGCATCCTCGGCCGACGCGGCGCCGGTGATGCCGGCGACCGACACGTAATAGACGAAGCCCGACGTGCTGCGCAGCACCGTCGGCAGGCGCTGGTCGTCGGTGGTCGGCGTGGCGAGGCGGATGAAGTTGACCCCGGCCTTCAGCGCCGGCAGGCACAGCTCGGCGTCCTCCTCCGGCGGCAGGTCGACGACGATCAGGCCGTCCACCCCGGCCTCCCGCGCGTCGGTCAGGAAACGTTCGACGCCGTAGGCGTGGATGGGGTTGTAGTAGCCCATCAGGATCACCGGCGTCTCGCCGTCCCCGGCGCGGAAGCCGCGCACGAGGTCCAGCGTGCGCGTCATGCGCCCGCCCGCCGCCAGCGCGCGCAGGCCGGCCGCCTGGATCGCCGGGCCGTCGGCCATCGGGTCGGTGAAGGGCATGCCCAGCTCGATCAGGTCGGCGCCGGCCGTCGGCAGGCCGTTCAGCAGCGCCGCGCAGGTGTCGTAGTCGGGGTCGCCGGCCATGATGAAGGTGACGAGCCCGGCGCGCCCCTCGTCCTTCAGGGCGGCGAAGCGGCGGGCGATCCGGCCGGTATCGGTCATGCTCACAGCTTCGCTCCCAGATGCTCGGCGACGGTGAAGATGTCCTTGTCGCCGCGCCCCGACAGGCACAGCACCATCAGGTGATCCTTCGGCAGGGTGGGCGCGCGCCGCACCACCTCGGCCAGGGCGTGCGCGGTTTCCAGCGCCGGGATGATGCCCTCGACCCGGGCGCAGAGCTGGAAGGCGTCCAGCGCCTGGTTGTCGGTGATGCTGACATACTCGACGCGGCCGATGTCGTGCAGCCAGGCGTGCTCCGGCCCGATGCCGGGATAGTCCAGCCCGGCGGAGATCGAGTGCGCCTCGGTGATCTGGCCGTCCTCGTCCTGGAGCAGGTAGGTGCGGTTGCCGTGCAGCACGCCCGGCCGTCCGCCGGTCAGCGAGGCGGCGTGCATGCCGGTGTCGACGCCGTGCCCAGCCGCCTCGACGCCGATCATCTTCACCTCGGAATCGTCGAGGAAGGGGTGGAACAGCCCCATGGCGTTGGAGCCGCCGCCGACGCAGGCGACCAGCGAATCCGGCAGGCGGCCTTCCATGGCCTGCATCTGCGTGCGCACCTCGTCGCCGATGACCGACTGGAAGTCGCGGACCATGGCTGGGTACGGGTGCGGACCGGCGACCGTGCCGATCAGGTAATAGGTGTCGGCGACGTTGGTGACCCAGTCGCGCAGCGCCTCGTTCATCGCGTCCTTCAGCGTCTTCGAGCCCGAGGTGACGGAGCGCACCTCGGCGCCCAGCAGGCGCATGCGGAAGACGTTCGGCTGCTGCCGGGCGATGTCGACCTCGCCCATGTAGATGACGCAAGGCATGTTGTAGAGCGCGCACACCGTGGCCGTCGCCACGCCGTGCTGGCCGGCGCCGGTCTCGGCGATGATGCGCGTCTTGCCCATGCGCTTGGCCAGCAGGATCTGGCCGATGCAGTTGTTGATCTTGTGCGCGCCGGTGTGGTTCAGCTCTTCCCGCTTGAAGTAAACCTTGGCGCCGCCGAGCTGCGCCGTCAGCCGCTCCGCGTAATAGAGCGGATTCGGTCGGCCGACGTACTGGGCCAGACGCTCCCGGAACTCCGCCTCGAAGGCGGGATCGTTCCTGGCCTCGTCATAGGCCTTCTCGACGTCGAGGATGAGCGGCATCAGCGTCTCGGCGACGTAGCGGCCGCCGAAGATGCCGAAGTGGCCGTGCTCGTCGGGCCCGGCGCGGTAGGTGTTGGGTCTGGTCATCGCGGGATCGGACACTCGCTGATACGGGCACGCGCCCGTGGAGGCGCCACCATAGCGATGAGCGGCGGCGATTTGAAGCGGTTGCCATGGCTTTCGTGAAGATGGCGGGCATGCCGGGCCACGGTGACGGCGGGCACGAACTTCAGCGGTTTCGACTACAGACCAACAATATGAGCCACTCGTCATAGTCATGGCGCGCTACCGCGTCCACGCCACAACGGTCCGTATCGACGCACCGCGGACCGGCCGAGAAAAACACCGGGGCAGGCACGACTTGCCGTTGCCGCTTACTCGCTTTAAAGATAAGATCATCACAATACTTCTTGCATATCCCACTCCGTCGGGGCGAAGAGCGGATGAATGCATGAAATTTTGGCGGAGTCAGGCTCATGACGTGGAAGCCGAGGAAATTGCGCAATGTCGTCGCGGTCTCCGGCGCCGCCCTCGTCGTCAGCATGGCCGTGCTGATGAGCGCCGTCGTCGGCTCCCGCTCGGAGCAGCAGTTGGAGCGGGAGATCGGCCACTCGCTCTCCGAGGCCGCCTTCCAGATGGCCGAAAAGCTGGACACCGACATGTGGGCACGCTCAAACCAAGTGAGCGTGCTGGCAAAGATCGATGCCGTGCGCGACTGGGCCGTCGCGCAGAAGGTGGTCGATGAACTCAAGGCGAAGGACCACACGCTGGCCTGGGTCGGCGCACTGGACAAGGACGGCCGGGTCATGGCGTCGAGCGGGGGCATCCTGCTCGGGGTGAACGCCTCGTCCCGCCCGGTCTTCCAGGAGGGCGTCAAGGGGCACTTCGTCGGCGACGTCCACGACGCGGTGATGCTGGCGAAGCTGCTGCCGAACCCGACCGGCGAGCCCATGAAGTTCGTCGACGTCGCCACCCCCCTGCGGGACGAGACCGGCACCACGGTTGGCGTGCTGGCCACCCATTTCTCCTGGAACTGGGCGCGTGAGGTCCAGCAGACGCTGCTTCGGCCGATGCGGGACCGCCGCGGTCTGGAGACATTCATCGTCAGCGCCGACGACACGATCCTGCTGGGGCCGGAAGGCACGCTGGGGCAGCCCCTTGCTGTCAGGAGCGCCGCGACCGCGAGGACGAGCGGAACCGGCTGGGCGGTCGAGACGTGGCCCGATGGCAAGACCTACGTCATCGGTTACGCCCACAGCCCCGGCCACGCCGATTACCAGGGGTTGGGCTGGACGGTGCTTGCCCGGCAGCCGGTGGAGGCCGCCTACGCGGGGGCCACGGCGTTGCGGCGGGAGATCCTGCTGTGGGGGATGGGGTTCGCGGTCCTGTTCAGCGCCATGGCGTGGTTCGCGGCGGGATGGATCACCCGGCCGCTGCAGGCCATCGCCGACGCCGCCGTCCGCCTGCGGCGCGGCGAGCCCGGCGTGGAGATCCCCCAGGTGACCGGCGCCGCCGAGGTGATGGACCTGTCGCGCGCCCTGCGCGCCCTGATCGCCTCGCTGAGCGACACGCAGTACGCGCTCTCCAGGATGGAGGACGAGGCCTATCAGGACCCGCTGACCGGGCTGCCCAACCGCCGCTTCTTCGAGCAGTACGCGGACGCGCTGGCGAACCGTCCGGGCACGCAGCCTTTCACCGTCCTGTGTCTCGACCTCGATGGATTCAAGCCGGTCAACGACACGCTCGGACATTCGGCGGGCGATGCCGTGCTGCGCCAGATCGGCGCCCGCCTGGCTTCCTGCCTGCGCACCAACGATGTCGTTGCCCGCATGGGCGGCGACGAGTTCGTCATTGTGATCAATCCGGTACCGGGCAAGAAATCGCCCCGAGTGGAGGAGATCACCCAGCGCCTGATCGACGCTGTCAACGAGCCCGTGCTCGTCGCCGGGCGCGTGGCGCGCGTGGGATGCAGTATCGGCATCGCGGCATGGCCCGAACATGGTGCGACCCTGCCGCAGGTTCTGGAACAGGCCGATCGGGCTCTCTACGCCGCGAAGCGGACAGGCCGGAACCGCGCCGTCGGCGTCAACGACGAGATGGCGTCGTCGGCCGATGCCGCGGCCGCGCAACGGGTTTCCTGACCGGGTGCATGACGGGGGGCCGCCTATTCCCCATCGACGCCAGGGCGGATCATCCCCCCAGCGGCGGCGCGTACATCAGGCCGCCGCGGTTCCACAGGTCGTTGAGCCCGCGTTCGATGCCAAGCGGCGAGCTTTGGCCGAGGTGGCGCTCGAAGATCTCGCCGTAGTTGCCGAGGCGGGCGATGACCCGGTACGCCCACTGGTCGTCCAGGTCCAGCCCGGCGCCGATGCCGGGCGTCAGGCCCAGCAGGCGGTTCACCTCCGGGTCCGGGCTGTGGTTGAGGGCCATGGCGTCGGCGGCGGTGACGCCCTTTTCCTCGGCCAGCACGATGGCGAGGATCACCCAGCGCACCAGCGTGTACCAGGCGGCGTCGCCGGCCTTGACGGTGGGGCTCAGCGGCTCCTTGGAGATGACCTCGGGGAAGATGACGTAATCGTTGGTGTGCGGCGCGTTCAGCAGGCGTTGCGCGAACAGGCTGATGCGGTCGTTGCTCAGCACGTCGCAATGGTGGTTGAAGAAGGCGCTGAGCGCCCCTTCCGTCGAGTTCACCGTCTTGACCGCCAGCTTGCGGCCGGTGGCGGCGATCCAGTGTTGCAGGTTGCGTTCGGTGGTGGTGCCGCGGATCACGCAGACGGTCCCCTCGCGCAGGTCGGACAGCCGCGCGACGCCCAGCGAACGGTGCGCCATGAAGCCCTGGCCGTCGAACAGGTAGACGGTGGGAAACGCGACGCCCAGGACCGCATCGCGGTGCAGCGTCCAGGTGGCGCCGTCCATCAGCACGTCGGCGCTTCCCTCGCGCAGCGCCGCGAATCGCTTCTGCGCACTGAATTCGACGAACTCGATGGCGTCGGCGCTGCCGGTCACGGCGGCGGCCACGGCGCGGCACAAGTCGATGTAGAACCCCTGCCAGCGCCCGTGGTCGTCGACGGCCGCCAGACCGGCGCCGCTGGTGGTGACGCCGCAGCGCAGGACACCCGCCTGCTTCACCCGCTCCAGCGTGCCGTCGGCATGCGCGGGGGCGCCGGCCCAGGCGGTCATCGCCACGACGATCAGCATCAGGATGAGGTTTAGCCGTCGGCGCATCGCTTTCCCCTTCGCGTCCGGGAGGGAGGATCGGCCGGGCAACCGGTCGCGGTCAAGCCGCGCCCCGCGTCCGGGGCGAATTGCGTCCGTTCGGTCGCGCGTGGTATCTGGTGCGGAGCTTCGGCCGCAACGGCGCGGCCGCCGTCAGGGGAGCATGCCCTCTTGCCCTTTCCACGACTGGGTGTGGCGTTCCGCATCCTTGCGGGCCTGACGGTGATCGGCGGCCTCACCGCCGCCACGGGCGTGGTCGCCGTCTCGCTGTTCGGACGCTTCCACGAGGGGTTCGAGCAGATCGCCACCTCCAAGGTGCCGGGGCTGGTCAGCGCCTCGCAGCTCGCCCAGCAGAGCGGCACCATCGCGGCCAACGCGCCGGCCCTGGTGGCGGTGCAGAGCCAGTCCGTGCGCGACGCGGTGATGGCCCGCATCGGCGACCAGATCCTGCTGCTGGAAGACCTGATGGGCCGGCTGCGCGCCCGCGGCGGCGAAGCGGCCGACCTGGCCGAACTGGACCGCCGCAAGAACGAACTGGTCGACAACCTGCGCGCCCTGAACGATCAGGTGGAAAAGCAGCTTACGGTGACGGCGGAGACCAGCGCGCTGATCGGCCGCCTGACCGATCTGGCCGAGCGTCTGCGCCGCACCCATGCCGAGCTGATGGAGGGCGACGCCATCGCCGCGCTGGCCGAAACCCTGGTCGCCGCCCCGGCGGCCAGTAACGGGGTCGCCGAGCCGCTGGCCGAGGCGGAGGCGGTGCGGCGCCTGGAACACGCCGTGCAGCGCTGGTCCGACCACGCCGGCCACGCCATCACCATCATGCTGGCCGCCGCCCGCGCCGACCACGAGGCGAAGGTGGAGCGCATGCGCCGCGACTTCCGCGACTCGCTGGACCGCGCGGCGGTGACGCTGACCATGCTGCCGGCGCCCATCGTGCGGCGGCTGGAGCCGCTGCACCGCGAGCTGTCGTCGCTGGGCCTGGGCGAGGTCAACCTGTTCGCCGGCCGGATGAGCGAGATCACCCTCCAGCGCGCCATCAAGGGGGCGGTGACGCGCAACCAGAACGTCTCCGACCGGCTGGTCGCCGCGGTGTCCGACTATTTCCTCGCCATCGAGCAGGACATCACCCGCCGTTCCACCGAGTTCGAGCGCGTCATCCGCGAGGGCGAGCGCGCGATCATCGCCATGGCGCTGTTCTCCATCCTGGGCGCGGCCGGCATCTTCATGTACATCGACCGCAACGTGGTGCGCCGGCTGCGCATGCTGCAGGCGGCCATGGTCGCGCACGAGAGCGGCCACGCCGTGGCGATCCCGACGCGCGGGCGCGACGAGATCGGCGACATGGCCCGCGCGCTGCAATTCTTCGTCACCACCATCAAGGCGCGCGAGCGCGACCTGCGGCAGAGCGAACGGCGCCTGCGCACCATCCTGGAGCAGAGCCCGGTCGGCGTGTCGATCGGCCGCGCCGACGGCACGGTGGCCTTCGCCAACGCGCGCGCCGCCGAACTGGCCGGCGTGCCGCTCAGCCGCTTCGTCGGGCGCCGCCACACGCTGGCGCCGCCGGCCGACGGCATGGCGCCGGCCGAACTTCTGGCACCGGCCGGCGAGGCCGGCGTCGTCGCCCGCGACGTCGAGGTGGCGGTGGACCGCCCGGACGGCGGCCGGGTGTGGGCGTTGCAGACGCTTCAGCGCACCGAGTTCGAGGGGCGCCCGGCCATCCTCGCCTGGAGCTACGACATCACCGAGCGCAAGGCCGCCGAGGAGGCGCTGCGGCAGGCCAAGGAGCAGGCCGAGGTCGCCGCCCGGTCGAAGTCGGAGTTCCTGGCGACCATGAGCCACGAGATCCGCACGCCGATGAACGGCGTCCTGGGCATGCTGGAGCTGATCGCGCTGACCCCGCTGGACGCCGAGCAGAGCAGTCTGGTCACCACCGTGCGCGACAGTGCCAACGCCCTGCTGCGCATCATCGACGACATCCTGGACCTGTCGAAGATCGAGGCCGGCAAGCTCGACCTGGAAGAGCTGGACCTGTCGCCGCTGGAGCTGGTGGAGGGGGTGGCCGACCTGCTGGCCCCGCAGGCGCACCAGAAGGAACTGGCGCTGATCTGCCACGTCGACCCGGCTGTGCCGGCGGTGGTGCGCGGCGACCCCGGCCGGCTGCGGCAGATCCTGTTCAACCTCGCCGGCAACGCCATCAAGTTCACCGAGCGGGGCCGCATCCTGATCCGCACGCTGCCGGCGGGCGATGCCCCGCCGGGCCGCGTGCGCCTGCGGTTCGAGATCGAGGACACCGGCATCGGCATCAGCGAGGAAGGGCAGGCCCGCCTGTTCCAGCCGTTCAGCCAGGCCGACAGCTCGACCACCCGGCGTTTCGGCGGCACCGGGCTGGGGCTGGCGATCTGCACGCGCATGGTCGAGATGATGGGCGGGCGGATCGGCGTGCGGTCGGCGCCCGGCCGCGGCTCGACCTTCTGGTTCACGGTCGACCTGTCGCAGGGCGACGCGGGCGCCATCGCGGCGGACGACACCGATCTGGCCGGGCTGTCCATCGTCGTCGCCGGCGGCGAGCCGGCGGAGCGCGCCGTCGTCGTCCGCTACCTCGCCGACAAGCGCGCCGCGGTGGCCGACGCCATCGCCGCCGAGGAGGTGATGGAGTTCATCGAGCTGGCGCCGCCCGACCTGCTGGTGCTGGCGTCGCGCCTGCCCGACGCCACGGCGGCCGAACTGCTGGCGCGGATATCCTCGGCCGTGGCGGACAGCGGCGTGCCGCCGCCGCCGGTCCTGCTGCTGGTGGACGGGCGCGAGCCGGCGGGAACGGCCGAGACCCTGCCCCGGCCGCTGCACCGCGACGCGCTGTACCGCAAGGTCGCCGTGCTGACCGGCCGGGCGGCGCCAGACGCCGCCGTCCGCCCCGCCGAGTCGCGG
>DASWVP010000112.1:0-8513 GCA_036401175.1 Azospirillum sp. | reverse complement strand
GCGGGTCCCGAAGCCGTCGCCGACGGCATGCGGATCACCTTCGCGCTCGCCACCGCCCTGATCGCCCTTGCGCTGGTCATCGCGCTCGGCAGCCGCGTCCTCCCGCGGAGCGGGGCTCACCCCGCCCAGCGGGCGTGACGGCGGCCGATGCATCGGCCGCCGCGTCACAACCGTCAGGCGTCGGCCATTTCCTCCGCGGGGGTGGTGCGGATCAGGTGGTCGAAGGCGGACAGCGCGGCCTTGGCGCCCTCGCCCATGGCGATGACGATCTGCTTGTAGGGCACCGTCGTGGCGTCGCCCGCGGCGAGCACGCCGGGCAGGGAGGTCTGGCCGCGGGCGTCGATCTCGATCTCGCCGCGCGGCGACAGCGCCACCGCGCCCTTCAGCCACTCCGTGTTGGGCACGAGGCCGATCTGCACGAAGATGCCTTCCAGGTCCACCCGCTTCAACTCACCGCTCGTGCGGTCCTTGTAGGACAGGCCGGTGACCTTCACCCCGTCGCCGTGCACCTCGGTCGTCTGGCCGGAGGTGATCACGGTGACGTTGGGCAGCGAGCCCAGCTTGCGCTGGAGCACGGCGTCGGCGCGCAGTTGCGAATCGAACTCGATCAGCGTGACGTGGGCGACGATGCCGGCAAGGTCGATGGCCGCCTCGACGCCGGAGTTGCCGCCGCCGATCACCGCCACGCGCTTGCCCTTGAACAGCGGGCCGTCGCAGTGCGGGCAATAGGCGACGCCCTTGTTGCGGTACTCGTCCTCGCCCGGCACGTTCATCGACCGCCAGCGGGCGCCGGTGGACAGGATCACCGTGCGCGCCTTGAGCGAGGCGCCGCTGGCGAGCTGCACCTCGACGAGGCCGCCGGGGACCTTGGCCGGCACCAGCCGCTCGGCGCGCTGCAAATTCATGATGTCGACGTCGTAGTCCTTGACGTGCTGCTCCAGCGCCGCGGCCAGCTTGGGCCCCTCGGTGTGGGGGACCGAGATGAAGTTCTCGATGGCCATGGTGTCCAGCACCTGACCGCCGAAGCGTTCCGCCACCACGCCGGTACGGATGCCCTTGCGCGCCGCGTAGACGGCCGCCGCCGCGCCGGCCGGGCCGCCGCCGACGACCAGCACGTCGAACGCCGCCTTGCCCTTGATCGTCTCGGCCGCGCGGTCGGCGGCGCCGGTGTCGAGGATGGCGAGGATCTGCTCCAGGCCCATGCGGCCCTGGCCGAACGGCTCGCCGTTCAGGAAGATCGCCGGCACCGCCATGATCCGGCGCTGCTCGACCTCCGCCTGGAACAGCGCGCCGTCGATGGCGACGTGCTTGATCCTGGGGTTGAGCGCGCTCATCAGGTTCAGCGCCTGCACCACGTCGGGGCAGTTCTGGCAGGACAACGAGAAATAGGTCTCGAAGCAATAGTCGCCGTCCAGCGCCTTGATCTGTTCGATGATCTCCGGCGCTTCCTTGGGCGGGTGGCCGCCGACCTGAAGCAGGGCGAGGATGAGCGAGTTGAACTCGTGCCCCATCGGCAGGCCGGCGAAGCGCACGCCGATATCGGTGCCGGCGCGGTTGATCGCGAAGGAGGGCTTGCGCGCGTCGTCGTCGCGGCGGACCAGCGTGATTTTGTCGGTCAGCGACACGATGTCCTGAAGCAGCGCGTGCATTTCCCGCGACTTGGCGCCGTCGTCCAGGGACGCCACCAGTTCGACCGGCTGCGTGATGCGCTGGAAATAGCCCTTCAACTGGTCCTTGACGTTGCTGTCCAACATGGCGATGGCTCCCCCTGGGCAATGCTCCGCACCACGCCCGAAACGATCCGGGCGGCGCGCACTCGATCCGCGTCCCGGACCCGGAAAATTCCGGGTCCGGGGTCGTCCACGGCTTACATGGAATGGCCGACGGTCGGCCTGGACTTAGATCTTGCCGACCAGGTCCAGCGACGGGGCGAGGGTCTTCTCGCCTTCTTCCCACTTGGCCGGGCAGACTTCGCCCGGATGGGCGGCCACGTACTGGGCGGCCTTGATCTTGCGCAGCAGCTCGGTGGCGCTGCGGCCGACGCCGCCGGCGGTGATCTCGACGATCTGGATCTTGCCGTTCGGATCGACGACGAAGGTGCCGCGATCGGCGAGGCCGACCGACTCGATCATCACCTCGAAGTTGCGCGAGATGGTGCCGGTCGGGTCGCCGACCATCGTGTACTCGATCTTGCTGATGGCCGGCGAGGTGTCGTGCCACGCCTTGTGGGCGAAGTGCGTGTCGGTCGAAACGCTGTAGATCTCGACGCCGAGCTGCTGGAACGTGCCGTAATTGTCGGCCAGATCCTCAAGCTCCGTCGGGCAAACGAAGGTGAAGTCGGCGGGGTAGAAGAACACGACCGACCACTTGCCCTTGAGGTCGGCGTCGGAGACCTCGAAGAACTTGCCGTTCTTGAAAGCAGTGGCCTTGAACGGCTTGATCTCGGTGTTGATGAGAGACATTGTTCACTCCGCTGAGTTGATGGCTGGAAGGCGCGTTGTCCTGGCGTACTCTGTGGGCGTCCCCGGTTCCCTTGTCGGGTCCCTTGGCCGCCACCGTCCGCCGGGAGCCGGCTTCTCCTCGTTGGCCGCTTGACCACCGCGAAAATAGGGGGAAGCGGTCATCAACGGAAACAGAAAATTCAGATCGTATCGATCGGAAAAATCGATTACAGTGAGCCCATGAGACCGTTGCCCACGCTGCGCCAGCTCCGCTACCTCGTCGCCGTCGTCGATCGCTGCCACTTCAGCCGCGCCGCCGAGGCGTGCCTCGTCAGCCAGTCGACGCTGAGCGCCGGCATCCAGGAACTGGAAGACCTGCTGGGGGCGCCGCTGCTGGAGCGTACCCGGCGTTCGGTGCTGCCGACGCCGCTGGGACGCGAGATCGCCGAGCGGGCGCGCGCCCTGCTGAAGGGGGCCGAGGATCTGGTCGACATCGCCCGGTCGGCCGAGGACCCGATGGCCGGGCCGCTGCACCTGGGCGTGATCCCGACCATCGGGCCGTTCATGATCCCCCGCGTGATGCCGGGCCTGCGCGCGGCCTTTCCCAAGCTGAAGCTATATCTTCGCGAGGACCAGACGGCGCGCCTGCTCGCCCGGCTCGACACCGGGGAACTGGACGCCGCGCTGCTGGCCCTGCCCTACCCGTCGGGCGACGTCGAGAGCGTGGACGTCTACGAAGACCGCTTCTCGGTCGTCTGCCCTCCGGGCCATCGGTTTTCCGCCATGACGGCCGCCCACCCCGCCGACGTGGCGCTGGAGGACCTGCTGCTGCTGGAAGACGGGCACTGCCTGCGCGAGCACGCCCTGGCCGCCTGCGCGCTGGAGGATGCGCGCCGCAACACCACCTTCCAGGGCACCAGCCTGCACACCCTGGTGCAGATGGTCGCCAACGGCCTGGGCATCACGCTGCTGCCGCAGATGGCGCTGGACGCCGGCATCCTGCGCGGCCTGGACGTGGTGGTGCGGCCGCTGGACGGCGACCGCCCGTTCCGCCGGATCGGTCTGGTCTGGCGCCGGACGTCCGGGCGCAAGGAAACCTTCCGGCGCCTCGCCGCCACGTTGAAGGCGGAGATGGAACAGGAACCGAAGACGGACGGCGGGAGCCGGCGCGCGCGCGTCGGTCTCTTCCGCACCCCCGGCGCACATCCCAAGGACGCAGCACCGAAGCACGCCGGGCCGAAGCACGCCAGCTCGACCGGCGCCGGGCTGCACCCGCGCGAAGGATAGGCGCGGACCGCCGGGCGCCCGAGTGGTCATAGCCGGCGACACCGAACAGACTATGACCCGCCATCGGGGAAATAACACTCAAGGGTAATGTTGCCGCGGAACAACAAGCGCGACAAACAGCACGCACCCATAAGATATGGCTCTTGCGTCTTCTTCGATTTCCCGTAGCTTATTGGTTAACACCCGAACAACGGGGTGCATCATCCCCTAACAACGGGAGATTCGCATGTCCATTATGGATGTCGTGTCGGCAACTGCGCCCATGGAGGCGCTTTCGAACGAGTTAGCGGCAACGGCCGAGGCAATCATCAACGAATTGTCTTCCGGCCCATTCCTCCCCATCTTCGAGAGGCATGAAATCGAAAGGCTTGTATGCTCGCCTATGTTCCGCAGCTTTCTTGAAAGTGAACACTACGCGCGCGCGCAACGACTGCCACGCGGCACCCTGTCCTTGGCATGACGTTCGGGACCGGGCCGGGGAGCGGGAGACGGACGCGGCGGCCATCTCCCGCCCGCCTTTTGCCTCCGCCCGCCTTTTGGCAGTGTGGAATCTCCGGGACGGAACATCCATATCCCCTTACGACGGCTGACCGTTCCCGGACGCAGGGCGGCGCGTGGAGGTGATCATGGACATCAGGGTCTGCTTCGAGAACAAGGAGAAGGTGAACGTCAACGACGCGGCGATGATGCGTCACTACAGCGAAAGCTACCTCGCCGATTTCTCTCCGGAATGGGCCGGCTTCATCATGCTGCCGCACAACGAGACGCGGCGCGGCACCATGGAGCCGGTGTGGCAGGTGCTGATCCGCAACGCGTCGGACCGGACCGAGGAGGACCTCGTCTCCTACCTGGAGCGCAACCCGATGGCCGGCTACCACGTCCACGTCTACCGGAAGGACGGCGCCCGGCAGGTGAAGGTGGTCTGAGCGAAGCGCTTGCCTGAAGGCGCCCGTGGGGGCTAGGTTTGCCAGCCCTCAATCGACGGCTTCCCTTTCGGCAGGTTCTCCCATGATCGACGTGAACGCGCTCGCCCCGCACCTTAAGAACGTGCTGTGGGACGCCGACATCCCCGAGCTGCCGAACCATTATCGCGGCAAGGTGCGCGACAACTACGACCTGCCCGGCGGGCGGCGCATCCTGATCGCGTCGGACCGGCTGAGCGCCTTCGACCGCATCCTCACCGCCATCCCCTTCAAGGGGCAGGTGCTGACGCAGACCGCGCGCTATTGGTTCGAGCAGACGAAGGACATCGTCGCCAACCACGTCATCGAATACCCGGACCCCAACGTGGTGGTCTGCAAGCGCCTGACGATCCTGCCGGTCGAGGTGGTGGTGCGCGACTACCTCGCCGGCACCACGTCCACGTCGGTGCTGTCGATGTACAAGGCGGGCAAGCGCGAGATGTACGGCGTGCGCCTGCCCGACGGCCTGCACGACAACGCCAAACTGCCGCAGACCATCATCACGCCGACCACCAAGGCCGACATCGGCGACCACGACGCGCCGCTGTCGCCGCAGGAGATCGTCGAGCGCGGCATCCTACCCAAGGCGCAGTGGGAGGAGGTGTGCGACGTGGCGCTCAGGCTGTTCGCCCGTGGCCGCGATCTGGCGGAGAAGCGCGGCCTGATCCTGGTCGACACCAAGTACGAATTCGGCGTGGATGAGGCCGGCAAGGTCTTCCTGGCCGACGAGATCCACACGCCGGACAGCAGCCGCTACTGGTTCCGCGACAGCTATGACGAGCGCGTCGCCGCCGGCAAGCGGCCGGAGAGCTTCGACAAGGATTTCGTGCGCACCTGGGTGAGCGAGCGCTGCGACCCCTACAAGGACGCCGTCCCGGAGATCCCGGCCGAGATGGTGCTGGAGACGGCGCGCGTCTACATCACCGCCTTTGAGACCATCACCGGCCAGACCTTCGACGTGCCGGCCGAGCCGGCTCCGGTGATGGAACGCATCCGCGCCAACCTCGCGAAGTATTTTTAAGGATCGCGGGCCTTCGTAGGTTGGGTCGAGACCCAACAATCCTCGCGTCGCGGACACGTTGGGTCGAGACCCAACCTGAAGGCACCCCTCACCGCACCTCGAAGGCGATGCGGGCCGGCGTTTCGCCGGCCTGGGGGGAGCCGATGACGATCTCGCCGCAGCCCCTGAGCGGCAGGGATTCGCCGTTGGTCAGCGTCCGGCCCTCGCCGCCCGCCAGCACGCGGGTGCCGTTGCGGCTGTGGTCGGAGAGCACGAAGTCCTCGCCCCGCACGTCGATGATGGCGTGCCGGCGCGAGGCCGAGGCGACGTCCAGCAGGATCCCGCACTCGTGCGAGCGGCCGATGACCAGTTGCTCGCCCTCGTCCGGCAGCGCGTGCCGCTTGCCGTTGTGGCTGAGCACCAGCTTCGCCACGGCCTTGCGCGGCGCCGCCAGATCGACCGTCTCCACCGTGGTGACCAGCGGAACGACGGCGCGCTCGTCGTCGGGGATGGCGGCGATCCGGGCGACGAGCTGGTCGGCCAGCAGGCGCGGGATGCCGGCCGCGCGCAGCCGCGTGCCCAGGCCGTCGCGCACGTCGTCCAGGCTGGCGCCCGGCGGCGCCAGTTCGCGCGCCGTCTTCACCCGGCCGAAGATGTCGGCCACGCGCTGCACCAGATAGCTCATGCGCCGCCGCCCGAACTCGCTGGACGCCAGATCGAGCAGGTAGCCGATGCGCGCCGCCGGGGCGCCGAGGCGGCCGGCGAGGAACGTCACCGTCTCCTCGAACGGCAGGTCGTGGCCACCGGCGCCCATCGCCACCTTGGCGCGCCGGGTCAGCGCCGAGGCCATCGGCGGGCCGCCCATGTAGCCGTCGAAGGCGGCCAGCCGGTCGACGATCGCCTGGAACGCCTTGGCGTCCGCCCCCGTGCGGGTCAGCGGATGGTTGCCTTCCAGCCCGCCGTGCACGCGGTTCAGCAGCGCGCCCGTGACGCGCGTCAGGCCGCCGCCGGCGATGGCGTTGGACAGGTCCAGCAGTTCCCCGGTGTGGGGCAGCCGGTCGTCCAGTTCGCCGCGCAGCGTGGCGAGCAGGCTCAGCAGGGCCGACGACAGGTCCGGCGCGTAGCCGATCAGCGCCTTGATCGGCTCGCGCCCGTCCACCGTCTCGCACAGCAACTCGTCGATGACGCGTTCGGCCTCCGGCTCGCCCTCCACGTGATGGCGCAGGATGGCCTTCAGCTTGGCCGGCCAGTCGCGATAGGATTCGAGCGCGGTGGAGAAGGCGTGCGTGACGATGCGGTCGCGCTGTTCCGGTGGCCGTTCGGCCCCCGCCTGCTCCAGCAGCGCCGCCACGCCCCGGCGCATCAGCGTCTCGTCGAAGGCGGCGAGGTCGCCGGCGTTCTGGGCCAGCCCCTTGATGTCGTTGAACATCTTGAGGAGCTGGTCCTGCCGGTCGAACACCTTCACGCCGGCCGCCGTAGCCTGGAGCGTCGCCAGCCGGCTCATGCCCGGATTGAACAGCGTCGCCTCGCGCTCGAAATAGCGCAGCGGGAAATAGCGGTGCAGCTGTTCGGCCGGGATCACCGCCTGTTCGTCGAAATAGGCGCGGAACAGGCGCAGCAGCGTCATCCGGCTGTCGAAGGAGAAGACCTGCAGAACGTCCGTGCAATGGGCCGCCGTCTCGATGTGCGAGATGGTGGTGACCTTGCCGCCGCCCATGTACGCCTTCTCGAAGAGGGTTTCCTCCTTGCCGGCCTGATTGACCTTGACGACGCGCACGACCGAGTATTTGGCAAGGCCGAGCAGGTATTTCGCCCGCTCCATGGCAAGCTTCTCGTCGGGGAAGACGCCGTCGATGTTCGGCCGCCCGCCCTGCTCGACCACCACCTCGAACTTCGCTTCGCGCCGTGAGATCATGCCGGGTGCCCTCGCTACCCGGCCGGGGTCACCGACCGGATGGTCTTTGCAACAAACTATAAGAGATCGACGCGAATTTCGTACTCATATTTCCGCCCCGGTCCCCGCCCACGGAATGATGCGGCGCGGACGGCGGCACCTGCGGTAAGCTCGGCGGCCATGAGGATCTTTGCATTTTCCCTGCGGTGTGGCGCGGCGGCGCTGGGGGCGCTGCTGCTGCTGGCGGTGTCGGCCGGTGCCGCGCCGCTGGTGCCGGACGACGCCGAGGCGCTGGCCCGGCACGGCTTCACGGCCGATGACGTCGGCTATCTGCTGTTCGACCTCGACGACGGGCGGGCCCTGGCGGCGCGGCAGGCCGACCGGCCTTTCGTCCCGGCCTCCGTCGCCAAGGTGCCGGCCATGCTGGCGGCGCTGTCGCTGCTGGGGGCCGAGCACCGCTTCACCACCGGCCTGCACGCGACGGGCGCGGTGCGCGACGGGGTGCTGCACGGCGACCTGATCCTCAAGGGCGGCGGCGACCCGACGCTGGCGACCGGCGACCTGATCGCCTTGGCCGAGGCGCTGGCGGCGCAGGGAATTCAGCGCGTGACGGGGCGCTTCGCCTATGACGCCACGGCCCTGCCCGAACTGCCGGAGATCGACGCCGGGCAGCCGTGGACGGCCGGGTACAACACCGGCGTTTCGGCGCTGTCGCTCAACTTCAACCGCTTCCAGCTCGCGTGGCGGCGCGCCGGGCCGGACGTGCGGGCGGAGGCGTGGTCGGTGTCCGATCGGGGCCGCCACCGCCTCGCCAGCGTCGCCATCGAGGTTGCCGCCGGCGGCACCGCCCCCTTCACGCCGCTGGACAGCAAGGAGGGCGAGCGCTGGCGCTTCGCCGCGCTGCCGGGCGCGCCGGAACGCGCGTGGCT
>DASWVP010000111.1:0-37843 GCA_036401175.1 Azospirillum sp. | reverse complement strand
GCGCGGCGGCTGCGGCTTGGCGGCCGGGCGGGCCGGCGCGCGGGGCCGGTCGGTCTGGGCCGCGCGCTGCTCCTCGCGCTTGCGCTCCATCGCCTCGCTCATCAGCCGGTTCATCATCTTGGCGAATTCGTCGTCCTTGCCCGTCGTCTGGCCGGCGGCGTTCGGGGCCAGTTGGTCGAGCAGGGAGAGCGGTGCGGACGACTGGATATCCATGGGACGCGGTCCTTGGCTGAAAGGGCATCCGGGGTTCTGCAACTCCCGGGCCAACTGTGGCGGCCCCGAAAGGCCCGTGGAATGCGGGGGCGGGCGGGTCGATCCGCCGGGGGCTGGGCAGATCCGGCCGGAAGGCGGCAATTTCCGCCGGGTGCCGTGGCCGATCTTGCCGGGAAGCCCAAAAAAAGAACGGGCCGCGCGAGGCGGCCCGAAGTTTGTTTGGATGGAGGGTACCAACGTGAACTAAAGCCGGGTGTTGAGCGTCGCCGAGGTTCCCGGACCGTGCCTGGGCGGGCCATAGCCGCGCGCCGCGGGCGCGCCGTAGGGGGTGGGCGTCGGGCCGTAGGCGACGCCGGGCTGCGTCTGGCGGGCGCGGTTGACGGCGGCCACCACGGTGTCGACGACGAGCTGCTGGGCGTCCTCGCGCAGGCGCAGCGTGGCGGCGTTGGCGCCGGCGCTGTCGGCGAGCGCCCGCGTCACCTCGTTCAGGCGCTGCTTGACGGGGGCGGGCAGCTTCGCCATGCCGTCCGGATCGATGCGCAGCAGGCGCGAAACCTCCTCGTACACCAGCACCATCGGCTGCTTGTCCTGGGCCAGCTTCGCCAGCTCGGCCGCCGGGCGGCGGTCGCGCACGGCGGTGGTTTCGCGGTCGAGGTGGGCGGACAGCCGCTCCATCAGGGTGATCAGGGCGGCCGCGCGCTCCTCGGCGGTCTTCGGCAGGTTGGCCGGGGCGCTCTTGGGCTTGTCGGACGGGAAGCGGACGTCAACCTTGTCCATGGCTCATCTCCTGCGCGCGCAGCAGCTCGCGGTAGACGGAATCGGCGATGCCGAAGCCGCCGCGCCGGTTGACCTGCTTGGCGTATTCCTGGGTCAGCATGGAGCGGAACATCTCCTCGCCATGCCCGCCGCCGAACGTGTCGTCGACCTCCACGCCCTCGAACAGCGGCGTCAGCATCTGGCCGACGAACATCTCCTCGAACTCGCCGGCCTTCTTGCGCAAGGTCTGGCGCATCGCCGGATCGACCTTGCTTTCGTCCACCGGGCCGGTGCCGGCGCCGCGCCGCATGGTGTCGACGGAGATCGGCGAGCGCGGCGCGGGGAGACCGGTGTAGGTGCCGGCGTGGGAGAGGGCAGTTTCCATCAGATCACCTCGATCTCGGCTTGCAGGGCACCGGCCGCCTTGATCGACTGGAGGATGGCGATCATGTCGCGCGGGCCCACTCCCAGCGCATTCAAACTTTGTACCAACTCCTGAAGGGTGACGCCGGACGGCACGACCGCGAGGCGGTTCTGCGACTGGTCGTCCACCTGGATGTCGGTGCGCGGCACCACCGCGGTCTGCCCCTGGCTGAACGGGCCGGGCTGGCTGACCTGCGGGGTCTCGGTAACCTTGATCGTCAGGTTGCCCTGGGCGATGGCGATGGTGGAGACGCGCACGTGCTCGCCCATCACGATGACGCCGGATTTCTCGTCGATGACCACGCGGGCCACCTGGTCGGGGGTGATGCGCAGCTGTTCGATCTCGGTGATCAGGCCGACCACGTCGCCGCGCCGCACGTCCGGCACCGTCAGCAGGACCGAATGCGGGTCGGTCGCCTGCGCCATGTTGGCGCGAAGCTGCATGTTGATGGCGGCGGCGACGCGCTGGGCGGTGGTGAAGTCGGGGTTGCGCAGGGACAGGCGCACCACCGGCAGCTCGGCCAGCGAGAACTGGATCTCGCGCTCCACCAGCGCGCCGGAGGAGATGCGGCCGGATGTCGGCACGCCGCGCGTGATGCTGGCGCCCTGGCCCTGGGCCGAGAAGCCGGAAACGGCGATCGGCCCCTGCGCCACGGCGTAGACCTCGCCGTCGGCGCCCATCAGCGGGGTGACCAGCAGGGTACCGCCCAGCAGGCTCTTGGAATCGCCCATGGCGCTGACCGTCACGTCGATGCGCGTGCCCTGGGCGGCGTAGGGCTGCAGCGTCGCCGTCACCATCACCGCCGCCACGTTCTTGGTGCGCATGTTGGTGCCGCGGGTGTTCAGGCCCATGCGCTCCAGCATGCCGATCAGGCTCTGTTCGGTGAAGGGCGAGTTGTTCAGGCTGTCGCCGGTGCCGTTCAGGCCGACCACGAGGCCGTAGCCGATCAGCATGTTGTCGCGCACGCCTTCGACATCGACGATGTCCTTGATGCGGGCGGACACGGCGGCGGCCGGTTGCGGCAGCGCCAGGGCCAGCGCCAGGGTCGCAGCGAGGGCCAGCGTCAGGCGACGCAGGGCGCGGAGGGGGGCGGTCGGTTTCGACATCATGGCGATCATCTCTTCTAGACTCTCGCCGATCGTCATGCGAAGCGCGTGCCAACCGCTCCGGACAGGCATTTCCGCCGATCCCGCCTAGTTGTGGCCGCGGTATCACACCGTTTTGTCACCCCAAGCCGGCAAATTTTGCCCGATTGCGGCAAGCCTTGACCGGATGTTAAGGTTGTTCCATCTACGGTTCATCCGCTTACGCTCCACGAAACGCGACCGGTTACGGAAGATATGAAAGTCGAAGGCTCCGGAAATCTTCGCGGCAGCACCTCGGTCCGTCGCACGGGCAAGTCCGAGGGTTCGTCGGGCGCGAGCTTCGCCAAGCAGCTCGTCGGTGAAACCAGCCACGCGCAGGGTGTCAGCGCGGCCGCCCCGCTGGCCGGCGTCGTCGGCGTGCTGGCGGCGCAGGAGGTGGACGACGCCACCGCCCGCGCCTCGCGCGGCAAGATGCGCGCGCAGGAGATGCTCGACAAGATGGAGGAGATCCAGCACGGGCTGCTGTCCGGCGTCATGCCGCGCCAGCAGATCATGGACCTCGCCCGCGTCGTGCAGTCGCGCAAGGTCAACGTGGACGACCCGCATCTGGCCGAGATCCTCGACGCCATCGACCTGCGCGCACAGGTCGAACTGGCCAAGCTGACCTCGTGACGGCCTTCGGGGCGGCGCCCGTCGCCGCCGGCCGCTGATCCTCCGCCTCGCCACGGTTTTTTCTCGCGCCGCCATACCCAACCGCAGGGTTGCGGTGTGAGTGCGCTCTACATATACTCCGCGCCGCCAAGGATACCCTTTTCGAGTTTGGAAGATTCGGATGTCGTCGCCGCTTATGCCACCGGATTATAAGCCGTCGGAAGACGAACCGTTCATGAACCCGGCCATGCGGGAGTACTTCCGCCTGAAGCTGCTGCGGTGGCGCGCCGAGCTGCTGGCCGAGTCCAGCGAGACTCTGCACAGCCTGCAGGAGGGCGGGATCCTGGAGCCGGACATCGCCGACCGCGCATCGGCCGAGACGGACCGGGCCCTGGAACTGCGCACCCGCGACCGCGAGCGCAAGCTGATCGCCAAGATCGACGCGGCGCTGGAGCGCATCGCCGACGGCAGCTACGGCTATTGCGAGGAGACGGGCGAGCCCATCGCCGTGCGTCGCCTGGACGCCCGCCCGATCGCGACGCTCAGTCTGGAAGCGCAGGAGCGCCACGAGCGCATGGAGCGCACGCAGCGCGACGACTGAGGCGACTCGCGGCCCGGGTGAACGCCGCCCAGTGAACGCCGTGGTGAATCGTCCGGGCTTGCCGGGCGATGGCCGCGGCGTTTTCGTGTCCGGGGTCGGCGTCGCGCACCGGCGCCCGCGGCGAGAACGCCCTGCGTCGTTGCCCTGTTGAACATCCGCGGAAAACTGCGCATCGTCAGGGCGGAGATCCGGATCTCCCGGCGCACCGCCCGATCGCGAAAGGACATCCCGTGGTTCCTGTCATTTGCCCGACCACCCCCTTCAACGACCAGCGTCCCGGCACCTCGGGCCTGCGCAAGTCCGTGCGGACGTTCGAGCAGGCGCGCTATCTGGAGAACTTCGTCCAGTCGATCTTCGATTGCCTGGACGGGCTGGCGGGCGCCACGCTGGTGCTGGGCGGCGACGGGCGCTATTACAACCGCACGGCCATCCAGACGATTCTCAGGATGGCGGCGGCCAACGGAGTCGGGCGCGTCGTCGTCGGGCAAGGCGGCATCCTGTCGACGCCGGCGGCGTCCTGCGTCATCCGCAAGCGCGGCGCGCTGGGCGGCATCATCCTGTCGGCCAGCCACAACCCCGGTGGCCCGTCCGGCGACTTCGGCATCAAGTTCAACGCCGCCAACGGCGGCCCGGCGGCCGAGGCGCTGACCGAGGCGTTCTACCGCCGCTCGAAGGAGATCACGGCCTACCGCACCGTCGAGGCCGCCGACATCGACCTCGACCGCCTGGGGGAGGGCGCGGTCGGCGCCATGGCGGTGGAGGTCATCGATTCGGTCGCCGATTATGCCGAGCTGATGGAGTCGCTGTTCGACATGGCGGCCATCCGGGCGCTGTTCGCGTCGGGCTTCCGCATGGTCTTCGACGCGATGCACGCCGTCACCGGCCCCTACGCGGTGGAGATCCTGGAGCGCCGCCTGGGCGCGCCGGCCGGCACCGCCATCAACGCGTTCCCGTTGGAGGATTTCGGCGGCCACCACCCCGACCCGAACCTCGCTCACGCCGTCGACCTCGTGGCCGCGCTGACGGGCGCCGACGC
This sequence comes from Azospirillum sp., assembly GCA_036401175.1. GTDB lineage: Bacteria > Pseudomonadota > Alphaproteobacteria > Azospirillales > Azospirillaceae > Azospirillum. The sequence goes on along the minus strand of DASWVP010000111.1, from coordinate 33,077 downwards.
GCCCGATTTCGGCGCCGCGTCGGACGGCGACGGCGACCGCAACATGATCCTCGGCCGCAACGTCTTCGTGTCGCCCAGCGACAGCGTCGCCGTGCTTGCCGCCAACGCCGGCCATGTGCCGGCCTACGCCGCCGGGCTCAAGGGCGTGGCGCGCTCCATGCCGACCAGCCGCGCGGTGGATCGTGTCGCCGCGGCGTTGGGCGTGCCCTGCTACGAAACGCCGACGGGGTGGAAGTTCTTCGGCACGCTTCTGGACGCCGGGCGCATCAACCTGTGCGGCGAGGAGAGCTTCGGCACCGGTTCCGACCACGTGCGCGAGAAGGACGGCATGTGGGCCGTGCTGATGTGGCTGAACATCCTGGCGGCGCGCCGCCTGTCGGTGGCCGAGCTGATGGCCGAGCATTGGGGCACCTACGGGCGCACCTACTACGGCCGGCACGACTACGAGGGAATCGACCAGGACGCCGCCGATTCGCTGATCGACGGCCTGCGCGCCAGGCTGCCGACCCTGGCCGGCACCATGCTGGCCGGGCGCCGGGTGGCGGTGGCGGACGAGTTCTCCTACGTCGATCCGGTCGACGGCAGCCGGTCCGACCGGCAGGGCCTGCGGGTGTCGTTCGAGGATGGGGCGCGGATCGTCTACCGCCTGTCCGGCACCGGCACCTCGGGCGCCACGTTGCGCGTCTATTTCGAGCGCTACGAGCCGGTCGGCGGCGACCACACTCTGGACGCCATGGTGGCGCTGAAGGAACTGGCCGATCTGGCGGCGGAACTGGCGGAGATCGTCCGCCTGACCGGCCGGACCGGACCCGACGTGGCGACCTGATCCGGGCGGCAGCCGCGCCCGCGTCGGTGTCACGCGCCGTCAAGGCTTCGATGGGTGCTTTCATGGCGCCGGGAAAGGCGAAGACCACGTGCGGGTTCGGCGACTTTCAGACCCCTGACGCGCTGGCGGCGCAGGTCCTCGGCGTGCTGAAGCGGGCCGGCTTCGATCCCGCGTCGATCGTCGAGCCGACCTGCGGAAAAGGGGCCTTCGTCATGGCCGCCGGCCACGTCTTTCCCGGCGTCCGGATCCTGGCGGGAGAGGTGAACGGGCAGTACGTCGCCCATCTGGAAGAGCGGCTGGCGGACGGAGGCCGGCGCCGCGGGGACGTCACGATCAGGCACTGCGATTTCTTCGGGCAGGACTGGCCGTCGGAGGTCGCCGCGCTGCCGGACCCGCTGCTGATCACGGGCAACTACCCCTGGGTCACCAGCGCGGCCCTGGGGGCGATCCAGAGTTCCAACCTGCCGAAGAAGACGAACGTTCACGGATACAGCGGCCTCGACGCCCTCATGGGCAAGAGCAACTTCGACATCTCCGAATGGATGCTCCTGCGCAACCTCGAATGGCTGGATGGCCGGTCCGGGGCCGTCGCCATGCTGTGCAAGACGGCCGTGGCCAGAAAGATCCTCAATCACGCGTGGCGGCACAAGCTGCCGGTCAGGCGGGCGCGGATCCACGCCATCGACGCCATGGCGTCCTTCGGCGCCGCCGTCGACGCCTGCTTCTTCTTCATCGAGGTCGGTCCCGGCGGGCGGTCGCAGGATTGCCAGATGTTCGGCAGCCTGGAGGCCGAGGCGCCGGAGACCACGATCGGCTATCACGACGGCATGGTGGTCTCGGACGTCGGCGGCTATCTCAGGCACCGTGACCTGTGCGGCCAGGACCCGCGCCATGTCTGGCGTTCCGGCATCAAGCACGACTGCGCGCGGGTGATGGAGCTGACCCGCGCGGACTCCGTGTACGTGAACGGCGACGGCACCGCCGTCGACGTCGAGGACACCTTCCTCTATCCGATGCTCAAAAGCTCCGACCTGGGCGGCAGGCGCGGGAGGGAACGCCGGAAGGTCATGATCGTCACCCAGCGCGCCATCGGCGAGCCGACCGCCCCCATCGCCGCCGTCGCTCCGCGCACGTGGCGGTACCTGCGGAACAACGCGGCGGCGCTGGGGGCCAGGGGAAGCTCGATCTACAAGGGAAAACCGGAGTTCTCGATCTTCGGCGTGGGCGACTACACGTTCGCGCCGTGGAAGGTCGCCATCTCCGGCTTCTACAAGAGCCTGGAGTTCAGGGTCGTTGGTCCCGCCGACGACGGCAAGCCCGTCGTCTTCGACGACACGGTCTACTTCCTCGCCTGCCGGTCGGAGGACGAGGCCCGCCTGCTGCATCGCCTCCTGATGTCCGACGAGGTGCAGGGGCTGCTCGGTTCGATGGTCTTCTGGAACGACAAGCGGCCGATCACCGTGGATCTCCTCAGGCGCGTCGACCTGCGCAAGGTGGCGGAACGCCTGGGCGTCGGGCACGAATAGCGCGCGGGCGCCGGCCCCCCGGCCGTGTCAGGGCGGGGCGCCGTCGGCGAGGTGGGCGTCGATGGCGGCCTTCAGGGCGGCCAGCCCGGCCGTGTCGCGGGCCGCCGCTGGAAATCCGCTGACCTGCCCGAACAGGTGGAAGACGGCGACGCAGAGCCGGGCCTTCGGCGACAGCCGGTCCGCGCGGGCGCCGGGGACGGCGGTCCAGTGGTCGTAGACCTGCACCAGCCCGCCGAACTCCTGCGCCAGGAGCGTGGCGAGGGCGCGCACGCCCCGGCCGTCGCCGCCGATGGCGACTTCGGTCCGCGCGCCGTCGTAGATCCTGGACGCGGCGCCGTCGGCGAAGGACTCGACGGAGATTTCGTAGCAGGGATCCGCCAGCGACCGCTGGTAGACGACCGTCTCGGCCCGGCTCGGCGTCGGCCGGACACGGACGGTGCCGTCGTGCGCCATGGTGGTTTTCAGGAACTCCGCGACGTCGCGCCCGGAGCGTTCACCAAAGAGGATCGCGTGCGTCATCGTGCTCCCCGCGCGGGTGGCCGTCGCCCTTCAGCCAAGTGATGCTTCCCGCCGCGGCGATCAAGGCGCCGGAGCCGGGCCCGGATGGGGAACACGAAGGGGGGAACACGGGGGCGGCCCGCGCATTTACCTGCCATGGACACCACCCACCAGCGCGCCATCATCCATGACGAGGAGCATTTCGCCCGGGTGCTGGCGCGCGCGTCGGCCGGGGCGGTCATCTTCGCCTTCCCGCTGCTGATGACCATGGAGATGTGGGAGCTGGGGTTCTACATGGACCGGTTCCGGCTGGCGCTGTTCATGGTGGTGACGCTGCCGGTCCTGTTCGGCCTGTCCTTCTTTTCCGGCTTCGAGGAGACCTTCTGCTGGCAGGACGACCTGATCGACGCGCTGACGGCGTTCGGCATCGGCTTCCTGGTGTCGGCGGCGCTGCTGACCGTGTTCGGGATCACCACGGGAAGCCAGCCGCTGCCGGAAATCGTCGGCAAGATCGCCTTGCAGTCGGTGCCGGCCAGCATCGGCGCCATGCTGGCGCGCAAGCAACTGGGCGGCCGGGACGGGCCGGACCAGGAGCGCCGGAAACGGTCGTCCTACGCGGGCGAGCTGTTCCTGATGATGGTCGGCGCGCTGTTCGTCGGATTCAACGTGGCGCCGACGGAAGAGATGGTGCTGATCGCTTACAAGATGACGCCGTGGCACACGCTGGCGCTGGCCCTGCTGTCGCTCGGCCTGCTGCACGCCTTCGTGTACACGGTGGGGTTCGCCGGGCAGGAAAGCGGCGGCGAAGCCCCCTTCCGCAGCGTCTTCCTGCGTTTCACGGTCGCCGGGTACGGCATCGCGCTGCTGGTCAGCTTCTATCTGTTGTGGACGTTCGAACGGGTGGCCGGCCTGTCGGCGATGGAACTGGTGACCGCCATGGTCGTGCTGAGCTTCCCCGGCGCGCTGGGCGCCGCCACGGCCCGGCTGATCGTGTGAAGGAGGGAACGCCGATGGTCGAGGCCGCGCGGCGGGACGGCGAAGGCGCGCAAGGACGGCGCGGGACCGGTGCCGCATCCGTCTCCTGGCTGGCGTGGATCACCTCGGGGATCGGGGCGCTGCTGTTCCTGGGGGCGGTGGGCATCCTGGGATACGAGGGGCTGTTCCGCAACGGCGGCAATCCGGTGTTCGTGCTCAGCGTCGAAAAGGTGACGCATGACGGCCAGCGCTGGCATGCCGGCATCCGGGCGGAGAACACCGGCGGCGCCACCGGGGCCGGGGTCCGCGTGGTCGGGCAACTGATGTCCGGTTCGGCGGTGGTGGAGACGGCGGAGGCCGAGTTCGACTATGTTCCCGCCGGTTCGACGCGGCGCGGCGGCTTGTACTTCGACCGCGATCCCGCCGCCCACGAATTGCGCCTGCGCGTGCAGGGCTATTCGGAACCCTGAACGGCGCGATGGGGAAGGCACGTTCCTCCGCTCCTCCTGTTGTCCTGGAAGGCATCACGGTTCGGCGGGTACGACGATGGACGACGCGAAGACGGGCACCGGCGGGCACGCGCAACCCATCGCACCGGATGCGGTGGCGGTCCGGCCGGCCGTGCGCGAGGCGCTGGCGGAGGCGGGGTTCGCGGCCGTGGACACCGGCGACGGCTGTCTGGCGTGGCTGCGCGCGTCCAACGACGACACGCACGCGCTGATCTCGTGCAACAACAGCCTCGACGGCGATCCGGCGGGCACCGACTGGATCGCCGGCCGCTATGGCGACCACGGCGGGTTCGTGGAGGTCAACGGCCTCGACCTCGCCGGCGCGCTCGACGCCGCCGCCCTGCTGCCCGCCCCGGTCCGCCCCGACGGATCGGTGGTGGAGGCCCTGTACCCGTCGCTGCAGCAGGCGCTGGACGACCTCGCCTGATCGCTCGCCGCCCATCTGCACAAATCCTCATCGCAAATGCCTGAATTACGGGCATGTGCTGAAATGCCCAGCGAACGCGCACGCCGATGGCGGCGCGATTCGTCAGGGTTGCCGCCGCTGCGGCGTCTGGCACGGCGATTGCGATGGTATGGGCGAGAGCCGCTAGGGTTCCGGCCGGGGCGCACGTCCGTGTTGCCCCGGTGACTGGTCCGAGAGCGGCAACCTGTCCGGTGAACAGCGGGCAGGCACACGGCGGGACAAAAGCCCGGGAGGTTCCGAACACGGAGGCTGCAGCTCCGGTGGGACTTCCCAACGCCTGCAATCCTCCTTTGATCTGCTCCGGCCGGGACGACCCGGCCCGCGGACCTCCCCCAAGGTGGGGCGTTCCGTGCCTGGAGCCTCGGCCGGGACGACCCGGTACGGGAAGGAGGCAAGGGATGACCCACGACCACGCCACGCAGGACGTCCTGTACGAGGACGAGATTCCCGGCGGCAAGCACTGGTCGCTCACCGTCCGGCGCGGGACGGTCCTGCGGCTGATCGACCACGAGGGCGGCGCCAACGTCGGCATGCTGTTCTACAACCCGCAGAACCTGCTGGAGCGCTACAACGCCCCCGACACGCTGAAGTGCCAGCACACCTTCAAGCTGACGGCCGGGCACTGCCTGTATTCCGATATGGGGCGGATCTTTTGCTCCATCGTCGAGGACACGTCGGGCTGGCACGACACGGTGTGCGGCAATTCCACCAAGGCGCTGGTCGCCGAGCGCTGGGGCCACAGGAGCTATCAGGAGCACCGCAACGGCTGGACCCTGAACGGCCACGACAGCTTTCTGGTGGAAGGCGCCAAGTACGGGCTGGGCCGCCGCGATCTGGCCGCCAACGTGAACTGGTTCAGCAAGGTGGCGACGGAGGAGGACGGCTCGCTGGTCTTCGACCCGGCGCACGCCAAGGCCGGCGCCTTCGTCGACCTGCGCTTCGAGATGGACACGCTGGTGCTGCTGCACACCTGCCCGCACCCGCTGAACCCCGCGACCGAGTACCCGCGCAAGCCCGTCGCCTACCAGCTTCGCACGGCGCCGCCGGTGGCCGAGGACGACCGCTGCAAATGCTCGCGGCCCGAGAACGAACGCGGGTTCGAGAACACCCGCCTGTACCACGTCTGCGGTTGAGGAGCGCGCCATGATCAAGGAAAGCACGCTCGCGCCGCAGGACGCCGCCTACCGCAAGGTCGTTCCGGCCGGTGACTACTGGATGGAGGTGGTCCGCAAGGGACAGACGCTGCGCATCGTGGACCTGGAGGGCAACCAGGCGGCCGACACCCTGTTCTACAGCGCCGCCGACCCGGCCGAGCGCTACAGCGCCGTGGACACCATCCAGGCGCAGCGCAACGTCTATCTGTCGGTGGGCACCAAGCTCATGTCCACCCTGGGCAACCCCATGCTGGAGATCGTCGCCGACACGGTCGGGCGGCACGACACGCTGGGCGGCGCCTGCGCCACCGAAAGCAACACGGTGCGCTACGCGCTGGAGAAGAAGTGCATGCACGCATGCCGCGACAGCTGGATGCTGGCAGTGGCGGAGAACGAGCACTTCGGCCTGAGCAAGCGCGACATCACCCACAACATCAACTTCTTCATGAACGTGCCGGTCACGCCGGACGGCGGGCTGACCTTCGCCGACGGGGTCAGCGGCCCCGGCAAGTATGTGGAGATGCGCGCGGAGATGGACGTGATCGTCCTGATCTCCAACTGCCCGCAGCTCAACAACCCCTGCAACGCCTACAACCCGACACCCATCGAGGTGCTGGTTTGGGATCCGGTGTAAGGGGACGAAGCATGTTCACCAAGGTCCTGATCGCCAACCGCGGCGAGATCGCCTGCCGTGTCATCCGCACGCTCGACCGCATGGGCATCGCCTCGGTCGCCGTCTATTCGGAGGCCGACGCCCATTCCCTGCACGTGGCGCTGGCGGGGGAGGCCGTCTGCATCGGCCCGGCCGCCGTGTCGGACAGCTATCTGAACGCCGACCGCATCCTGGAGGCGGCGAAGGCGACGGGCGCGCAGGCCATCCACCCCGGCTATGGCTTCCTGTCGGAGAATCCCGGCTTCGCCGAGGCGTGCGCGGCGGCCGGCATCGCCTTCATCGGCCCAACGCCCGAGCAGATGCGCGCCTTCGGCCTGAAGCACACGGCGCGTGAACTGGCCGAGAGCAGCGGCGTACCGCTGTCGCCGGGCAGCGGGCTGTTGGACGACGTGGCGCATGCGAGGGCGGAAGCCGCGCGCATCGGCTATCCCGTGATGATCAAGAGCACGGCCGGCGGCGGCGGCATCGGCATGCAGCTGTGCCGCGACCCGGACGCGCTGGAAGGCATGTTCGAGGCGGTCTGCCGCCTGTCGCGCAACAACTTCAAGGACGGCGGCGTCTACCTGGAGAAGTTCGTCGAGCGCGCCCGGCATATCGAGGTGCAGATCTTCGGCGACGGCAAGGGCACGGTGGTGGCGCTGGGCGAGCGCGACTGCTCCGCCCAGCGGCGCAACCAGAAGGTGGTCGAGGAGACGCCGGCCCCCGGCATCAGCGACGCGTTGCGCCGCGGCCTGTTCGACGCCGCCGAGCGGCTGGGCCGCGCGGTGAACTACCAGTCGGCCGGGACGGTGGAGTTCGTCTACGACGACGCGGCCGGCGCGGCGTACTTCCTGGAGGTCAACACCCGCCTGCAGGTCGAGCACGGCGTGACCGAGGAGGTCACCGGCATCGACCTTGTGGAATGGATGATCCGGCAGGCGGCGGGGGAGCCCCTGCCGCTGGCCGAACACGCCGGGACCGCGAGCGGGGCGGCCATCCAGGTGCGCGTCTACGCCGAGGACCCCGGCCGCAACTTCCGCCCGTGCTCCGGCATCCTGACCGAGGCGGTGTTCCCCGAGGACGCCCGCGTCGAAACCTGGGTGGAGCAGGGCAGCGAGGTCACGCCCTTCTACGACCCGCTGGTGGCCAAGATCATCGTGCGCGGTGCCGACCGCGCCGACGCGCTCGCCAAGCTTCGCGACGCGCTGGCGCGCTGCCGGCTGGCGGGGATCGAGACGAACCTCGGTTACCTGCGCCAACTCGCGGCCGACCCGGCGTTTGCGGCGGGCGGCATCACCACCCGCTATCTGGAGAGCTTCGCCTACGCCGCGCGCACGGTGGAGGTCGTCACCCCCGGCACCCTGACCACGGTGCAGGACCATCCCGGCCGCGTCGGCTATTGGGAGGTCGGCGTGCCGCCGTCCGGGCCGATGGACCCGCTGGCCTTCCGCCTGGGCAATCGGGTGCTGGGCAACCCGGAAGGGGCGGCGGGGCTGGAGATCACCGTGTCCGGCCCGACGCTGAGCTTCAACGCCGCCGCCGTGGTCTGCCTTGCCGGGGCGCGTATGCCGGCGGACATCGACGGGCAGCCCGTGCCCTACTGGCAGCCGGTGGCCGTGCCGGCCGGGGCGACGCTGCGCATCGGCACGCTGAGCGCGGCGGGCTGCCGCGCCTACCTGCTGGTGCGCGGCGGGCTGGACGTGCCGGACTACCTGGGCAGCAAGTCCACCTTCACGCTGGGCCGGTTCGGCGGGCACGGCGGGCGGGCGCTGCTGCCCGGCGACGTGCTGCACCTGGGCGACGCGCCGGCCGGCCCCATGCGGGCGCTGGACGCCGACGAGATCCCGGCGCACGGCCATGCGTGGGAGATCGGCGTGCTCTACGGCCCGCACGGCGCCCCGGACTTCTTCACGGACGAGGACATCGCCACCTTCTTCGCCGCGGATTGGGAGGTGCACTACAACTCCAGCCGCACCGGCGTGCGCCTGATCGGGCCGAAGCCCCAGTGGGCGCGCACGGACGGCGGCGAGGCGGGGCTGCACCCGTCCAACATCCACGACAACGCCTACGCCATCGGCGCCATCGACTTCACCGGCGACATGCCGGTGATCCTGGGGCCGGACGGCCCGAGCCTGGGCGGCTTCGTCTGCCCGGCGACGATCGTCGGCGCCGAGCTGTGGAAGGTGGGCCAGTTGCGGCCGGGGGATAAGGTTCGGTTCAAGCGGCTGATGCCGGCGGAGGCGGAGCGTTTCGGGGATGATGCGGTGCTCCACACCCTCCCCGCCACCGAAACCCGCCCCGCCGTCGTCTACCGCCGTGCGGGGGACGCCTACCTGCTGGTCGAATACGGGCCGCTGGTGCTGGACCTGACCCTGCGCTTCCGCGCGCACGCGCTTCAGCAATGGCTGGCGGCGCAGGGCCTTCCGGGAATCCTGGACCTGACGCCGGGCATCCGGTCGCTGCAAATCCATTACGACAGCCGCGTCCTGCCGCTCGAAACCCTGCTCGACCGGCTGGTGGCGGCGGAGGACGAACTCCCCGCCGTGGACGATCTGGAGGTGCCGACACGCATCATCCACCTGCCGCTGTCCTGGGACGACGAGGCGACCCGCCTCGCGATCTCCAAGTACATGCAGTCGGTGCGCGCCGACGCCCCCTGGTGCCCCAGCAACATCGAGTTCATCCGCCGCATCAACGGGCTGGACGACGTCGAGGCGGTCAAGGAGATCGTCTTCGGCGCCAGCTACCTCGTGCTGGGGCTGGGCGACGTGTACCTGGGCGCGCCGGTGGCGACGCCGGTTGACCCGCGCCACCGCCTCGTCACCACCAAGTACAACCCGGCGCGCACCTGGACGCCGGAGAACGCCGTGGGCATCGGCGGCGCCTACATGTGCGTCTACGGCATGGAGGGGCCGGGCGGCTACCAGTTCGTCGGCCGCACCTGCCAGATGTGGAACACGCACAAGGCCACCGACGCCTTCGAGCCGGGCAAGCCCTGGCTGCTGCGCCACTTCGACCAGATCCGCTTCTTCCCCGTGACCCACGAGGAGCTGATGCGGTTCCGCGCCGACTTCCCGCTGGGCCGCGCCAAGCTGCGCATCGAGGAGGAGACGTTCCGCCTCGCCGACTACCACCGCTTCCTGGACGACAACCGCGCCAGCATCGCCGCCTTCAAGGCCCGCCAGCAGGCCGCCTTCGAGGAGGAACGCGGGCGCTGGGAAGCGGCGGGGCAGAACGCCTACGTGGCCGAGATGCCCGACGATGCCGGCATGGATACCCACGGCGACCTGCCGCCGGGTGGCGAGGCGGTGCCCAGCCCCGTGCCAGGCAGCGTGTGGAAGATCGCCGCCGAAGCCGGCCGCGCGGTGAAGGCCGGCGACCCGCTGCTGATCGTCGAATCGATGAAGATGGAAATCACCGTGGCCGCCCCGGCGGACGGCACGCTGGCGGAGATCCGCTGCGCCGAGGGGCAGGCGGTGACGCTGGGCCAGACCCTGGCCGTCTTCCTCCCCGCCGCCGCGTGAAAGGACGGAGCATGACCGTACACAGCCTGGAAATCGCGGTTCTCGCCAAAGCCTACGCCGACGGCGGCCTGTCGCCGGCGGCGGTGCTGGACGCCGTCCACGACCGCATTGCCGCGATGGGCGAACGGCCGGTGTGGATCCACCTGCTGTCCCGCGCGGACACCGGCCGGCGTCTGGCCGCCGCCGAGGCCCGCCGCGCCGCGGGGGAGGAGCTGCCGCTGTTCGGCATCCCCTTCGCGGTGAAGGACAACATCGACGTGGCCGGCCTGCCGACCACCGCCGGCTGCCCGGAGTTCGCCTACACCCCCGACCGCTCGGCCACGGTGGTGGAGCGGCTGGAGGCGGCGGGCGCCATCCTGATCGGCAAGACCAACCTGGACCAGTTCGCCACGGGTCTGGTCGGCACGCGCTCCCCCTACGGGGCGTGTTCGTCGGTGTTCGACGCGCGGTACGTGTCGGGCGGGTCCAGCTCCGGCTCGGGCGTGGCGGTGGGGGCGGGGCTGGTCAGCTTCGCGCTGGGCACCGACACGGCGGGGTCGGGGCGTGTGCCGGCCGCCTTCAACAACATCGTCGGGCTGAAGCCGACCAAGGGGCTGGTCAGCGCGGCCGGCGTGGTGCCGGCCTGCCGCACGCAGGACTGCGTGTCGATCTTCGCCGGCACGGCGGGCGACGCGCTGGCGGTGCTGGCGGTCACGGGGGCGTACGACGCCGCCGACCCGTACTCGCGCACGGCGCCGGCCGGCGCGACGTTGCCGGCGCCGCTGCCGCCGGGCTTCCGCTTCGGCGTGCCGGCGGACGGGCTGGAGTTCTTCGGCGACGAGGCGGCGGCGGCGCTGTTCGCCGCCTCGGCCGATCGGATGGAGGCGCTGGGCGGTGTGCGGGTGGCGGTGGACTTCACGCCGTTCCGCGACGCCGCGCAACTGCTCTACTCCGGCCCCTGGGTGGCGGAGCGGCTGGCCGCCATCCGGCCGTTCGCGGAGAGCAACCCGGAAGCCATCCATCCGGTGGTGCGCGGCATCGTCCTGGGCGCCGCGACCATCGGCGCCGCCGACGCCTTCGCCGGCTTCTACCGACTGGCCGAACTGATCCGCCGGGCGGAGGCGGAGTGGGCGAAGATGGACGTGCTGCTGCTGCCCACCACCGGCACCACCTACACCATCGCGGAGCTGGCGGCCGAGCCCGTGCGGCTGAACAGCAACCTGGGATACTACACGAACTTCGTGAACCTGATGGACCTGTCGGCCATCGCCGTGCCGGCGGGGTTCCGCGCAAACGGTTTGCCCTTCGGCGTGACGCTGGTGGGGCGGGCCTTCGCGGACGGGGGGCTGGCGGCGTTGGCCGACCGCTTCCACCGGGCGCAGGTCCTTCCCATCGGCGCCACCGGCCATCTGCCGGAAGGACCGCCGCCGGACGCCGACCGCGCCGCGCCGGGCACGGTGCGCCTTGCCGTGGTGGGTGCGCATCTCTCCGGCCAGCCGCTCAACCACCAGCTCACCGGGTGCGGGGCGCGGCTGGTCCGCACGGCGCGGACGGCCGAAGGCTACCGCCTCCATGCCCTGGCCGGCACCGTTCCGGCCAAGCCGGGGCTGGTGCGCGACCCGGCCGGGGCCGGCGGCATCGAGCTGGAGGTGTGGGAACTGGACGACGCCGCCTTCGGCCGCTTCGTGGCCGAGGTGCCCGCTCCCATGACCATCGGCACCGTCGTGCTGGAGGACGGCACGCCCGTGAAGGGCTTCCTGTGCGAACCCATCGCGCTCCAGGGCGCGGAAGACATCACCCGCTTCGGTGGCTGGCGCCGCTGGCTGGCGCGGTAACGACACCCTTCAGGAATAAGGAGCTTTGCAGATGCGGACCTTGCTCAAGCGCGTGGTGTTCGGCGTGGCCCTCGCCGCCGCCGTGGTCACCACCCAGTCGTCGGCCTTCGCGGCGGAGAAGAAGAACTTCCGCGTGGCGTGGTCGATCTACGCCGGCTGGATGCCGTGGGGCTACGCCGCCGACAGCGGCATCATGAAGAAGTGGGCCGACAAGTACGGCATCAAGGTCGACGTGGTGCAGATCAACGACTACGTCGAATCGATCAACCAATACACGGCCGGCGCCTTCGACGGCTGCGTCATGACCAACATGGACGCGCTGACCATCCCGGCGGCGGGCGGCGTGGACACCACGGCGCTGATCGCCGGCGACTATTCCAACGGCAACGACGGCGTGGTCCTGAAGAAGGGCAAGACCCTCAAGGACATCAAGGGCCAGAAGGTCAATCTGGTCGAGCTGTCGGTGTCCCACTACCTGCTGGCCCGCGCGCTGGACACGGTGGGGCTGAAGGAACGGGACGTGACGGTGGTGAACACCGCCGACGCTGACATCGTGTCGGCCTTCTCCTCCTCGGCCGACGTCACCGCCGCCGTCACCTGGAACCCGCAGTTGAGCGAGGTGACGAAGGTCCAGGGCGCCACCATGGTCTTCGACAGCTCCAAGGTTCCGGGCGAGATCATCGACCTGATGGTCGTCAACACCGCCACGCTGAAGGACAACCCCAACTTCGCCAAGGCGCTGGTGGGCGCGTGGTACGAGATCATGGGCCTGATGACCCGGCCCGACACGCCCGCCGGCAAGGCGGCGCTGGAGGCGATGGCGAAGGCGTCGGGTACCGACTTGGCCGGCTATCAGGCGCAGCTCGCCACCACGAAGATGTTCTACACCCCGGCCGAGGGCGTGGCCTTCGCCACCGGCGGCGAGCTGATCAAGACCATGGACCTCGTGCGCAGCTTCTCCTTCGACCACGGGCTGCTGGGCGAGGGCGCCAAGAGCCGCGACGCGGTCGGCATCGCCTTCCCGGCCGGCGTGGTGCTGGGTGACGCGAAGAACGTCAAGCTGCGCTTCGACGCCGAGGCGATGAAGCTCGCCGCCGACGGGAAGCTCTGATCGATGCGCCGGGTCATCAACCGGCGCCCTGGCCGGGGAGGCGTCCTGTTCTGGGGCGCCCTCCCGTTCCTGGCGGCGTGCGCCGCCTACGCCGTCGCCTCGGCGCTGCGGCTGGCGGAGAACCCCAACGACAAGCTGCTGCCGCCGCTGTCGAACATGGTGGCCGCCGTCGCCCGCATGGCCTTCTCGCCCGACGCGCGGACCGGCGACTACCTGATGTGGGTGGACACGGTGGCCAGCCTGCACCGGCTGGGCCTGGGGCTGGGCGTGGCAACGGCGCTGGCGCTGGTGTTCGGCATCGGCATGGGGCTGATCCCCTATGTGCGGGCGGGTCTGTCGCCCTTCGTCGCCATGCTGTCGATGGTGCCGCCGATGGCGGTGCTGCCGGTGCTGTTCATCGTCTTCGGCCTTGATGAGCTGTCGAAGGTCGTGCTGATCGTTGTCGGCGTGGCGCCGTTCCTGGTCCGCGACCTCGCCATGCGCGTCGGCGAGATGCCGCGCGAGCAACTGATCAAGGCGCAGACGCTGGGGGCGTCGACGTGGCAGATCATCGTGCGGGTGGTGCTGCCGCAGGTGCTGCCGCGGCTGGCCGACGCGCTGCGGCTGTCGCTGGGGCCGGCGTGGCTGTTCCTTATCTCGGCCGAGGCCATCGCGGCGACCGAGGGGCTGGGCTACCGCATCTTCCTGGTGCGGCGCTACATGGCGATGGACGTCATCCTGCCCTACGTCGCCTGGATCACGCTGCTGGCCTTCGCGTCGGACTACCTTCTGCGCCGCTTCAACGATGCGTGCTTCCCGTGGCTCAAGGCCGGAAAGGGGTCGTCATGAGCACCGTCACCGTCCGCGACCTGTGGATGGAATACCCCAACCAGGTGGTGCTGGAGCGCGTCAATCTGGAGATCCCCTCGGGCGAGTTCTGCGCGCTGGTCGGCCCGTCGGGGTGCGGCAAGACCACCTTCCTGCGCCTGCTGCTGGGCGAGGAACGCCCGACGCGCGGGGCGATCGAACTGGACGGCGCGCCCCTGGTGGCCGAGCCCGGCCCCGACCGTGGTGTGGTGTTCCAGCGCTATTCCGTCTTCCCGCACCTGACGGTTCTGGAGAACGTCATCCTGGGCCGCGAATTCCAGGGATCCCGGTTCCTCGGCCGGCTGTTCGGCGCGCGGCGCCGGGCGGCGATGGACGAGGCGCGCGGCGTGCTGGACGCGGTGGGCCTGGGCAACCATCTGGGCAAGTACCCGGCCGAGCTGTCGGGTGGCATGCAGCAGCGCCTCGCCATCGCCCAGGCGCTGATCCTGAAGCCCAAGGTCCTGCTGCTGGACGAACCGTTCGGCGCGCTGGACGCCGGCACCAAGGCGCAGATGTACGAGCTGCTGCTGCGCCTGTGGGCGGAGGAGAAGATGACTGTCTTCATGGTCACCCACGATCTGAAGGAAGGGTTCACGCTGGGCACGCGCGTGCTGGCCTTCGACAAGGTGCGCGTCGATCCCACGGACCCCGGCGCCTTCGGGGCGACGGTGACCTACAATTTGCCGCTGACGGAGAAGAAGGTGGTCGGGGCGCGCTTGCAGGCGGTGGGGTAATACCCCTCCCTCGCCTCCGGCGGGGGAGGGAGGGGCCCACGAAGTGGGAGGGTGGGGGCAACGGCCTGTGTGGCAGGCGTGGGGCCGCTGATCCTCGCGAACAACTTGCCCCCACCCTCCCAGCCTGCGGCTGGGTCCCTCCACGGTCGCCCGCAAGCCGGGCTACCGCGTTCCGCCTACAATCGCCGCTGGCGCTTGTTGCCTTCGGCACCGGCTCCACGCCCCCGGCGGGGCCGGGGGAGGGGCTGAAATACGCTATCCCCCCGCCGTCACGCTCACCTCCACGGTCATGCCGAGGAAGTCGGCCGGCGCGCCGAACCAGCTTCCCGACACGGGGATGGCCTGGGCCGGGTCGCGGGATACCGCGACGCGCAGCAGGTGCTTGCCGCCGATGATGCCGTTGGTCGGGTCGAACTCCACCCAGCCGGCGCCGGGCAGGTACACCTGCGCCCAGGCGTGCGTCGCCCCCGCTCCCACGGTGCCGTCCGCCGCGTCGTCCACCGCCGGGTCGTAGAGATAGCCGCTGACGAACCGCGCGGCGAGGCCCAGGCTGCGCACCGCCTCCATCATCAGCAATGCGAAGTCGCGGCAACTGCCGCTGCCCGTCTCCAGCGTCTCCACCGGCGACTGCGTGCCCTCCGCGTCGCGGGCGGCGTAGGTGAAGCCGTCCTTGATGCCCATGGTCATGCGTTCCAGCATGGTGCGCGTGTCGACCAGGCCGCCCTCGCCTGCCGGATCGGGGATGACGAAGCCCTTGGCCCATGCGTCCACCTTGTGCTCCGGGTCGGGATAGTGGCGCAGCATGGTGCGGGCGAGGTCGGGCGCCTCCTCGGCCGAATAGCTGAAGGGGTAGGTCCGCGCGTAGCTCTCGATCTCGTAATCCGGCTCGTCCAGCGGGTAATGGTCGAGCTTCAGTTCGCTGACGAATTCCAGCTCCGCCGCCGGGGTGTCGAAGGAGGCGATGGCGATGGAGTTGCCGAACACGTCGTGCATCCAGCGCAGGGACGACGGCGGCGGGCTGATGGCGAGCGTGCTGGCGCGCAGCTTCATGTCGTGGCTGCCGCGCGGACGCACCATCAGCCGGTGATCGCCGAACGTCACCGGGTTGGCGTAGCGGTAGGTCGTCACGTGGCGGATGCGGAACGGCTGCATGATCGGGTCCGTGGCCGGAGGGGTGTTCGGGGCCGCAGGGTAACCGGCACCCGCCGGGTTTGTTCCCCATCGGGCGTTTGCCCGAAAAACGGGCAGTCGGGCGCCGCGTGGGCGGCAGGATGCACCGGCCGCGGGCGATGGCGCGCCAACCCGGACGGGCACCGCCGCGCGGATGCGCGCCGGCCGGCGCTGGCATGGGAGTTGCTGCCGTCGGGGGAAACTCGTGTTGGGGAAACCATGACCTACTGCGTTGGGCTGCTGTTGAACGACGGCCTTGTCTTCGCCTCGGACTGCCGGACCAACGCCGGCGTCGACAACGTCGCCACCTATCGCAAGATGAAGATCTTCACGAAGGACGACGACCGGGTGCTGGTGTTCCTGTCGGCCGGCAATCTGGCGGTGACGCAGGCGGCGCTGTCGCTGCTGCACGAGGGCACGCGGGGCAAGAAGGGCGCCAACATCCTGAAGGCGCCGACCATGTTCCAGGTCGCGCGTCTGGCCGGCGAGGCCCTGCGCGAGGTGCACCGCATCGATGCCGAGCATCTGAAGAAGCACAACTACGACTTCAACGCCACGCTGCTGCTGGGCGGCCAGATCAAGGGCGAGCCGCCGCGCCTGTTCCAGATCTACGCCGCCGGCAACTTCATCGAGGCGATGCCCGACACCCCCTATTTCCAGATCGGCGAGACCAAGTACGGCAAGCCGGTGTTCGACCGCCTGCTGAACCAGCGCATGAGCCTTGCCGAGGCCGCCAAGCTGACGCTGATCTCCTTCGATTCGACGATCCGCAGCAACCTGTCGGTCGGGCTGCCCATCGACCTGATGTGCTACCAGCGGGATACCCTGCGCACCGGGTACCAGGAACGCTTCACCGAGGGGCACCCCTATCTGGCGGAGATCCGCCGCCGCTGGGGCGAGGCGCTGCGCCGCTCCTTCGAGGACATAGCGCCGCTGCCGATGAACGAAACCAGCCCCATGATGGAGAGCGTGCGATGACCATCCGCGTCGGCCTCACGCACCGGACCGAGTATCATTACGACCGGCCCATCACGCTGTCGCCGCAGGTGGTGCGGCTGCGCCCGGCGCCGCACTCGCGCACGCCCATCCTGTCGTATTCGCTGAAGATCACGCCGGAGGACCATTTCCTCAACTGGCAGCAGGACCCGCAGGGGAACTGGCTGGCCCGGCTGGTCTTCCCCGAACGCACGCGGGAGTTCACGGTCACCGTGGACGTCGTCGCCGACATGTCGGTGATGAACCCCTTCGACTTCTTCCTGGAACCCAGCGCCGAAACCTTTCCCTTCACATACGACCCCGACCTCGCGCACGAACTGGCGCCCTACCGCCTGTGCGAGCCGGCGGGGCCGGGGCTGGCCGCCTTCCTGGAGACGGTGGACCGCAGCGAGAAGCAGACCACCAACTTCCTGGTCGAACTGAACCAGCGCCTGCAGCGGGCCATCGGCTACGTCATCCGCATGGAGCCGGGCGTCCAGACCTGCGAGGAGACGCTGGGCAAGCGCACCGGATCGTGCCGCGACAGCGCGTGGCTGCTGGTGCAGGTGCTGCGCCACCTGGGTTTCGCGGCGCGCTTCGTGTCGGGCTACCTGATCCAGCTCGTTCCCGACGTGAAGCCGCTGGACGGGCCGGCCGGGCCGCCGGCCGACTTCACCGACCTGCACGCCTGGACCGAGGTGTACCTGCCCGGCGCCGGCTGGATCGGCCTCGACCCCACCTCCGGCCTGCTGGCGGGGGAGGGGCACATCCCGCTGGCCTGCTCCCCCGACCCCACCAGCGCCGCCCCCATCACCGGTCTGGTGGAGGAATGCGAGGTCACCTTCGGCCACCACATGGAGGTGACGCGCCTTTACGAGACGCCGCGCGTCACCAAGCCCTATTCCGAGGCGCAGTGGCGGGCCATCGACGCGCTGGGCGCGGTCATCGACGAGCGGCTGAAAGCGGGCGACGTGCGCCTGACCATGGGCGGCGAGCCGACCTTCGTCGCCGTCGACGACATGGAGGGCGCGGAGTGGAACACCGAGGCGCTGGGCCCGACCAAGCGCGTGCGCGCCGCCGACCTGCTGCTGCGCCTGCGCGACCGCTTCGCGCCGGGTGCCGTCGTCACCTTCGGCCAGGGCAAGTGGTATCCCGGCGAATCCCTGCCGCGTTGGGCCTTCGCCCTGCACTGGCGCACGGACGGCAAGCCGCTGTGGCGCGAGCCGGCGCTGATCGCCGACGAATCCAGGGATTACAAGCCCGACGCGGCGGCGGCGCACGCCTTCGGCGCGGCGCTGGCGAAGCGGCTGGCGGTCGATCCCGCCTACCTGCGCCCGGCCTACGAGGACCCGGTGCACTACATCCTGCGCGAACACGCGCTGCCGGCCAACGTCGACCCGTTCGACGCCAAGCTGGACGACGCGGAGGAGCGGGCGCGGCTGGCGCGGGTGTTCGCGCGCGGGCTGGACGCGGTGGTGGGCTATGCGCTGCCGCTGCAGCGCTGGAACGCCGCCGACGGCCGGGCGGCACAGGGGGGCCGGTGGGTGACCGGGCCGTGGCCGACGCGGCGCGAGCGCATGTGCCTGCTGCCCGGCGATTCGCCCATGGGCTTCCGCCTGCCGCTGGACTCGCTGCCGTGGATACCCCCGGCCGACCGCCCGCACCTGTCCGAGGCCGACCCGTTCGAGGAGCGCGCGCCGCTGCCCGACCCCGACCGCGCCGGCCAGCGCTACCGCGCCGGGGCCCCGCTGGCGACCTGGGGCCAGGGCGAGCAGCGCCGAGGCCAGCCCGAGGACATGAAGGAGACCGAGCGCGGCCTCGTCGCCGACAACGTCCGCACGGCGCTGTGCATCGAACCGCGCGACGGCCGGCTGTGTGTCTTCCTGCCGCCGGTCGAACGGGCCGAGGATTATGTCGAGCTGATCGCCGCGGTCGAGGACGCGGCCGCCGCCGCCGGCATGCCCGTGCACGTCGAAGGCTACCCGCCGCCGCACGACAGCCGCCTGAACGTCATCAAGGTCACGCCCGACCCCGGCGTGATCGAGGTCAACGTGCACCCCGCCACCTCGTGGGAGCATCTGAAGGAAATCACGCTCGGCGTCTACGAGGAGACGCGGCAGTCGCGCCTGGGCACCGAGAAGTTCATGGTCGACGGGCGCCACGTCGGCACCGGCGGCGGCAACCACATCGTCGTCGGCGGCGCGTCCCCCGCCGACAGCCCCTTCCTGCGCCGACCCGACCTGCTGGGCAGCCTGATCCGCTATTGGGTCAACCATCCCAGCCTGTCCTACCTGTTCTCCGGCCTGTTCATCGGGCCGACCAGCCAGGCGCCGCGCGTGGACGAGGCGCGCGACGACGCGCTCTATGAGCTGGAGATCGCGCTGGGCCAGTTGCCGGGCCTGGGCGCCCCGGTGCCGCCGTGGGTGGTGGACCGGGTTCTGCGCAACGTGCTGGTGGACGTCACCGGCAACACGCACCGCACCGAGATCTGCATCGACAAGCTCTATTCGCCGGACGGACCGACCGGCCGCCTGGGGCTGGTGGAGTTCCGCGCCTTCGAGATGCCGCCGCACGCGCAAATGAGCCTCGCCCAGCAACTGCTGCTGCGCGGCCTGATCGCGCGGTTCTGGACCAAGCCGTACACGGCGCCCCCGGTGCGCTGGGGCAACGCGCTGCACGACCGCTTCATGCTGCCGCACTTCGTCTGGGCCGACTTCCGCGAGGTGTTGGACGACATGAAGCGCGCCGGTTTCCCCTTCGCCGAGGACTGGTACGCCCCGCACTTCGAGTTCCGCTTCCCGTCCATCGGCACCATCGAGCGCGACGGCGTGCACCTGGAACTGCGCACGGCGCTGGAGCCCTGGCACGTCATGGGCGAGGAGGCGGGCGGCGGCGGCACCGTGCGCTACGTCGACTCGTCGCTGGAGCGGCTGCAGGTCAAGGCGTCCAACATCGTCGGCGGGCGGCACTGGATCGCCTGCAACGGGCGCCGCGTGCCGCTGCATCCGACCGGGCGGCCGGGCGAGTTCGTGGCCGGCGTGCGATACCGCGCGTGGCAGCCGGCGTCGTGCCTGCACCCGACCATCGGCGTGCACACGCCGCTGGTGCTCGACCTCGTGGACGGCTGGAACGGGCGGTCGGTGGGCGGCTGCACCTACCACGTCGCCCATCCCGGCGGGCGCAACTACTCCACCTTCCCGGTCAACGCCTTCGAGGCGGAGGCCCGGCGCCGGGCGCGATTCTTCGATCACGGGCACCACCCCGGCGGATTGAGCCCGTCGGCGGAACGCCCCAATCCGGAGTTCCCGTTGACGCTCGACCTCCGGCTGACGTAACCGTGGGGGACGGTTTCCTCGAATCCCCGGTGCCCATCATCCCGTCCGAACCTTTGAGCGAGGGAGTGGCCTACCCACTCCACCACGGCTACCCCCGGCCCGTCGGCGGCTGCGACGAGATGATGGGGGCGGACGGTGCCGTGCGCCCCTATTGGGAGGAGTTCGTCGAAGGTCTGGCGGCGCTGCCGGCGGAGGAGATGAACCGCCGCTGGGAGCGCGGGCAGCGGCTCATCGCCGACAACGGCGTCACCTTCCACGTGCACGGCGATCCGCAGGGGCTGGAACGCCCCTGGCAACTCGACCCCATGCCGCTGCTGCTGGAAGCGGCCGAGGGGCGGGCGCTGGCCGCCGGGCTGGAGCAGCGCGCCCGCCTGCTGAACCTGATCCTCGCCGACCTGTACGGCGAGCGGCGGCTGGTGCGGGACGGGCTGCTGCCGCCGACGCTGGTGTTCGGGCATCCCGGCTACCTGCGCGCCTGCCACGGCATCGCGCCGGCCGCCGGCATCTTCCTGCACCTGTACGCCGCCGACCTCGCCCGCACCCGCGACGGCGGCTGGACCGTGGTGGGGGACCGCACCGACGCGCCGGCCGGCGTTGGCTACGCGCTGGAGAACCGGCTCATCACCACCCGCATCCTGTCGGAGTTCTTCCGCAGTTCCCGCGTGCACTGGCTGATGCCCTTCGTGCAGGTCCTGCGCGACACCCTGCTGTCGCTGTCGCCCCGACGTTTCGACGCGCCGCGCCTCGTCCTGTTGAGCCCCGGCGGCGTCGGCGGCGGCAGTTTCGAGCACGCCTACCTCGCCCGCCTGCTCGGCTGCCCGCTGGTCGAGAGCGAGGACCTGACCGTGCGCGACGATCGGGTGCTGCTGAAGACGCTGGACGGCCTGCAGCCGGTGGACGTCATCCTGCGCCACATGCCGGCCCACCTGTGCGACCCGCTGGAGCTGGACTCGCGCTCCGACCTGGGCGTCGCGGGCATGGTGCAGGCGGTCCGCGCCGGGGCGGTGACGATCGCCAACGCGCTGGGCTGCGGGGTGCTGGAGACGCCGGCGCTCGCCGCCTTCCTGCCGCGTCTGGCGCGCGACATGCTGGGCGAGCCGCTGAAGCTGCCGTCCGTGCGCACGTGGTGGTGCGGGGACGAGGCGGCGCGCGGTCACGTGCTCGCCAACCTCGGCCGGCTGACGATCCGCTCGGCCTACGATTCGCGCGCCCCCGCCATCTTCGGCGACACGCTGGCGGCGGCGGAACGCGAGGATCTCGCCGCCCGCATCGCGGCGCGCCCGCATGCCTATGTGGCGCAGGATCCGGTCATCCCCTCCACCGCGCCGGTGTGGGTCGACGGCCGTCTGGTGCCCCAGCCCATGGTGCTGCGGACGTTCCTGGTGGCGCAAGGCGACGGCTATCGCGCCATGCCCGGCGGGCTGGCGCGGGCGTCGTCGGCGCGCGACCTGCCGAACGCCTCCCTGCAAGGCGGCGGGGAGGGCGGCAGCAAGGACACCTGGGTGCTGTCCGACGCGCCGGAGCCGCCCAAGCGCACGACCCCGCCGGTGGCGGCGCCGGTGCGGCTGGTGCGCGGCGGCCGCGACCTGCCCAGCCGGGTGGCCGACAACATGTTCTGGTTCGGCCGCTACCTGGAACGCGGCGAGGGCATCACCCGCATGCTGCGCACCATCTACGTCCAGGTGGAGGAAAGTGCCAGCGGCCTGGCCGGTGCCGGCGGCGAGACGCTGGCGCCGCACGGCGGCATCCTCAGCCTGCTGGGCCTGCACCCGACGCGCGCGCAGGCCGGCACCGTCGTCGACGCGGCGGCGCTGCTGGGGCGCCAGCAGTTCGATCCGTCCTATCGCACCGGGCTGGTGGCGAACATGGACCGGCTGTTGCGGGTGGCGACGCGGGTGCGCGACCGCCTGTCGCTCGACACCTGGCGCAACGTCCAGCAACTGAACACCGCCGCGCACCGGCTGAAGCCCGCCATGGCGGCCGACGTCGGCGAGGTGCTGGGCGCGCTCAACGGGCTGATTCTGATGCTGGAGGCGTCGAGCGGGCTGGTGCTGGAGAACATGACGCGCGGCCTGGGCTGGCGTTTCCTGGAGATCGGCCGGCGCATGGAGCGTGCCTCGCACCTCATCGACCTGCTGTCCGGCGTCCTGCAACTGCGCGGCGGCGACCTGCCGGTGGCGCTCGACGCGCTGCTGACGGTGTCGGACAGCGGCATGACCTACCGCTCGCGCTATTTCCCGACGCCGCAGTTCGCCCCGGCGCTGGACCTGCTGCTGTGCGACGACGCCAACCCGCGCTCGGTCGCGTTCCAGTTCGCGGCGCTGGCCGACCATGTCGGGCGTCTGGTCGCCTTTCACGAGGCGGCCCGCATCCGGCCGGAGCAGCGGCTGATGATCTTCCTCGAAGGATCGGTGCGCACCGCCGACATCGACGTGCTGGCGGCACCCGACGAGGACGGGCGCTATTCCCACCTGGGCAAGCTGCTGGAGGTGCTGCAGGCCCGCCTGTGGGAGCTGTCGGAGACGCTGAGCCGCGAGTACTTCGCCCACGCCGGCAGCCCATCCGCCCGCCAGCGGGAGTGGCGGATGTGAGATACCGGGTCCGCCACGTCACCACCTGCGCTTATTCGACGCCAGTGATGGTCTCGCACCACGCCGCCCGCCTGATCCCGCGCGAAACGGAGCGCCAGCGCTGCCTGCGCGCCTCCCTGTCGGTGGAGCCGGCGCCGGCGACGCGCGCCGACCGCGTCGATTACTTCGGCAACCCGGTCAGCTTCCTCACCATCCAGACCTCGCACCGGGTGCTGACGGTGATCGCCGAAAGCCTCGTCGAGGTGACCGCGCCCCCCGCCGTCGCCGCCGGATCGACGCCGCCGTGGGAAGCAGTGCGGGCCGCGCTGGAATGCCCATCGGATGAGCAGGCGCTGGAGGCTGCCGAATTCCTGTGCGATTCGCCCTTCGCCGCCGTTTCCGACGACCTGCGCGCCTACGCCCGGCCCAGCTTCCCGGCCGGGCGGCCGGTGTTCGACGCGGCCATGGACCTGACCCGGCGCATCCACGCCGATTTCCGCTACGATTCCACCGCCACCACGGTCAGCACGCCGTTGGCCGAGGTGCTGGCGATGAAGCGCGGCGTCTGCCAGGACTTCGCGCACCTGGAAATCGCCTGCCTGCGCGCCGTGGGGCTGGCGGCGCGCTACGTCGGCGGCTACCTGCTGACCCGGCCGCCGCCGGGCCAGACGAAGCTGGTCGGGTCCGACGCCTCGCACGCCTGGGTGTCGGTGTGGATACCCGGCCACGGCTGGCTCGACCTCGATCCGACCAACGACATGGCGGTGGGGGACGAGCACATCACCTGCGCCTGGGGCCGCGATTACGAGGACGTCAGCCCCATCAAGGGGCTGGTGGTCGGTGGCGGCGAGCACGCGCTGTCCGTCGCCGTCGACGTGCGGGTGGATGAAGGTTGAGCAGAACGCGCGATGGTTGATTAAACTTTGTGCGTCTCGCTCCGGCCGCCGCGTCTTCGCACTGCGGAATCCGCCGATGACGGTCGCGGCATGACCATTGCTTGGGGAGGGGCATGGATGAACCGAGCGGATGCCCCATGCCGGACGACGCATTGAATTTTTCCGGGCTGCTGTCGAGCTACGACAGGAACGGCTTCTTCTGCGAGCTGACGAGCCCGCGCACGGACGGGCCCGACGACATCGCGTCGATCCGCCGCCGGCTCGACCGCCTGCCGCAGGACCAGTTGCGCCGCCGCAACGCCGACGCGGAGCGCGAACTGTACGACCTGGGCATCACCTTCACCGTCTATTCGGAGAAGGACGCCATCGACCGCATCCTGCCCTTCGACGTCATCCCCCGCGTCATCACGGCGCACGAGTGGGCTCACATCGAGGCCGGCGTGGTGCAGCGGGTGGCGGCGATCAACCTGTTCCTCGCCGACGTCTACGGCGACCAGAAGATCCTGAAGGACGGCATCATCCCGGCCGAGATGGTGCTGGGCAACCCCAACTACCGGCCGGAGATGCGCGGGCTGACGGTGCCGCACGGCACCTACGCGCACGTCTGCGGCATCGACGTGGTGCGCGACCACGAAGGCACCTTCCGCGTGCTGGAGGACAACGCCCGCACGCCGTCCGGCGTGTCGTACGTGGTGGAGAACCGCATCCTGATGCTGCGCGCCTTCCCCGACCTGATGGAGGACACGCACGTCCGCCCGGTGGACGACTACGGCATCCGCCTGCACGAGGCGATGGCGGCCATCGCCCCCGTGGGCGACCCGCAGGTGGTGCTGCTGTCGCCGGGCATCTACAACTCGGCCTATTTCGAGCACGTCTTCCTGGCCCGCGAGATGGGCATCCCGCTGGTGGAAGGGCGCGACCTGACGGTCGAGAACGACCGCGTCTATATGCGCACCACCAAGGGGCTGGCGCCGGTCCACACCATCTACCGCCGCCTTAACGACGACTTCCTCGACCCCGAGGTGTTCCGCCCGGACAGCCAGCTCGGCGTGCCGGGGCTGATGCGGGCCTATCGCCGGGGGAACGTGGCGCTGGCCAACGCGGTGGGCACCGGCGTCGCCGACGACAAGGCGGTCTACGCCTACATGCCGCGCATCATCCGCTATTACCTCCAGCAGGACCCGATCCTGCCCAACGTGGAGACCAGCATCTGCCGCGAGCCGGACGCGCTGGCCTACACGCTGGACAACCTGGACAAGCTGGTGGTCAAGCCGGTCGGTGAGTCCGGCGGCTATGGCATGATCATCGGCCCGAAGGCGAGCAGGGCCGAGATCGAGGAGTTCCGGGCCAAGCTGCTGGCCGACCCGGCCAATTACATCAGCCAGCCGACGCTGGCGCTGTCGGTGGCGCCGACGCTGACCGACGGCGGCATCGTGCCGCGCCACGTCGACCTGCGGCCCTTCGCGGTGACCGGTTCGGGCACCTGGGTGCTGCCGGGCGGGCTCACCCGCGTGGCGCTGCGGGAAGGCTCGCTGGTCGTGAACTCGTCGCAGGGCGGCGGGTCGAAGGACACCTGGGTGCTGGCGTAGGGAAGACGAACATGGCGAACCTCCTGTCCCGTTACGCCGAGTGCATCGTGTGGATGGCCCGCTACATGGAGCGGGTCGAGAACACGGCGCGCATCCTGGAAGTGACCGAGACCTTCGCGCGCGACAAGGGCGCGCACAACTGGCTGTCGGTCGTGCAGATCAACGCCGACGAAAAGGCGTTCTTCGCCAAGCACAAGGCGGCCAACGCGCAGAGCGTACTGGACTTCTATCTTCTGGACGCCGGCAACCCGACGTCGATCCAGTCGTACGCGCAGGCCGCGCGGGAGAACGCGCGGACCCTGCGCTCGCTGGTGTCGATCGAGATGTGGACGCAGCTCAACGTCTTCCACAACCGCATCCGCCAGTTGACGCGCGAGGACATCGCCACGCCGCGCCTGTCCAGGCTGTGCGCCGAGATCCGCAAGGCCTGCCAGGAGCACACCGGCATCGTCGAAGGCACGGCCAACCGCGACGAGGCGTGGTTCTTCTACTCGCTCGGCCGCTACATCGAGCGGGCGGACCAGACCACGCGCCTCCTGGACATCAAGTACCACCTGCTGCTGCCCAAGCCGGACGACGTGGGCTCCGCCCTCGACCTCAGCCAGTGGAACGCGCTGCTGCGCGCGGTGGCGGGATACCAGACGTTCCGGCGGCTGTATTTCGGGCGGATGACTCCGGCGGCGGTGGCGGGGTTCCTGCTGTTCTCGGACAGCTTCCCGCGCTCGGTCAGCCTGTGCCTGCGTCAGGTGGAATGGATCCTCAGCCAGTTGCGCTCGCGCTATGACCTGACCGGGGCGTCGGCGGCGATGGAGCACCTGGACGAGATCCGGGCGGCGCTCGGCGACCAGACCGTCGACGACGTGATCCGCCACGGCCTGCACGATTTCCTCGACTGGATCCAGGGCCAGCTCGGCCTCGTGACGGCGGACATCGGGCAGGCGTTCTTCGGGCACAAGGCGGCGTGAAGGGCACCGCTCCCCCGCCCAAGCGGGGCGGCGGCATGGCGGCTCAGGCCACGGCGAACAGGTCGCCGTTGTCCGGGGAATTCGGGTCCGGGGCGGGAGGGGTGTCGGCGTTGGGGTCGCCGGGGGCGGTTTCCCAGCCCAGGCCGGGCAGCGCGATGATGCGCTGGCCGCCGCGGTCGTTGCGGCAGACGATGACGTCGCGCTGCTCCATGTAGGTCAGCAGGCGCCGCGCCCGGCCGGCCGAGCGGCTGCCGCAGGCGCGCGCCACCTCGTGGTCGGACGGGCAGGGCGCCTTTTCCATCGCGGCGCGGGCCAGCATCAGGAACACGCCCTGGATGTCCTCCGACAGCTCCGCCGCCGCCGCCTGCGCCTTGTCCCATTCCGGGCTGTCGGCGGCCTCCGCGGCGACGCCGGCGCGGGCGGTCGCCAGCTTGCGGCGGAAGGCCGGCAGGTCGAGCGGCTCGCCGCCCACCCGGTGGATGCGGCAGCGTACCAGAAAGTCCTGGTACAGCACGGCGACCGAACGGAAGGACGAATCCGGCTCCGACAGCACCTGGCGCAACACCTCGTCCAGCAGGGCGTGGCGCTCCTCCTCCGTCATCGCCGGGGCGGCGTCGGCGGCGGGCGATTCGGGCGCCGGGGCAAGGGCCGGGCGGGATTGGGCGAGCTGGAACAGCAGATCCATGTTCTGCGGCGGCGGCCGGCGGGGCGGCGCCGGGCGCAGCGCCGGTTCCGGCTCGCCGGGGCGGAAGATCAACTCGTGCACGTCCTCCGGCGGCGCGTCCGGCAGCGGCATCAGCTTGGGGCTGCCGCTGCGGCCCGCCGTCTCGACGCCGCCGATGGCCACCGGCAGCGGCCGGCGGGCGATGGCGGGGCCCAGGCCGATGAACCGGCCGCGCTCCAGGTCGCGGAACATCTCCGCCTGCCGGCGCTCCATGCCCAGGAGGTCGGCGGCGCGCGCCATGTCGATGTCGAGGAAGGTGCGGCCCATCAGGAAGTTTGACGCCTCGGCCGCGACGTTCTTGGCGAGCTTGGCGAGGCGCTGGGTGGCGATGACGCCGGCCAGCCCGCGCTTGCGCCCACGGCACATCAGGTTGGTCATGGCGCCCAGCGAGATCTTGCGCGCCTCGTCCCCGACCTCGCCGGCGGCGGCGGGGGCGAAGAGCTGCGCCTCGTCCACCACCACCAGCATCGGGTACCAGACGTCGCGGTCGGCGTCGAACAGCCCGCCCAGGAAGGCGGCGGCGGCGCGCATCTGCCCCTCGACGTCCAGCCCTTCCAGGTTGAGGACGACGGACACGCGGTGCCGGCGCACGCGCCCGGCGATGCGGGTCAGCGCCCCCTCGGTGTGCTCGTCCGCCTCGACCACGAGGTGGCCGTACTTGTCGGCCAGGGTGACGAAGTCGCCCTCCGGATCGATGATGGCCTGCTGCACCCAGGGCGCGCTCTGCTCCAGCAGGCGGCGCAGCAGGTGCGACTTGCCCGACCCGGAGTTGCCCTGCACCAGCAGGCGGGTGGCCAGCAGCTCCTCGAGGTTGACGGTCGCCGGCGTTCCCGACGTCGTCGTTCCCATGTCGATGCCGATGGTCATCCTTCTCCCTCGCGCCTGCCGGGCCGTTGCCGGCGCATGGGTATAGCGCAGATCGCCCGGCCGGTTCGAGAGCCGCTTTCGGCGGAGCCGGGATGCGCGGACATTGTTACGGCCGCTCGTGAACGGGCGGGGCGGGGGTGTGGTGCAGGACCGCCCTGCCGGTGAGTTCTCAATCTGGCAGGATATTTGGGACACAGATGAACACAGATGGACTCAGATTGGCACCGACCGAGGTTGCGGCCGCCCATCGGCGTTCATCTGTGTTTATCTATGTTCATCTGTGTCAAAATCTTCCCTCTCCCCATTCCCGCTCCCGCGAGGGGAAAGGGGTTTTGCAATTGCCCACCGGTTCACGCGATTGTCCTGTCTGGGCAAGGCCGTGCTTGAGTCGGGGGCGGAATTGCCGGACACTGCCGTTCGTTGGCGAATGACGGGGGAGAGGGGTCGGGGATCGATGCTGACGGTGTTGATTGCCGACGACCATCCGCTGTTCCGCAAGGCCCTGCGCGACATCCTCGCGGGTATGGGGGAGGAGTTCCACGTCGTGGAGGCCGCCACGCTGGACGAGGCGCGGGCGAAGGCCGACGCCGACCTGGACCTCATCCTGCTCGACCTTTCCATGCCGCAGGCCACCGGGTTCAGCGCGCTGGTCAGCCTGCGCAACGCCGTGCCCTCGGTGCCGATCGTCATTGTCTCCGCCTTCGCCGATCCGGAAACCGTGCACCAGTCCGGCACCTACGGCGCCGCCGGCTTCATCCCCAAGACCGCCGAGCCCTATGTGATGGCCGAGGCGATCTCCCGGGTGCTGGCCGGCGGGCGCTGGTGGCCGAACGCGCCGGTCGCCAAGCCGGCGGCCGAGGACGCGCCGGCCGGCGACCACACGGCGGCGCTGCGCAAGCTCAGCCGGTCGGAATCGCGCGTGCTGGAACTGATGGCCGCGGGCAAGGCCAACAAGCAGATCGCCTTCGAGCTGGGCATCAAGGAATCGACGGTGAAGACGCACGTCACCGCGCTGCTGCGCAAGCTCAAGGTCTACAACCGCACGCAGGCGGTGATGCTCGCCAATCAGGCGCGCTTCGGGGCGAAGTGAGCGGGGAGTGTCCGCCGTTGGGTTTTCGGCTTTGGCCTCAACCCAACCTACGTGGGACGTTCCCGTAGGTTGGGTTGAGCGCAGCGAAAACCCAACGGCGGACACTTCACGACACGGTCGCCGGCACGCGCGCCACGGCGTGGCTGACCAGGGCGCGCAGCTTGGCGGGCTTCACCGGCTTGTTGAGGAGCTGAACGCCCGCCGCGGCGATACGCGCGCGCAGGGCGGGGTCGCGGTCGGCGGTGATGACGACGGCGGGCAGGGCGCCGCCCAGGTCGTTGCGGGCGCGGCGGACGAACTCCAGGCCGGTGTCGCCGTGGTCCAGGTGGTAGTCGGTGACGACGAGGTCCGGCACGAAGCGCCGCTCGCGCGCCGCCGCCAGCGCCTCGTACGGGTTGCGCGCCGCCAGCACGTTGCAACCCCACTGTTCCAGCAGCGCCGTCAGGCCGACCAGCACGCTCTCGTCGTTGTCGACGGCCAGGATGCGGGTGCCGGCCAGATCGTCGTCGCCGCCGAAGGGCTGGGCCAGCACCGCCGCCGTGACGCCGACGGCGACCGGCACCGCGACGCTGAACACCGAGCCGCGGCCTGGCACCGAGCGCACCTCCACGGGATGGTTCAGCACGCGGGCGATGCGGTCGACGATGGCGAGGCCGAGGCCGGCGCCGTTGCCGTGCAGGCCGGCGGCCGGCGCCTCGCGGTGGAATTCGGCGAAGATGGCCTCCAGCCGGTCGGCCGGGATGCCGATGCCGGTGTCGCAGACCTGGAAGACAATGGCGCCGCCGCGCCGCCGGCAGCCGATCAGCACGCGCCCCGAGCGGGTGTAGCGCACGGCGTTGCTGAGCAGGTTGCGCAGGACGCGCAGCAGCAGGTGCGCGTCGGTGCGCACCACCAGCCGGCAGGGGACGACGCGTAGCGCCAGCCCGGCCTCGCGCGCCACCGGGGCGAACTCGGTCGCCAGGGCTTCCAGCAGGCTGTCCACCGGCACCTCGGCGATGCGCGCGGTGACGCCGCCGGCGTCCAGCTTGGAGATATCCAGCAGGTCGGCCAGCAGGTCCTCCGCGCCGCTCAGCGCCACGTGGATGCGGTCGACGAGGTCGCCGTTCTCCGGCCGCATGGCGCGCTCGCGCAGGGTGGACACCATCAGGCGCGCGGCGCTCAGCGGCTGGAGCAGGTCGTGGCTGGCGGCGGCGAGGAAGCGGTCCTTGGAGCGGTTGGCCTCCACCGCGTCGTTGCGGGCGATCTCCAGCGCCGCCTCGACCGCGCGGCGCTCGGTGATCTCCAGGCGCAGCATGTCGTTGACGCGGTGCAGCGCCTGCGTGCGCTCGGCCACGCGCTGCTCCAGCACCTCCTTGGCCTCGCTCAGCTTGCGAGCGTTTTCGCGGATGCTGATGGCGGCGATCAGCACGTGCCCGAAGATCAGCGCCGCCAGCGTCATCGACGCCACGGAATGGACGATCTGCATGAGCTGCATGCGCTGGAACTCGACCAGCGCCAGCGGGAACAGCAGCGCCAAGCCGCTGTAGCTGACGACGATGCCGCCGCCGATGGCCGACCAGAAGACCAGCCGTTCAGTGTGGCCCAGCGCGGCCGGCGGCGAGTCGGCGTCGGCGTTCGCGCCGCGTCGCGTCCACAGCGGCAGTTCGGGCCGGCTGCGGCCGGTCAGCGCGCTGCGCAGCCACATCAGGATCAGCAGCGCCACGCCCACCAGGAACACCCAGCTCACCGTGTCGTGCACGGCCTTGCTGACGTAGGCCAGCGTGGCGAAGGTCTCCTTGCCGATCAGCGGGGCGATCATCCGCCGGCCGTACAGGATGGTCAGGCCCGAGACGCCCAGCAGCAGGAAGCTGCTGGCGGTCAGCCAGTAGGCGAGGCGGTCGAGCCGGCGCAGGTGGCGCAGCGCGTCGCCGATCATGCCGGCCACGGTGCGGAACCGCCGGTGCAGCAGCAGGAACGCCGCCAGCACGGCGAGGCACACGGCGATGAGCTGCTTGCCGTAGGTGGCGACCAGCTCGGTACGGACCGAGCCCCAGTCGGCCCCCTGGCGCTGGATCAGCACGCCGCGGTTGGGCTGGTTGACGACGCCCTCGTTGCCTTCGCGCACGTGGCGCCAGAAATCGGCGCGCTCGGAGCGCGGGGGCTCGCTGAGGCGCACGGAGGGCGAGGGTTCGGATAGGGGCGCCGGCTGCTGCGCCGTGGCGGGCAGGGCGAGGAGCAGGAGAAGGGCGATCAGCGCCCACAGGCCGCGCGTCCGTCCCCCGTCGCCGTGCCGCATCATGCCGATGTCCCCGAACCTGCCGCCGGGGTGGCACCCTACACCATCCGGGCGGGTTCCGCCCCCTCCCTCACTCCGCCGGGGCCGCCGGGGCGTGGTGGGGGCGGGGGGCGGGCTCGCCCTTGATCTCGGCGACCCAGAGCGCGTGGTGCTCGCGCGCCCACTGCTCCTCGACCTGACCGGAGCCCATGGCGGCGAAGGCGCCCTCCATGCCGAGCGAGCCGATGTAGATGTGCGCGATGATGACCACCGCCAGCGCCAGCGCCGTCCCTGCGTGCACGAGCTGATAGAGCTGCATGTCGGCCAGGGTGCCGAAGCTGAACGGGAACAGCAGTTGCACGCCGGTGAAGCCCAGCACGGCGCCGCCGCCCACGGTGGACCAGAAGATCACCTTCTGGCCGGCGTTGAACTTCCGGGCCGGCGGGTGCACGCCCCTGGTGAACAGGCCGCCGGCGCGCAGGACCCAGCCGGCGTCCGTGCGGTCGGGCAGGTTGTGGCGCACCCACATCAGGAAGATCAGCGCGACCCCGGCGATGAAGGCGAAGCCCAGATAGTTGTGCGCCAGCTTGCCCCAGCCGGCCAGCGCCGCGAACGGCGCCGGCCCGATCAGCGGCAGCAGAACCGCCCGGCCGTACAGCAGGTTGAGCCCGGTCAGCGCCAGCACGATGAAGCTGCCGGCGGTCAGCCAGTGCGCCGCCCGCTCGACAAGGTTGAAACGCTCGACCGTGCGCCCGGTCTTGGCCCCGTCGATGCGGATGCGCCCGCGCAGCAGGAAGAACAGCGCCAGCAGGCCGACGATGCCGCCCAGCGCCCAGGTGCCGTAGGCGGCGATCGGGCCGTTGCGCAGGTGCCGCCACGCTTCGCCGTCCGACTGGATCAGCACGCCGGCGCGCGGGTTGGGCAGCGTCGTGGTGCCCGCCGCGCCCTGGCGAATCGCCTGCCACAGGTCGGCCTCGCTGCTTCCGGTCGCCGACTGGGTGGGCACCGGCGGTGCCGGCTGGCCGGCCAGCACCGGCGGAGCCAGAAGTAGCATCAGCCCCAAGGCACCGGTCAGTGCCGCTTTGAACCACGATTTCATCTCGTTACTCCGTGCACGGCGCGGGAGGCTTTTTGACCCTCCCCCGGCCCTGCCGGGGGAGGGAAGCCCGCGCAAGCGGGCAGGGTGGGGGCAGCGGCCTTTGTGGCGGGCGGACGACGCCGGGCGTGGATACTCGGGCAGGCCGCTGCCCCCACCCTCCCAAGCTTCGCTTGGGCCCCTCCCTCCCCCGGCAGGGCCGGGGGAGGGGTTTGTACTACGACCCCGCCTTCATCTGATAGGCGGTGCCCCAGCCCCAGGCGCCGGAGCCGAATCCGCGCGCCACCACGCGCTCGCGGTAGATGTCCGCCACCTTGCCGCCGTCACCGGCCAAGAGTGCCTTGGTCGAGCACATCTCGGCGCACAGCGGCAGCTTGCCTTCGGCCAGCCGGTTGCGGCCGTACTTCTTGTACTCGGCTTCGGAGTTGTCGGCTTCCGGGCCGCCCGAGCAGAAGGTGCACTTGTCCATCTTGCCGCGGGTGCCGAAGTTGCCGGCCTGCGGGTACTGCGGGGCGCCGAACGGGCAGGCGTAGAAGCAGTAGCCGCAGCCGATGCACAGGTCCTTGTTGTGCAGGACCACGCCTTCCTCGGTCTGGTAGAAGCAGTCGACCGGGCACACCGCCTTGCACGGCGCGTCCGAGCAGTGCATGCAGGCGACCGAGATCGAGCGCTCGCCCGGCTTGCCGTCGTTCAGCGTGACCACCCGGCGGCGGTTGATGCCCCAGGGGACCTCGTGCTCGTTCTTGCAGGCCGTGACGCAGGCGTTGCACTCGATGCAGCGGTCCGCGTCGCACAGGAATTTCATGCGGGCCATGATTCACATACTCCCCTGGATCAGGCCGCGCTGATGCGGCAGAGGGTGACCTTGGTCTCTTGCATCTGGGTCACCGAGTCATAGCCGTAGGTGGTCG
>DASWVP010000110.1:0-1934 GCA_036401175.1 Azospirillum sp. | reverse complement strand
CCGGCGACCAGGCGGGTGAACTCCGATTCGACGTTGTTCACGCGCGCGCCGACGTCCGTGGCCAGGTAGCGCAGGCGCGCCGCCGTGCCGAAGTACGGGTTGTCGGGGTGCGAAGCGCCCAGCGCCACGGCGGCGTTGCTGACCGGGCCGCCCGGGTACCCGGTGGAGCTGTGCACGCCCGACGGCGTGGTCTGCGAGCGGGAGTCGCTCTTGTAGTAGTTGAATTCGCCGTAGACCTCGTTGTTCGCGTTCAGCATCTTCGAGGCGCGCGCGAAGAAGTTGACGGTCTTGTTGTCCGGCTGGATCTGCGTGTAGTCGTTCGCGGCGTCCGTCAGGCAGCCGCCGCCCGGGTCGCCCTGGGGATAGCCGCGGCTCATCACGTCGCAGTTGGCGCCCGGGAACGTGCGGGTGAAGCCCGTGCCGGCGCCGGTGTTGCTGCGGCTGAAGTACTCGAGGTTTGTCGGGTTGCGCACGTTGCCGACCACCGAGCTCACGGCCGCGCCGCGCTCGCCGATGATCGCGCCGGTGCCGCCATTGGCACCGCCGGACGTCTCGGCATCGAAGCCTTCGGGACGCAGGTCGGAGCGGCCCACCGTGCCGCGGCCCTTGCGATCGCGGTTGTAGATGGCGTCCCGGTCGGCCATTTCGAGGTTCAGGATGACGTTGAAGCCCTGGGTATCCGGGTCGCCGAAGCCGTGGGTGAGCGCCACCCGGCGGTCGGTGCCGTCGCCGTAGCGCGACTGGCCGAACGTCGCCTTGGCCACCGTGCCGCGGTAGTTCTTGCGCAGGATGACGTTGACCACGCCCGCCATCGCGTCGGAGCCGTAGATCGACGAGCCGCCGTCCTTCAGGATCTCGACCCGGTCCACCGCTTCCAGCGGGATCACGTTCAGGTCGCCGAACACCTTCTGCCCGTCGTCGGCCAGGCCGTACGGAGCGATGCGGCGGCCGTTGATCAGCACCAGGGTGGAGGCGGCGCCCAGGCCACGCAGCGAGATGCCCGAGGCGCCGGAAGCGAAGCCGCTGCCGAAGGTGGTGGGCACCGAACCCTGGTTGTCGACGGACAGCGTCTGCAGGTATTCGGCGACGGTGGCCTTGCCGGACTTCTCCAGGTCTTCCCGGGTCACGGTCTGCACCGGCGAAGCCGTTTCCGCCTCGGCGCGGCGGATGTTCGAGCCCGTGATTTCGACCCGCTGCAGCGATTGGCCGCTCTGCTGCGCCATCGCCTGGTGGGCGATCATCATCGAGGCCGAGCCGCAGGTGGCGGCGATCAGGGCACGGACGACCACCGTCTGCCTGAACTGTTGTCTGCCTGTTTTCAAGTTTCTTCTCCAGTGCTGTTGCTGTTGTTCAGGCCCCGCGTACTGCATGACCCGCGAAATGCGATGGAGGCGGCCAGCAAACAGATAACTCCGCCCCCACTCCGAACCAGCGTTTCTACACAAGCGGTGACAGGGCGTCACCTCGTTGAAACCCGCTGTTGTCCAAATACATCAAGCCTCAAGCACCGGGCCGCACCCTCGGTAAGGCCCACGTGGGAGCGCCGTGCGATCCCGGAGGGAAGGCACGGCGCGCGGCGACCGGCGGCGGGACGCTCAGTCGATCTTGAAGACGAACTCCTGGGTGGCGATGACTTCGCCGCCGCTGACGCACTTGTACTGCAGCATCGCCTCGCGCACCGGCGCGTGGTAGACGCGCGGGCCGGAGAGGATGGTGACTTCCTTGACCACGCCGTCGCGGATCACGGCCTGCGCCTTGACGATGCCCTCCGTGCCGTCGCGCAGGGCCTTTCTCGGCATCTCGGGGCGCACCTGCTGGGGGCAGGCGACGGTCATGTCCTGCCGGGCCGGGGCGGCCGGCGCGGGAGCAGGCGGCGCCGGCGGGGGCGGCGGAGCAATCACGTGCGGCGTGGGCGGAGGCAGCGGCACGGACTG
>DASWVP010000109.1:0-28188 GCA_036401175.1 Azospirillum sp. | reverse complement strand
CAGCGCCCAGACGGCAAGCGCCGACAGCGCGTCCCGCGCGCCTTCGGCGCCGACCCAGCCCAGGGCGACACAGCCGACGGCCACCGCCAGGGCGCCCACGGTCCACCAGCCGTCGTGCTTCGCCACGCTCCCCTCCCCGATCCCGTCATTTTGTCGATTGGGTGACGCCCACGCGGGGCCGCGATGGGCCGGCCGGACGGGCGATCGCTTGCAACTTAATAAAATGCTTTCGAACTTTCGAGGCTTTCCGACGATACCCCTACTCTCTTAGGGCATATCACCCATGCATTCCGTGCAACGAACGATGCGGGTGGGCAACCGACCGCGAAACGCACCCCGCCGGCATAAGAAAAAGCCGTTCCCCACGACAGGGAACGGCCAGTTTCGGACGCGAAGCGACGGACAATCCTTCGCCCCCGGGGGAACCAGCGGGAGCAGGTCCCCAGACCCGTGGGACGGGAAACTGACGGCAGCGGCGCCGATCGTCAAGCCAAAAAAGTCGATATTTCCAGACAATCTCGCAATTGCACCACAATCGCTCGTCAGGGGCCGCCGTCAGGGGCGCGGGCGGAACAGCCACCCGGACAGCAGCGCCGTCAGGCGCGGCATGACCACCCAGGTCATCAGCACCGTCACCAGCCCGGTCAGGATGCCGGTGCGCAGCAGGAACGGCAGCCCCTCCATGAACGGCGCCACGTACGCCAGAAGCAGGGAGACCAGCGGCCACAGCGCCACCCAGGTGACCAGCGCCATGCGCTGGCGCGGCGGCGGCGCGGCGGCCGGGCGGCCGGGCAGCGTGAACCACGCCTCCAGGCCGGTCAGTTCGGTGACCTCCGGCTCGCCCTCCGTCAGGCTCTGCACGCGTTCCAGCAGGCGGCGCGTCTCGTCCGACGTCCGCCACGCGTCGAGGCGGCCGCCCGAATCGAACTTGAAGACGATGCGATAGCGCCGGTCGCCCGCCGTCGCCGGCCGGAAGACGTTCACGCCGAGATGGCCGGGGTATGACAGCGCCGACGCCGTCAGCGCCGCCATGGCGCTCTCGAACTCGGCTTCCGCGCCGGCCCGCACCGTGCGCACCACCATGACGGTGACCGGCTGGTCGGCGACGATCGTCCCGCCGATGCTCATGTCCGTGCTCATACCCATGACAACCCCCGCAATTCCGCGCGACACCCCCGGACGCCGCGCCTTCCCCCGATGGTAACGGCCGGCGGGACGCGCCCCCAATGCCATCCGGGAGGGACAGCCATTCCGGCGGCGCGCCGAAAAGATCGATGATTTCGCCGATGATGGATTATGCTGCGCGCCTCCAGCGCACCGCAAGGGAGTTCCCCGCCGCATGAGCCCGCCCACCACCACCCCCGCTGCCACCCCCGCCGCCACGCGCTGGCTGCGCGTGCTGCTCCTGGTGGCCGCCGGGGTGGCCGCGGCGCTGCACATCGGCAAGGTGCCGCCGGCCATGGCGGCGTTGCGCGGCGACCTCGGCCTCGATCTGGTCGGCGCCGGCTGGGTCCTGTCGCTGATCGCCATGATCGGCGCCGCGGGCGGCATGCTGATCGGCGCCTGCGCCGACGTCCTCGGCCACCGGCGCGGCGTGCTGCTGGGCCTTGCCTTGCTGACCGGCGGCAGCCTGCTGGGCGCCGGGCCGGGCGGCGCGGCGGCATGGCTCGCCGGCCGCGCGGTGGAAGGGGCGGGATCCATCCTGGTCGCCGTGTCGGTGCCGGCGCTGATCTGGCGCGCCGCCAGTCCGCGCGACATGCGGTTCGCCTTCGGGCTGTGGGGGGCGTGGCTGCCGCTGGGCGTGTCGGCCATGATGGCGGCCTCGCCGTTCCTGCTGGCCCGCTTCGACTGGCCGGCCGTGTGGTGGGCGGCGTCGGCCGCGTCGGCGCTGGTCGGCGTCGCGCTGGCGGTGGAAACGCGGGGCATGCCAGCGGATACCCGCGCCGGCTGGCCGGGTGGCGCTGCGTTCCTGGCGGTCGGGCGCAGCCCGGCGGCCTGGACGCTGGCCGGCAGCTTCTTCCTGTACAGCCTGTGCTTCATGACCGTCCTCGGCTTCCTGCCCACCTTCCTTGTGGAGGAGCGCGGGCTGGCCGCCGACGCGTCGTCCTGGCTGGTCGGCGTCGCCGTGCTGTTCAACGCCGTCGGCAACGTGCTGGCCGGCTGGCTGGCGACGCGCGGGGTGCGGCGTTGGGCGCTGGTCGCCGTCGCCTTCGCCGCCATGGCCGCCTGCGCCGCCGGCATCTTCTCCACGGCGCTGCCGGTGGCCGCCGGCTACGCGCTGTGCCTGCTGTATTCCGTGTTGGGCGGTTTGCTGCCGGCGACGGTGATGGGGGCGGCGCCAGCCTTCGCGCCACGCCCGCAGCTCGTCTCCAGCACCAGCGGCATGGTGATGCAGGGCTCCTACCTGGGCCAGCTCGCCGGGGCGCCGCTGCTGGGTCTGCTGGCGTCGCGGCTGGGCTGGGGGGCGGTGCCGCTGTTCATCGCCGCCGCCTGCCTGACCGGCTGCGCGCTGGCGCTGGCGCTGCGCGCGCAGGAGCACGGTGCGGAGCAACGGCTGCGGCCGGCGTGACGGCACGCCTTTTCCAGGGCTCCGAATTCGGGTTAACGGAAGAGTGCCGATAAGGGGCAAGTTTTGAGACACGGATGCACACGGATATCCACGGATGCACACGGAAAAATAAATTCTCTTCATCCGTGTGCATCCGTGCGCCGGCCTCGCCGGCATCCGTGTGCATCCGTGCCCCCCCTTTCTCCACCCGGTCGCATGTTAACCTGAGTTCGGAGCCCTGACGCCTTTTCGCTGGATTCCTGCGAATCGGGTGGTATGAACAGGCTGGCCCCGCCCGCCTGCCGACACCGCCTGCCCTGGAGTTCCTGCCGTGAAGAAACGGGTCAACCACATCGCCGCCGACATCCAGGCGCTGGACGGCGACGGCCCCTTCCCCGGCGACCGGCAGTTCGTGGTGGCGCTCTACCGGGGTCTTGAGATCCTGCGCTGCTTCCGCCCCTCGGACGGGCCGCTCGGCAACCAGGAACTGGCGCAGCGCTCCGGCCTGCCCAAGGCCACGGTGTCGCGGCTGACCTACACGCTGTCCAAGCTGGGCTACCTCGTCTATCTGGAGGACAGTGGCAAGTACCGCATCGGCGTTCCGGTGCTGGGCCTCGGCTACGCCTGCCTGGGCGGCATGAAGATCCGCGACACCGCCCAGCCCTATATGGACGAGATCGCCCAGCACGCCGGCAACGGCGTGATGGTGGCGCTGGGCGGGCGCGACGACCTCAGCATGATCTACATCGCCTGCGCGCGCTCCAGCGGCGTGGTGTCGCTGCAGCTCAACGTCGGCTCGCGCATCTCGCTGGCCCGCTCGGGCATGGGCCGCGCCTATCTGGCCGGCACCACCGAGGCCGAGCGCACCGCCCTGATGCGCCAGATCCGCGCCCGCGCCGGCGAGGAACGCTGGCCGCGCCTGGAGGAGGAGATCCTGCGCGCGGTGGAGGAGGTGCGCACGCGCGGCTTCTGCACCAACATCGGCGAGTGGCATTCCGAGGTGAACTCCATCGCCGTCCCCTTCCACCCGCCGCAGAGCGAGATGCCCGTGCTCGCCTTCAACTGCGGCGGCCCGGCCTACCTGCTCGGCCGCGAACGCCTGGAACAGGACCTCGGCCCCCGTCTAGTCGAGATGACCCGGAAGATCCAGGCCTTCGGTTCCACCTACGCCTGATCCCCTGGGGCAACCGCGCCGTCCGCGTCACGCGGCTCAAGCGTCGGGCGGACGCTCAGGAATGGAAGCGGGCGCGGCGCTTTTCGAGGAAGGCGGCGATGCCCTCCCCCGCGTCGGCGTGGAAGAGGTTGCTGACGAAGGCGGCGCGCTCGCGGTCGAGCTGCGCCTCCAGCGCGTCGCCGTAGGCGGAATCCAG
Organism: Azospirillum sp.; assembly: GCA_036401175.1. GTDB lineage: Bacteria > Pseudomonadota > Alphaproteobacteria > Azospirillales > Azospirillaceae > Azospirillum. The sequence goes on along the minus strand of DASWVP010000109.1, from coordinate 24,270 downwards.
CAGGCCTTTGATCGAGCCGACCGCCCCGGCCGGACCGTCGGCCAGCCGCTGCGCGCGGGCGACGGCGGCGTCCAGCGCCGCGCCGGGCTCGCACAGCGCGTTGACGACGCCGGTCTGGTGCAGCCGCTCGGCGTCAATGACGCCGCCCTCCATGGCGATCTCGGATGCAAGCTGGCGGGGCAGCGTCTGGGCCAGGAAGGCGGTGGCGCCGCCGTCCGGGCTGAGCCCGACCTTGACATAGGCCAGCACGAAGCGCGCCCCGCGCGCCGCCACGATCAGGTCGCAGGCCAGCGCCACCGAGAATCCCGCGCCCGCCGCCACGCCCTCCACCGCCGCGATCACCGGCTTGGGGCAGGCGCGGACCAGCCGGATCCAGTCGTGCAGCAGGCCGATGCCGCGCCCCGCCTGTTCCGGCGGGCCGTCGCGCAGCGCCGCCAGACGGTTCAGGTTGCCGCCGCTGCAAAACGCCTCCCCCGCGCCGGTCAGCACGACGGCGCCGATGTCCGCATCCCCGGCGGCGCGGCGGAAGGCTTGTGCGCCCTTCTCGTACACCGCGGGGCCGAGCGTGTTGCGCGTCGCCGGGTCGCTGATGGTGAGGACGAGCACCCGCCCCCGCCGCTCCTCGAGCAGATCCGCCACCGGTGCCTCCCCTCTGGCTTTTGCAGAATGCCGTTTCGCATTTTGAAATAAGTGATTCCGGCAACGCTGTAAATGCGGGCCTCGGCGATGGGCCGGCACGCACGCCCCGACAATACCGCTATGCGGAAATATGTTTCATCGCGTTTGACACCCACGGACCCCTTGTGCAACGATCCCGGCGCGGCCCATGGGAGGAATGCGGAATGAAGGACGCCAATCAGGCTGCCGAAACGGAATCCCCGCTGGATTTCGAGTTCGTCGGCTTCAACAGGCTGCTGGGCTTCCGGCTCGCCGAATGGGCGCCGGACCATGCGGTGCTGGAAGTCACGATCCGGCCCGACCTGCTCAACCGCTCGGGCATCCTGCACGGCGGCGTGGTGGCGTCGATGATCGACGCGGCCGGTGGCTTCTGCGGCAGCCACACCGGGCCAACCGGCACCGGCACGCCCGGCACGCACCGCCGGGTGCTCACCCTGTCGCTCACCACCAGCTACGTCGGTCAGGCCGCGCAGGGCGTCATCCGCGCCACCGCCAAGCGGCGGGCGGGTGGCCGCAGGATCTATGTCGCGACGGTCGAGGTGACCGACGCCGAGGGGCGGATCATCGCCGTCGGCGAAGGCACCTACCGCTACCGCGACTGAAACACGGGGGATGGAGACATGATCGATCTGCGCGACACGGTGGCGGTCGTCACCGGCTCCAGCCGCGGCATCGGCCGCGCCATCGCCGAATCCTACGCCCGGGCCGGCGCCGCCGTCGTGGTGTCCAGCCGCAAGGCCGAAAGCTGCGAGCCGGTGGCCGAGGCGCTGCGCAAGGACGGCCACGACGCCATGGCCGTGCCCTGCCACATCGCCCACAAGGACCAGCTCCAGGCCCTGGTCGACCGCACCATGGAGCGTTACGGCCGCATCGACGTGCTGGTCGCCAACGCCGCCATCAACCCCGTCCAAGGCCCGATGCAGGACCTGACCGACGAGGCGTACGACAAGATCATGACCGCCAACGTCAAGAGCACGTTCTGGCTGTGCAACATGGTCATCCCGCAGATGGCACGGCGCGGCGGCGGCTCGGTCGTCCTGCTGTCCAGCATCGCCGGCCTGCGCGGCACCACCAGCATCGGCTGTTACGGCATGTCGAAGGCGGCGGAGGCGGCGCTGGCCCGCAATCTGGCGCTGGACTGGGGCCCGTCCAACGTGCGCGTCAACGCCATCGCGCCGGGCCTGATCGCCACCGACTTCGCCAAGGCGCTGATCGAGGACCCCGCGCGGCGCGCCCGCGTGGAGGAGCGCACGCCGCTGCGCCGCATCGGCCGGCCGGAGGAGATCGCCGGCGTGGCGCTGTTCCTGGCGTCGGAGCTGTCGAGCTTCGTCACCGGACAGGTCATCGTCGCCGACGGCGGCGACATGGCCGCTTGAAGGAATGGATCGACCATGTCGGCTCCGGCGCTGATCGACGTGCTGCCCGCCCACCGCTTCGACGAGGCGCGGCTGGGCGCCTATCTGGCCGGGCTGGTCCCTGGGTTGGGCGGGCCGATCGCCATCCGCCAGTTCCAGGGCGGCCAGTCGAACCCGACCTTCCGCCTGGACACCGCCGCCGGCCGGTTCGTGCTGCGCAAGAAGCCGCCCGGCCCGCTGCTGCCCTCCGCCCATCAGGTCGAGCGCGAGTACCGCGTGATCGCCGCCCTGCACGGTTCCGGCGTGCCGGTGCCGCGGCCGATCCTGCTGTGCGAGGACCCGAACGTCATCGGCACCGCCTTCTACGTGATGGAGTATGTGGACGGCCGCGTGTTCGAGCGCCCGGACCTGCCCGGCCTCGCCCCCGCCGAACGCGCCGCCGTCTACGACGCCATGAACGGGACGCTGGCCGCCCTGCATCGGGTGGACTGGGCCGCCGCCGGGCTGGACGGCTTCGGCCGGCCGGAGAACTATCTGGCCCGGCAGATCGACCGCTGGAGCCGGCAGTACCGCGCCTCCGTCGTCGGCGAGGCCGACCCGGTGATGGAGGAGCTGATCGCCTGGCTGGGCGCCAACACGCCCACCGACGGCCTCACCACCATCGCGCACGGCGACTTCCGGCTGGGCAACCTGCTGTTCGCGCACGGGCGGCCGCGCGTCGCGGCGGTGCTGGACTGGGAGCTGTCGACGCTGGGCGACCCGCTGGGCGACCTTGCCTACTGCTGCCTGCCCTATCACCTGCCGGCCGGGCTGGCCGGGGTGAAGGGCTTGGTGGGCGCCGACCTCGCGGCGCTGGGCATTCCGGCCGAGGAGGCGTTCGTGGCGGCGTACTGCCGGCGCACGGGGCGGGACGGCATCGCCGGCTGGACGTTCTATCTGACGTTCGCGCTGTTCCGGCTTGCCGCGATCGTCCAGGGGGTGTACGCCCGCGCCGTCCAGGGCAACGCCAGCTCGGCCAACGCGCTGGAGGTCGGCAAGCGGGCCACGCTGCTGGCCCGCACCGCGCACGGGCTGGCGCTGGGATAGCACCCCGCCCGCCCCGCCACACAGGGAAACCGCATGCAGGATCTACACTTCCCGTTCGGCGAGGCGCCGGCGGACGAGGCCGGCTTTCGCGTCGCCGACGGTGTCCACTGGCTGCCGTTCCCGCTGCCCTTCCCGCCCGGCCACATCAATCTGTGGGCGCTGGAGGACGGCGACGGCTGGACGCTGGTCGACACCGGCTTCGCCACGGGGGACAACCGCGCGCTGTGGGACCGTCACCTCGCCGGCACGCTGGGCGGCCGGCCGGTCACCCGCATCGTGCTGACGCACCAGCACCCCGACCATGTCGGGCTGGCCGCGTGGCTGGCCGCGCGGTTCGACGCCCCGGTGTTCATGACCGCCGGGGAATGGCGCCTGCTGCAACGGCTGCACGGGCTACCCGACGCCGAGACGACGGCGGTGTTCACCGCCCTGCACCGCCGTCACGGGCTGGACGCCGAGCGCACGGCGGCCTTCGCCGGCCGGGGCAACGGCTATCGCCGCGCCATCCCGGCGCTGCCGGCCGAGGTGGGCGTGCTGGCCGCGGGCGAGGAGCTGCGCATCGGCGGGCGCGCCTGGACGGTCATCGTCGGCGGCGGCCACACGCCGGAGCACGCCGAGCTGCATTGCGCCGAGGCGGGCCTGCTCATCTCCGGCGATCAGGTTCTGCCGCGCATCTCCAGCAACGTCGGCGTCTGGCCGATGGCGCCGGAGGCGGACCCGCTCAGCGACTATGTCCGCTCCCTCGACGACCACGAGGGGCTGCCGGCCGACACGCTGGTGCTGCCCTCGCACGGCGCGCCGTTCCGTGGCCTGCACGCCCGCCTGGAGTCCCTGCGCACGCACTACGCCCGCCGGCTGGCGACCGTGGAGGAGGCCTGCCGCGCGGCGCCGCACACCGCCGCCGACCTGCTGCCGCTGCTGTTCCGCCAGCCGCTGGACGCGCAAAGCGTGATGTTCGCCATGGCCGAGGCCATCGGCTACCTCCACCACCTCGCCGCCCGTGGCGTGCTGGCGGCGCGGAAGGATGAGGAGGGAAGCGTTTCGTTCACCGCGAACGGGTGAGGGCGACCGGCCAAAGGCCCTCTCCAACCATCACCCCATTTCCGTCATTGCTACGAATTTTCCGTCATCCCCGCGAAGGCGGGGATCCATGTTCCCGACGACCCGACGCTACGGAAAACGTGGATCCCCGCCTTCGCGGGGATGACGACCAAAATTGAACGGGTGAGGCTCACGCCCCGCCCACCGCGTGGGCGCGGCGCTGCCCCCGGTGCATCACCCACAGCGGCAGCAGCGACGCGGCGAAGGCCAGCGCCAGCGCGAGGAAGGCGAGCTGGTACCCCTCGGCCTGGGCGGCGCGCCGCGCCGCCTCGCTCATCTGCGCGAAGCCGGGGCGGCCGGCGCCGCTGCCGACGTCCAGCACCACCGAGATCAGGCCGACGCCGAGCGCGCCGCCGAGTTGCCGGCCAAAGTTGATGGCGCCCGATCCCTGCGGCACCATCCGCAGGTCGAGCAGGCGCAGCGAACCGGCGCTGACCGGCGGCATCATCAGACCGATGCCGATCCGCCCGACGACGATGCCGGCGGTGAACGCCGCAAGCCCCCCGGAAACCTCCACCCGCGCCAGCATCACGCAGGAGCCGAGGAAGAGCAGGATGCCGATCAGCGCGACGACGGTGGGCCGCAGGCGGTCGGTCAGCCGCCCCGCGAACGGAAAGGTGAACGCCATCGCCAGCCCCGCCGGCAGCAGCACGAGGCCCGCCGCGCTCGGCTCCAGTTGCCGGACCTGCTGGAGGTACAGCGGGATCAGGTAGGTCGAGGCGTACAGCCCGACGCCGATCATCACCGACAGCAGGAACCCGCTGGCGAACCCGCCCGACCGGAAGGCCCGCAGGTCGAGCAGCGGCGACCGACAGAACCATTCCCACGCCACGAAGGCCACGGCGCCGGCCGCGCCGATCAGCAGCCCGCCGCCGACCGCCGGCTGCCCCCAGCCGACCCGCGGCCCGCTGGACAGTGCCCACAGCGACACCGCCAGCGTCCCCGCCAGCAGCGCCAGCCCGGCGACGTCGAGCCGCGGCGGGTCGGGATTGCGCCCGCCGCGCAGGAAGCTCAGCGCCATCGGCAAGGCGGCGACGCACGTCGGCAGGGCCACCAGGAACACCGCCCGCCAGGAGGCGAAATCCACCAGGAACCCGCCGATCATCGGCGCGATGGCCGGCCCCAGCACGACGCCCAGCCCGTACAGCCCGAACCCCCTGCCGCGCTCGCGCGGGTCGAACACCTCGAACACCACGATCATGCCCAGCGGCTGGATCACGCCGGCCGCCGCCCCCTGCGCCACGCGCGCCAGGATCAGCCAGCCGATGGACGGCGCCAGCGCCCCCAGGACGGAGGCGGCGCAGAACACCAGGATGGCGCCGACGAAGGCCCGGCGCATGCCGAACCGCTCGACGCACCACGCGTTCAGCAGCATGCCCGTGGTCATGGCGGCGAGAAAGCCGGTGACCAGCCACTGCACCGTCTGCTGGCCGACGCCGAAGGCGTCCATGATGTCCGGCAGCGCCACGTTGAGGATGGTCGCCTCCAGCACCATGGAAAAGGTGCCGATCATCGCCGTCGCGGTGGCCAGCCACTTGTAGCGCGGCCCGTGGCGGCGGCGCAGCTCCTCATGCGAAGACACTGGCGTGCTTCCCTTTCTCTGGCCCTTTCCCAGGCTCAGACGGTGTCGAGCCGCGCGCGGATCTGCCCAAGCACGCGGTCCAAGGTTTCCAGATCCGCCCCGTCGACGCCGGACAGCAACTCGCCGCGCAACTCGGCGGCGACGGCTTCGATGCGGACCAACATGTCGCGGGACTTCGCCGTCAGGTGGATGCGCCGGATGCGGCGGTCGCGCGCGCAGACCCGCCGCTCCACCCAGCCGTCCGCCTCCAGCCGGTCGAGCAGGCGGACCAGCGTCGGCCCCTCGATCCCCATCAGGTCGGCGAGGTCCTTCTGGGTCACCCCGTCGCCGGCGCGGTTCACCAGCACCAGCGTGCGCCACTTCGCCTGGCTGAGGCCAAGCGGCCGCAGCCGCTGGTCGAGCTTGAGCCGCCACGCCCGCGCCGTGTCCTGCAACAGGACGGCGACGGAGCCGAAGCGCGGATGAGGGGAATCAGCGGTCATCGTGGTGCACCCGTGAGTTTCAGTAGCAAGCTACCTATTAGCCGGCTACCGGTCAAGGGCGTGGTTTTCCTTCCCCCGTGCAGAGGGGGAAGGTGCCCATAGGCGCCAATATGCACATCCGCGCATGAACTTTAGCGGTGAATCAGCCCTTTACCGTCATCCCCGCGCAGGCGGGGATCCATGTTTCCGACGAACGGACGTAGCGAAAAACGTGGATCCCCGCCTGCGCGGGGATGACGAATTGAGTGAATGGTTGATCGTTTCATCAGTCAACGCACCAAAGACGCGCATGTTAGCGCCAGTGGGGGAAGGTGCCCGCGACAGCGGGCGGATGGGGGCCCGGCGCGACCACGTCTTTCATCCGCCCCCCGCCTTGACCTGCGGGAAAGCGATACGATTTCACCAGAAGGCGGTTGCCGTGCGTGTCATTTCGTCGCAGGCTATAGCCGATCGAACGAGTCAGGAATGCGGGAGGGACGCCGGATGTACACGCAGGGCCTGGACCAGAAGCCCGAAGGCGACGTGATACCGCCCGGCCAGGACAAGGGCGCGCTGGAGCGTCGGTTCCAGGACCGGGTCGACGCCGAGGAGAAGATCGAGCCGCGCGACTGGATGCCCGAGGGCTACCGCCGCACGCTGGTCCGCCAGATCTCGCAGCACGCGCATTCGGAAATCGTCGGCATGCTGCCGGAGGGCAACTGGGTCACCCGCGCGCCCAGCTTGCGCCGCAAGGTCGCCCTGCTGGCCAAGGTGCAGGACGAGGGCGGGCACGGCCTTTACCTCTACAGCGCCGCCGAGACGCTGGGTGTGTCGCGAGACGAGCTGGTTCGGCAACTGCTCAGCGGCAAGGCCAAGTATTCCAGCATCTTCAACTATCCCACGCTGACCTGGGCCGACATCGGCGCCATCGGCTGGCTGGTGGACGGTGCCGCCATCATGAACCAGGTGCCGCTGTGCCGCTGCTCCTACGGTCCCTACGCGCGCGCCATGGTGCGCATCTGCCGGGAGGAGAGCTTCCACCAGCGCCAGGGCTACGAGATCATGCTGACGCTCGCCAGGGGCACGGCCGAGCAGAAGCGCATGGCGCAGGACGCGCTGAACCGCTGGTGGTGGCCGTCCCTGATGATGTTCGGGCCGTCGGACGACCAATCCGCCCACTCCGCCCAGAACATGGCGTGGAAGATCAAGCGCTTCTCCAACGACGAACTGCGCCAGCGCTTCGTCGACGCCACGGTGCCGCAGGCCGACTACCTGGGCCTGACCGTCCCCGACCCGGACCTGCGCCTGAACGCCGGAACCGGGCATTACGAGTTCGGCACCATCGACTGGACCGAGTTCGAGCAGATCCTGAAGGGCAACGGCCCCTGCAACCGCGAACGCCTGGAAGCCCGCCGCGACGCCTGGGACAACGGCGCCTGGGTCCGCGAAGCGGCGCTGGCGCACGCGAAGAAGCGTGAAGCGCGGGCGATGAGGAAGGCCGGCTGACGCGCCTTATTCACCGTCATCCCCGCGCAGGCGGGGATCCACGTTTTCCGTAGCGTCCGGTTGTCGGGAACATGGATCCCCGCCTCTCGCGCTGGCGCAGCCAGCGCTGACGGCGTCAGGCGGATCGAAGATCCGCTGAGAGCCTGCGCGGGGATGACGGGTAACAAAGTGATGAGCCAAGGAAGAAGAGGAAACAAGACCATGGCCCGCAACGAATGGCCGCTGTTCGAGGTGTTCATCCGCCCGAAGAACGGCCTCAGCCACAAGCATGTCGGCAGCCTGCACGCCGCCGACTCGCGCATGGCGCTGGAGAACGCGCGCGACGTCTACACGCGGCGCGGCGAAGGGGTGAGCATCTGGGTGGTGCCGGCGGCGGCGATATCCGCGTCGGAGCCGGGCGACAAGGAGTCGTTCTTCGAGCCGGCCGACGACAAGGTCTACCGCCACCCGACCTTCTACGACATCCCCGACGACGTGAAGAACATCTGAACGGGCGCCGCACCATGACCCAGCAAGACGCCCTGTTCGAATACCTGCTGCGCCTGGGCGACACCAGCCTCGTGCTCGGCCACCGCCTGTCCGAATGGTGCGGCCACGCGCCCGAGCTGGAGGAGGACGTGGCGCTGACCAACCTCGCGCTCGACCTCGTCGGCCACGCCCGGATGCTGCTGACCTACGCCGGGGAGGTGGAGGGCAAGGGCCGCGACGAGGACCGCCTCGCCTACCACCGCGACGTGTTCGACTATCGCAACCACCTGCTGGTCGAGCAGCCCAACCGCGACTTCGGCCACACCATCGCGCGGCAGTTCCTGCACGACGCCTGGGCACTGGAGCTGTACGAGCGGCTCACATCCTCCACCGACGCGGGTCTCGCCGGCATCGCCGCCAAGGCGGTGAAGGAAAAGCGCTATCACCTGCGTCACAGCGCCGAGTGGGTGGTGCGCCTGGGCGACGGCACCGACGTCAGCCACGCGAAGATGGCCGACGCCTTCGACCGCCTCTGGCGCTTCACGCCGGAGATGTTCGAGGCCGACGACGTGGAGCGCACGCTGGTCGCCGCCGGCATAGCCCCCGACCCGGAAAGCCTGCGCCCGGCCTGGGAAGCGCGCGTCGACGGCGTGCTGGCGGAAGCCACCCTTCCCGCCCGCCCGCCCGTGGTCGGCCAGACCGGCGGGCGCAGCGGCCGGCACGGCGAGCACCTGGGCTATCTGCTGGCCGAGATGCAGTTCCTGCAACGCGCCTACCCCAACGCCACGTGGTGACGCCATGACCGACCACGCTGCCGTCTGGGGACCGGAGCCGGGTGCCGACGCCCCGGTGCGCGCCGCATGGGACGCGCTGCGCACCGTCATGGACCCGGAAATCCCGGTGCTGAGCGTCGTCGATCTGGGCATGATCCGCGCGGTGACGGTGAGCGACGGCGGGCGGCTGCGCGTCGCCGTGTCGCCCACCTACTCCGGCTGCCCGGCCACCGGCATCATCACGCTGGAGATCGCCCGCGCGCTCGACATCGCCGGCTTTCGTGATGCGGAGGTGGCGACCGCCGTCTTCCCGCCCTGGACGACCGACTGGATCAGCGAGGCGGGCCGCGCGCGGCTGGCGGAATCCGGCATCGCCCCGCCGCCCAGGGGTGCGGGCAAACGCGCGCTGGTGGCGCCCGACGACAAGGCCGCCTGCCCGCACTGCGGCTCCACCGACACCGAGGTGATCAGCATCTTCGGCTCCACCGCGTGCAAAGCGCTGCACCGCTGCCGGTCGTGCCTGGAACCCTTCGATTCCTTCAAATGCATTTGAGAACGGCCGCCACATGACGACGCCCAAGTTCCATGCCCTCGCCGTCGCCGACGTGCGGCGGGAGACCGACGACACCGTCTCCATCGCCTTCGCCGTGCCGCCCGACCTGAAACCCGCCTACACCCACGCGCACGGCCAGTACCTGACGCTGCGCACGCACATCGGGGGCGAGGAGGTTCGGCGCTCCTACTCCATCTGCTCCGGCGTGGACGAGGGCGAGCTGCGCGTGGCGATCAAGCGGGTGCCGGGCGGCCTGTTCTCCTCCTGGGCGAACGAGGGGCTGAAGCCCGGCGACGCGCTGGACGTGATGACGCCGATGGGCCGCTTCACCGTGCCCGTCGATCCCGACGCGTCGCGCACCTATCTGGCTTTCGCGGCGGGCAGCGGCATCACGCCGGTCATGTCGATCCTCAAGACCGTGCTGGCGCGCGAACCCAAAAGCCGCTTCGTGCTGGTCTACGGCAACCGCACCGTGCCCTCCATCATCTTCCGCGAGGAGTTGGAGGACCTGAAGGACCGCTACCTGTCCCGCCTCAGCCTGCACCACGTGCTGAGCCGGGAGCTGGACGAATCCGGCCTGCTGTCCGGCCGCATCGACAAGGATCTGGTCGAGGAGACCTGCCGCACGCTGGTCGATCCCGCCGGCCTGGACGCCGTGTTCGTCTGCGGCCCGCAGGGCATGATCGAGACGGTGCGCGCCACGCTCATCGAGCACGGCACGCCGGCCGAGCGCATCCATGTGGAGTTGTTCACCACCGGCATCGACACCACCCGCCGCGCGCCCGTGCCGCAGCACCAGCCGGTCGAGGCGCTGACCGACGCCTGCGACGTGACCGTGGTTCTGGACGGCAAGCAGAAGCGCTTCGCGCTCCCCTACGGCACCGACGCCATCCTCGACGCCGCGCACCGGGCCGGCGCCGACCTGCCCTATTCGTGCAAGAGCGGCGTGTGCTGCACCTGCCGCGCCAAGGTGATCGAGGGCAAGGTGGAGATGGCGCAGAACTATTCCCTGGAACCGTGGGAGGTGGAGGCCGGCTACATCCTCACCTGCCAGTCCCGCCCGCTGACCGAACGCGTGGTCGTGGACTTCGACGCGCCGTAAGCCGCAACGTTGGGTTTTCGCTGGCGCTCAACCCAACATCACCCCCCTACGCCGCCTGCTTCCTCCGGTCGGCGTCTCCCCGCCGGCCCCACACGCGGGCCCGCACGCGCATCTGCGCCCGGCAATCATCCGAGCAATAGCGCGGCGCCGGGCCGCGGGTGCTGGGGCGGTGGAACGGCCGGCCGCAGCAGGTGCAGTGGAGCGGCCGGGCGTTGGTCGAAGGGCGGTGCATGGGGTGCATCGGCGTCTGGTTGCGTTGGGCGCGACCATACCCGCCCCGTGTTACAGTTTCTCGCGCGCCCCCCTCCGCCAAAAGCAGTAGCCCGCCAAAACACTCAGCGACGCACACGCTTGACAAGCCGAACCGTGGCTGGCTAACTTTGTCGGACAAACCAACAGTCCGCCAAACGGACATGCGGCCATCAGGGAGGGCCGTCGGCAATGGAATCCGTGCCGGAACACGCGGAGCCCGCGTCCGGGCTGTTCGAGCGCATCGACCATGTGCCCGCCTACCAGCGCGTGGCCGAGGCGATCGAGCGCGAGATCCTGTCCGGCCGGCTGGCGCCGGGTGACCCGGTGGGCACCGAGGCGGACCTCGTCCGCCAGTTCGGCGTCAACCGCTCCACCGTGCGCGAGGGCATCCGCCTCCTGGAGCAATCCGGCCTGATCCGCCGCGACAGCAGCCGCCGGCTGATCGCCAGCCTGCCCCGCTACACCAAGCTGGCCAGCCGCATCAGCCGCGCGCTGATCCTGCATCAGGTGACCTTCCGCGAGTTGTGGGAGGTGACCAACGCGCTGGAGCCGGTGTCGGCCGCGCTGGCCTGCGTCCACGCCACGCCGGACGTGCTGGACGCGCTGGCCGAGAACATCGCGCAGTCCGTGCGCGCCATCGGCAACCCCAAGCTGCTCTCCGAACTGGACACGGAATTCCACGCGCTGATCGGCAAGGCGTCGGGCAACCGCGTGCTGCAGCTGGCGCGCGAGCCGCTTGGCCTGCTGTTCCAGCCGACCTCGCAGATGCTGGGCGAGGAGGTGGAGATCGCCACCGAGCGGATGGTGGAGGCGCACACCCGCGTCTACGAGGCGATCAGGGCCGGCGACGCCGCCGAGGCCGAGCTGTGGATGCGCCGGCACGTCCACGACTACCGCCGGGGGTTCGAGCGCCTGGGCAAGGACCTCGGCCAGCCGGTCGAGCGCCTGTACCACGACCACGTCAGCGCGCACCCGCCCGGACCGCCGGACGGCTGAACGCGCGACACCGAAGAACAAAAGGCCGAAAGAGCCGAGCCAGGGGAGGAAGACTTGTCGAACCAGGAGACCGCACCGGTCCTGCTGACGCGCGAGGGCGGCGTCGCGTGGCTGCGCATGAACCGTCCCGCCGTGCTGAACGCGCTGGACGAGGGCACGGCCGCCGCCTTCCGCGACGCCTGCCGCGATGTCGCCGCCGATCCGTCGGTGCGCGCGCTGGTGATCGCCGGCAATGGGCGCGGCTTCATGGCCGGCGGCGACCTCGCGCGCTTTCGCGCCGATCCCGACCGCGGACCGGACACCGCCGCCATTATCATCGGCGCGCTGCACGAGGCGCTGCTGATCCTGGAGGGGCTGCACGCCCCCGTCGTCGCTTCCGTCCACGGCCCGGTGGCGGGCGCCGGCATGAGCATCGCGACGGCCGCCGACCTGTGCATCGCCGCCGACGATGCCAAGTTCACGCTGGCCTACGCCCGCATCGGCGCCACGCCGGACGGCTCCGGCACCTACCACCTGCCCCGGCTGGTGGGGCTGCGCAAGGCGATGGAACTCGCCCTGCTGGCCGACACCATCGACGCGGCCGAGGCGCTGCGCATCGGCCTCGTCAACCGCGTGGTGCCGGCGGCATCGCTGGCCGAGGAGACGGCGGCGCTGGCGGCGCGGCTGGCGTCCGGCCCGACCCAGTCCTACGCCCGCATCCGCCGCCTGCTGCGCCAGTCCTGGACGGCGACGCTGGCCGAACAGCTCGACGCCGAGCGCGACGCCTTCTGCGCGTCGGCCGCGACGGAGGATTTCCGCGAGGGCATCACCGCCTTCTTCGAAAAGCGCGGAGCCGTGTTCCATGGCCGCTGACGTGATCCCCCTCGACACGCCCATCCTGGAGGTCGACGACCTGACGCTTGCGTTCGGCGGCGTGCGCGCGCTGAACGGCGTGACGTTTCCGGTGGCGCGCGGCTCCATCACCTCGGTCATCGGGCCGAACGGGGCGGGCAAGACCTCGCTGTTCAACTCCATCTCCGGCTTCTACAAGCCGACCGGCTCCATCCGCTTCGAGGGGCAGCCGATCGACGGGCTGCACGCGCCGCGGCGCGCCAAACTCGGCCTTGCCCGCACCTTCCAGAACATCGCGCTGTTCCGCGGCATGACCGTGCTGGACAACATCAAGCTGGGCCGCCACGCGCACATGAAGACCGGCGTGCTCGACGCGCTGTTCTACCTCGGCCGCGCCCGGCGGGAGGAGGTGGAGCTTCGCCGCGACGTCGAGGAGCGGATCATCGACTTCCTGGAGATCGACCACATCCGCAAGGCCCCCGTCGCCGCCCTGCCCTACGGCCTGCAAAAGCGCGTGGAGCTGGCCCGCGCGCTGGCCATGCAGCCCAAGGTGCTGATGCTGGACGAGCCGGTCGCCGGCATGAACCGCGAGGAGACGGAGGACATGGCCCGCTTCATCCTCGACGTGCGCGAGGAATGGGGCGTCACGGTGCTGATGGTCGAGCACGACATGGGCATGGTGATGGACGTCTCCGACCATGTGGTGGTGCTGAACTTCGGCACGGTGATCGCGCAGGGCCCCCCGCGCGAGGTGCAGGCCAACCCCGAGGTTGCCGCCGCCTACCTCGGCTCCGGCAACGTCGACGACCTGCGCCGGCGCCTGGGCGCCGACACCCGGCAGGTGGCGTGATGGACTTCGACTGGCTCCTCCTCTTCGAGGTCAGCCTGGCCGGGCTGGGCACCGGCGGGCTGTACGCGCTGACGGCGCTGGCGTTCGTCGTCATCTACAAGGCGACGCGCGTGGTGAACCTCGCCATCGGCGAGATCCTGATGCTGGGCGCCTATGCCTTCTTCGGCTTCGCCGCGTCCTGGGCGCTGCCGTGGTGGGCGGCGGCGCTGGGCGCGCTGGCGGTGGCCGGCGCGTTCGGTGCGGCGGTCGAGCGCCTCGTCATCCGCCCGATGATGGGCGAAAGCCCGATTTCCGTCTTCATGGTCACGGTGGGCCTGGGCAGCATGCTGGTGGGCGTGGTCGAGCTGATCTGGACCGCCGACCCGCACCGCCTGCCCGAGTTCATGCCCAGCACGCCGATCTTCATCGGCGAGGCGTTCCTGTCGCCCAAGATCGGCTACGCCTTCCTGGTCGCCGCCGTGGTCATCGCCGCCTTCGTGCTGGCCTTCCGCTTCTGGCGCGGCGGCGTCGCGCTGCGCGCCACCGCCGGCGATCAGGCGGCGGCCTATTCCATGGGCATCAACGTGCCGGGCGTGTTCTCGCTGGCCTGGGTGATCGCCTGCATGGTGGCGGCGGGCGCCGGCATCCTGGTGGGCTCCATCGGCGGCATCTCCTCCACCATGGGCGTCTTCGGGCTGTCGGTGCTGGTGGTGGTCATCGTCGGCGGGCTGGACAGCGTGCCGGGCGCGCTGGTCGGCGGGCTGTTCATCGGGCTGGTGGAAGCGCTGGCCGGCTCCTACCTGGGCGGCGAGTTCAAGCTGCTCGCCACCTTCATGCTGCTGGTGGCGGTCCTGATGGTCCGCCCCTACGGCCTGTTCGGCACCCGCGAGATCGAGAGGCTGTAGGCCATGCGCATCGCGTCCGCCAAGCAAACCTACGCCGCCGACGAGGCGCTGTTCGACAGCGCGCCGCAGCGCGGCTGGTTCGCCGTCCTGCTGCTGGCCCTGGTGCTGTTCCCCTTCGCCGCCGACCAGTACTGGGCCTATCTGGCCTGTCTGGCGCTGATCAACGTGATCAGCGCCACGGGGCTGAACATCCTCACCGGCTACACCGGGCTGGTCAGCCTGGGGCAGGCCGCCTTCATGGGGGTGGGCGCCTACACGGTGGCGGTGCTGGAGGCGCGGCTGGGCACGCCGTTTCTGCTGAACCTGCTGGCCGGCGGCTTCATGGCCGCGGCCGCGGGCATGGTGGTCGGCATCCCCAGCCTGCGGGTGAAGGGGCTGTACCTCGCGATATCGACCATCGCCGCCTCCTTCATCCTGCACTTCGTCTTCGCCAACTGGACCTCGGTGACGAATGGCGTGAGCGGCATGAACGTGCCGCCGGCCAGCGTTCTGGGCATCGCCCTCGACACGCCGTTCAAGCTGTACTGGGTGATCATGCCGCTGGCGGTGCTGATGCTGCTGGGCGCGGCCAACCTGTTCCGCACGCGCGTCGGCCGGGCCTTCATCGCCATCCGCGACCGCGACATCTCGGCCGAGGTGCTGGGCATCCCGCTGCTGCGCACCAAGCTCACCAGCTTCGCCCTGTCGTCCTTCTATGCGGGCGTGGCGGGCGGCCTGTGGGCCTATTTCTTCCGCGTGGTGACGCCGGAAAGCTTCCCGCTGATCCTGTCGATCTTCTTCCTGGCGGCGATCATCGTCGGCGGCATGGGGACGATCCTCGGCGCCATCCTGGGCGCCGTGTTCATGACCCTGGTGCCGGAACTGCTGAAGCTCGGCGTCGGGCTGGTCAGCCCCTTCTGGCCCAACGCGGCGGTGGTGCTGTCGCCGGTGCGCACGGTGGTGTTCGGCGCGCTGATCGTCGGCTTCCTGATCTTCGAGCCGCAGGGCCTTGCCGAGATGTGGCGGCGCACGCGGCGCTTCTTTCACCTCTGGCCCTTCAAGACCTGACAACGAACAACGGGAGGAAACCACGATGATGAGGCTTAGCAGACGGGGTTTGGGCGCGCTGGCGCTGGCCGCCGGCATGGCGGCGGCGCTGCCGGCCAAGGCGGCGGACGACATCGTGCTGGGCGGATCGATCCCGATGACGGGCGTGTTCGCCTTCGCCGGCATCGGCATCCAGGCGGGCATCGGCGACTATCTGAAGATCGTCAACGACGCCGGCGGCATCAAGGGCCGCAAGGTGCGCTTCGCCTTCGAGGACACGGCCTACAAGGTCGACGCCTCGGTGGCGGTGTTCAACAAGATCGTCGCGCAGGACAAGCCGAACCTCTACTACGGCGACTCCACGGCCTTCTCCAAGACCATCAACCCGGAGCTCGAGCGCGCCGGCAACATGATCATGGCCGGCGCCTCCTTCGCGACGGAACTGAACGACCCGAAGAAATACCCCCTCCAGTTCATGGCCGGCCCCGACTACACGGAGATGTTCGGCATCCTGTTGCGCTACATCGCCAAGGAGAAGCCGGGCGCCAAGGTGGCCTTCGTCAACTCCGACACCGAGTTCGGCCGCGACCCCATCGCCACGTCGGAAAAGAAGGCGATCGAACTGGGCCTCAAGGTGGTGGAGAAGATCGTCACCCCGCCGGGCAGCGTCGACGTCTCGACCGAGGTGCTGAAGCTGCGCCGCGCCGCGCCGGACTACACCATCTTCCACGGCTACGTGATGGCGCCGATCCCGGAGTTCATCACCCAGGCCAAGCAGATGGGGATGACCAGCAAGTTCATGGGCACGTTCTGGAGCATGGACAACTCCATGGTCCAGAAGATGGGCGAGCTGGCCGACGGCTTCATGGGCGTCATGCCCTACCGCTACTATTATGACGAGGAGCCGAACGCGCCGATGCTGGCGAAGATCCGGCAGATGCGGCCCGAATACCAGACCACGCCGTATCTGCAGGGCTTCCTCACCGCCATGCTGATGGTCGAGGCGACCAAGCGCACGCTGGACGCGGGCCAGGAGCTGACCGGCAAGAACCTCAAGGCGGCGCTGAATTCCATCAAGGACTTCGACACCGGCGGCATCATCGGCGTTCCCATCTCCATCCCCGGCAACTCGATCCCGGTGGGCCGCATCTACAAGGCCGACATCCAGAAGAAGCTGATGGTCCCGGCTTCCGACTGGATCAAGCTGGAGCCGTAATCATGATGGCCGCGGAGCCGATCCTCGAAGTGAACAACATCGAGGTCATCTACAAGAAGACCATCCAGGTCCTCCGTGGCCTGTCGCTCGCGGTGCCGAGGGGGGAGATCGTCGCCCTCCTCGGTTCCAACGGGGCGGGGAAGTCGACCACGCTGAAGGCCATCTCCAACCTCCTGCGCCTGGAGAACGGCGAGGTCAGCGCCGGCCAGATCCGCTTCGACGGCCGCCCGGTGCATGAGCGCACCCCGCACGGCCTCGTGCGCGCCGGCCTCTTCCACGTCATGGAGGGCCGCCGCATCTTCGAGGATCTGACGGTCGAGGAAAACCTCGTCGCCGCCACCTATGCCCGCGAGGGGAAGGGCCCGGCGACCGAGCGGTTCGATCTGGTCTACGAATACTTCCCCAACCTGCACGCGCGGCGCGCCGTGCGCGCCGGCTATCTGTCGGGCGGCGAGCAGCAGATGCTGGCCATCGGCCGCGCGCTGGTGGCCGAACCGCAGCTCATCCTGCTGGACGAACCGTCGCTGGGCCTCAGCCCAAAGCTGGTGGAGGAGATCTTCACCATCATCGCCCGCATCAACGCGGAACAGCGCGTGTCCATGCTGCTGGTCGAGCAGAACGCGGCGGTGGCCTTCGCAGTGGCCTCCTACGGCTACATCATGGAGACCGGCCGCATCGTCATCGACGGCCCGGTCGAACGCCTGACCCGCGACCAGGACGTGCGCGAGTTCTACCTCGGCCTCGGCGGCTCGCACGGCGAGGCGAAGAGTTACCGCGACATCAAACACTACAAACGCCGCAAGCGGTGGCTGTCATGATGTTTTTCTCTCTTTCTTCTTCGTCATCTTTTTTTCCTTCGTCATCCCCGCGAAGGCGGGGATCCACGCTCTGTGCCGCGTGGCTTCGCCGGGAAACATGGATCCCCGCCTTCGCGGGGATGACGGGAGAGAGTGCGGGGATGACGGGAGAGAGTGCGGGAATGACAGCCAAGGAATGGGAGCGCCCGGCATGACCCCCAACCTCCCCTCCCTCACCCTGCCGCAGATGCTGCGCGCGCATGCGCGCGCCAACCCACAGGGGATGGCGCTGCGGCAGAAGGACTTCGGCATCTGGAACCCGGTGTCGTGGGAACGCTATTACCAGCGCGCGCGCCACTTCGGCCTGGGCCTCAAGGCGCTGGGCCTGGGCGAGAAGGGTCACGTCGGCATCATCTCCGAGAACCGGCAGGAGTGGGTGTACGCCCAGCTCGGCTGCGGGGTGGTGCGGGCGGTGGCGGTCGGCGTCTACCCGACCAGCCCGTCGAACGAGGTCGCCTACGTGCTGGCCCACGCCGACGCCGAGTTCGTCGTCTGCGAGGACCAGGAGCAGACCGACAAGGTGCTGGAATCCCTGGCCGACCTGCCCAAGCTGCGCCGCATCATCGTCGTCGACATGAAGGGCCTGCGCCACTACCCGCGCGACCGCATCGTGTCGTTCGCGGAGGTCGAGCGGCTGGGCGCGGAACGCGAGGCGCGGGTGCCCGGCGAGGCCGACGCGCTGCTGGCCGCCCAGCACCTGGATGACATCGCGCTGATGGTCTACACCTCCGGCTCGACGGGCAAGCCCAAGGGGGCGATGCTCAGCTTCCGCAACATCCACGCCATCGCGCCCGGCCTGATCGAGCGGCTGGGGCTGACCCCCGCGACGACCCACCTGTCCTACCTGCCGCTCTGCCACGTGGCGGAGCAGATGCTGACCACCTTCGCGCCGCTGTATCTCGGCTCCACCGTCAACTTCGGCGAATCCATCCGCACCGTGCAGGAGGACCTGCGCGAGGTGGCGCCCACCATGTTCCTGGGCGTGCCGCGCATCTGGGAAAAGCTCCACTCCGCCATCCACATCAAGATGGCCGAGGCCGGCGGCATCCGCCGCTGGCTGTTCGAGCGCGCCGTGGAGGCGTGCGAGCCGTGGGCGGAAACCATCCCGTCGCGCCGCCCGCTCTGGCCCCGACTGGTGTTCGGGTTCTGGTACCTGCTGGTGTTCCGGGCGCTGCTCAACTACATCGGCCTGCGCCGGGCCGGGGTGGCGCTGACGGGTGCGGCACCCATCTCGCCGAAGATCGTGCGCTTCTTCCGCACGCTGGGCGTACCGCTGGTCGAGGTCTATGGCCTGACCGAGACGGCGGGCATGGTGACCGGCCAGTCGCTCGACGCGCTGGAACCCGGCTGCGTCGGCCCGGCCATCGTCGGCGCCGAGGCCGCGGTGGGCGACCGGGGGGAACTGCTGATCCGCGCCGACTGCGTGTTCGAGGGCTATTACAAGAACCCGGAGGCCACCGCGCAGTCGATCCGCGACGGCTGGCTGCACACCGGCGACGTGGTGGAGGTGGTGAACGGCCAGTTCCGCGTCGTCGATCGCCTGAAGGACATCATGATCACCGCCGGCGGCAAGAACCTCAGCCCGTCGGAGATCGAGAACGCGGTGAAGTCAAGCCCCTACATCAAGGAATGCATCGTCATCGGCGAGGCGCGCAAGTACATCTCCGCGCTCATCCAGATCGACCTGGAGACGGTCGGCAAGTGGGCGGAGGAGCACAACATCCCCTACACCCACTTCCGCAGCCTGACCGAGAACCCCCGCGTGCGCGAACTGGTGCAGCGCGAGATCGACGCGGCCAACGCGACGCTGGCCCAGGTGGCGCACATCCGCAAGTTCCACCTGCTGACCAAGGAACTGGACCACGACGACGACGAGGTGACGGCGACCATGAAGGTCCGCCGCTCCAACATCCAAAAGAAATACGCCACCGAAATCGCCGCGCTTTACTAGAACCCTCTCCCCCTGGGGAGAGGGTGGCCGCGAAGCGGCCGGGTGAGGGTAAAGCCAAGGATCCTCGCGCTTACCCCCACCCCAACCCTCCCCCGGGGCGGGGGAGGGAGACAGGAACAGGGAGCCCTTCCATCATGAAGCACGCCTACATCGCGGGCTACGTCCGCTCGCCCTTCACCTTCGCGCGCAAGGGTGCCTTGGCCGGCATGCGGCCCGACGACCTGGGCGCCGCCGTCATCCGCGCCCTCTTGCAGCGCACCGGCGTGCCGCCCGACCGGATCGAGGACGTGATCTGGGGCTGCGCCTTCCCGGAGGGCGAGCAGGGGCTGAACATCGGCCGCACCGTGGGCATGCTGGCCGGGCTGCCGGTCACCGTGGCCGGCGCCACCATCAACCGCTGGTGCGGCTCCTCCATCCAGGCCGTGCAGATGGCGCAGGGCATGATCGCCACCAACGCCGGCGACGCCTTCCTGTGCGGCGGGACGGAGTGCATGTCGCGCGTGCCGATGATGGGCTTCAACGTGCTGCCCAACCCCACCTGGAGCCGCGAGCAGATCGAGGATTACATCAGCGTCGGCATCACCGCCGAACGGGTGGCCGAGCGCTACGGCATCACCCGCGCCGACCAGGACGCCTTCGGCGCCTCCAGCCAGGCCAAGGCGTTCGCCGCCCAGCGCGACGGCCGTCTGGCCGCCGAGATCGTCCCCATCACGCACGCCGGCACGGTGGTGGAGCACGACGGCTGCGTCCGCGACACCTCGGCCGACAAGCTCGCCACGCTCAAGCCCGCCTTTCTGGCGGGCGGCACCGTCACCGCCGGCACCTCCTCGCCGATGACCGACGGCGCCACGGCGCTGCTGGTCTGCGGCAAGGACTTCGCCGACGCCAACGGGCTGGAACCCATGGCGCGGGTCAAGAGCTTCGCCGTGTCCGGCTGCGAGGCCGGCGTCATGGGCCTCGGCCCCATCGAGGCGTGCCGCAAGGCGCTGGCCCGCGCCGGCCTGACCATGGCCGACATCGACCTTGTCGAGATGAACGAGGCGTTCGCCGCGCAGGCCATCGCCTGCTGCCGCGACCTGAACATCCCGGACGAAAAGCTCAACATCGACGGCGGCGCCATCGCGCTGGGCCACCCGCTGGGCGCCACCGGCGGCCGGCTGGTCGGCAAGGCGGCGCAGCTGCTGAAGCGCACCGGCGGCCGGCACGCCATCGCCACGCAATGCATCGGCGGCGGCATGGGCATCGCCATGATCCTGGAGGCGGCGTGATGGGCAGCGGCATCCGCAAGGCGATGGTGATCGGCGCCGGCTCCATGGGCTCCGGCATCGCCGCGCAGTTCGCCAACGGCGGCGTCCCGGTGATCCTGCTGGACGTCACCGCCGAGGCCGCCCGCGCGGGCGTCGAGCGCCAGTTGAAGGCACAGGGCTTCATGGACCCGTCCGCCGCCGCCCTGGTCGAGACCGGCGGCATCGACGATGACCTCGCCCGCGCCTCCGAAGCCGACTGGATCGTCGAGGCGATCGTCGAGGACCTGTCCATCAAGCGCGCCCTCTACGCCAAGCTGGAAGCGGTGCGCCGCCCCGGCACGGCGGTGTCCTCCAACACCTCCACCATCCCGCTGGCGCGGCTGACCGAGGGGCGGTCGGAGGCGTTCACGCGCGACTTCACCATCACCCACTTCTTCAACCCGCCCCGCCATATGCGCCTGATGGAGCTGGTCGCCGGCCCCGCCACCGCGCCGGACACCGCCGCCGCCGTGCGCGACTGCGCCGAGCGCGTGCTGGGCAAGAGCGTGGTGGACTGCCGCGACACCCCCGCCTTCATCGCCAACCGCCTGGGCTGCCACTGGATGTCGGTCGCCGCCATCGAGGCGCAGCGCCACGGCCTGAGCGTGGAACAGGCGGACGCCGTGGCCGGCGCGCCGTTCGGCATCCCGCGCACGGGCATCTTCGGCCTGCTCGACCTCGTGGGCATCGATCTGGTGCCGCTGGTGTGGGGCAGCCTGCTGGGCGCCCTGCCCGCCGGCGACGGCCACCACGCCTTCGACCTGACCAAGGACACGCTGATCCAGCGCCTGATCGCGGAAGGGCGCATCGGCCGCAAGGCCAAGGGCGGCTTCTACCGCATGGCGCCCGGCACCAAGGCGCGCGAGGCGGTGGACCTGACGACCGGCGAGTACCGCCCGCAGCGGGAGGCCAAGGCCAACCGCGACCTCGCCGCGCTGATCCGGCAGGACGACGCCATGGGCCGCTACGCCTGGGCGCTTCTCTCCAACACCATCGCCTACACGGCCGAGGTGGCGGCGGAGATAGCCGACGACGTCGCGGCCATCGACACCGCCATGCGGCTCGGCTACGGCTGGGCGCGCGGCCCCTTCGCGCTGGCCGATGCCGTGGGCTGCGCCGCCATAGCCGACCGTCTGGCGGCGGAGGGCCGCCCGGTGCCCGCCCTGCTCGCCAAGGCCGCCGCCGACGGCGGCTTCCACCGGCGCGGGGCGGCGGGCCGCGAGGCGCGGCTCACCACCGGCGCCTGGGCGCCGGTGCGGCGCCCACCCGGCGTTCTCGACCTAGCCGACGTCAAGGACGCCGGCCTGCCGGTGATGGGCAACGCCTCGGCCTCGCTGTGGGACATCGGCGACGGCGTCGCCTGCCTGGAGTTCCACACCCGGATGAACGCCATCGACCACGGCATCATCGAGATGGTGGAGACGGTCGCCGCCGGCCTCCCCGACGGCTTCCGGGCGCTGGTGCTCTACAACGAAGACCCGCGCGCCTTCTCGGCCGGGGCCAACCTGAAGTTCTTCGTCGATCGCTTCGATTCCGGCGATGTCGCGGCACTCGACGCCTTCGTCCTGCGCGGGCAGCAGGCGTTTCGCGCGCTCAAATATTCGCCTTTCCCCGTGGTCGGCGCCCCCGCCGGTCTGGCGCTGGGCGGCGGGTGCGAGGTGCTGCTGCACTGCGACGCCATCCAGGCGCACGCCGAGGCGTACCTGGGGCTGGTCGAGCTGAAGGTCGGCATCATCCCCGGCTGGCGCGGCACGACCGAGATGCTGCTGCGCGCGGCCGCCCGCGACGACCGCCCCGCCGGCCCGATGAAGGCCGCCACGGCGGCGTTCGAGGTGATCGCCGGGGCCACCGTCTCCGGCTCCGCCCTCAACGCCCGCGCGCTGGGCTTCCTGCGCGCCGGCGATGGCATCACCATGAACCGCGACCGCCTGCTGGGCGACGCCAAGGCGAAGGCCCTGTCCCTGGCCGACGGCTACACCCCGCCCGAGCCCGGTTCCGTCGTGCTGCCGGGACCGTCCGGCAAGGCGTCGCTGATGAACCTCGTCCAGGGCTGGCGGCGCGCAGGCATGGCGACGGAGCACGACGCGGTCGTGGCCGACTGGCTGGCCCGCGCCTGCACCGGCGGCGACGCCGACCCGCTGGTCCCCGTCACCGAAGACGAAATCGCCGCGCTGGAGCGCGACGCCCTCTTCGCCCTCATCCGCGATCCGGCGACGCAAGCCCGCGTGCGCGCCATGATGGACACCGGCAAACCCCTGCGGAATTGAGGGCTGTCACCCCTCCCCCGCCCCTGGCGGGGCGAGGGCCCAAGCCAAGCTTGGGAGGGTGGGGGCAACGGCCTTCCCGAGGATCCACGCGTAGGTTGGGTTGAGCGTCAGCGAAAACCCAACGCCCTTCGCATTGCGGACACGTTGGGTTTTCGGCCGGGCCTCAACCCAACCTACGGGCCGCTGATCCTCGTTAAGGCCGCTGCCCCCACCCTTCCCACCTGCGGTGGGCCCCTTCCCTCCCCCTGCGGAGCAGGGGGAGGGACAATAAGAGGAGACACACCATGGCGGTTTACCGTGCGCCGCTGACGACGTTGCGCTTCCTGCTGAACGAGGTGCTGGACGCCCCCAACACCCTCGCCGCCGCCGGCTGGGAGGACGCCTCGGCCGAGCTGTTCGACGACGTGCTGGCCCAGGCCGGCCGCGTGGCGGGGGAGGTGCTGTTCCCCCTCAACCGCCGTGGCGACGAGGAAGGCGCGCGGGTGGACTCCGGCGGCGTGCGCATGCCCGCCGGCTTCCACGGCGCCTACCGCGCCTGGGTGGCGGACGGCTGGAACGGGCTGGGCGGCGACCCGGCCTATGGCGGGCAGGGCATGCCGGCGGTGCTCGACACGCTGGTGACGGAGATGGTGTGCGCCGCCAACCTCGCCTTCTCCATCCTGCCCGGCCTGACGCAGGGCGCCATCCGCGCCATCGCCGCGCACGCCGATGACGACCTGAAGGCCCGTTATCTGCCCAACATGATCTCCGGCCGATGGACCGGCGCCATGGCGCTGACCGAGCCGCACGCCGGCACCGACCTCGGCCTCCTGCGCACCAGGGCCGAACCGGCGGGCGACGGATCGCACCGCGTGACCGGCCAGAAGATGTTCATCTCGGCCGCCGACCACGACCTGACCGACAACCTCGTCCACCTCGTGCTGGCCCGCCTGCCCGACGCGCCGCCGGGCACGCGCGGCATCAGCCTGTTCCTGGTGCCCAAGGTACTGCCCGACGGCGCCCGCAACCCGTGGTCCGTGTTGTCGGTCGAGCACAAGATGGGCCTGCACGCCTCGCCCACCTGCGTGGTCGCCTACGACGGCGCCACCGGCTGGATGGTGGGGGAGCCGCACCGCGGCCTGCCCGCCATGTTCACCATGATGAACCACGAACGCCTGTTCGTCGGCATCCAGGGCATCGGCGTCGGCGA
>DASWVP010000108.1:0-10386 GCA_036401175.1 Azospirillum sp. | reverse complement strand
AGCCGGCCGCTCAGCGCCGCGTGCGGCAGGCGCCCCTCGCGCGCCAGATGGGCGCCCAGCGCGCGGGACTGCGCGATCCCCTGGTCGCAGAGCCGGTCGTAGTCGTCGCTGCCGAACGATGCCTTGCCGTGCCGGATCAGGAGAAGGGTGGTCATGCGTCGCGCCCGGTTGGTGTGCAGGAAGGCGCCACTGTGGCATGGCGCCGCGCGGCGCGGCAATGGGATGGAACGCAGTTCCGCGATGCGGGAAATTCGCATGCGGAATATAATGACACGGATGCACACGGATGCCGGCGGGGCCGGCGCACGGACACACACGGATTGAATTTCATCCGTGTGTATCCATGTCTCTCATCCGTGTGTATCCGTGTTGAAGACCCCCTCCATTACTTCCCGATGTCGAGCACCACGCGACCGCGGATCTGGCCGGCGAGGATCTTCGCGCCCAGGGCCGGCAGGTCGGAGAAGGGGTGCACCTCGTACATCGCCTTCAGCGTGTTCTTGTCCAGGTCGCGGGCGAGGCGCGCCCAGGCGGCGTCACGCCGGGCGGCCGGGGCCATCACGGAATCGATGCCCAGCAGGGTGACGCTGCGCAGGATGTGCGGCAGCACGGTGCCCGGCAGGTCGGCGCCGCCGGCCAGCCCGCAGGCGGCGATGGCGCCGCCCCACACCGTCTGCGCCAGGGCGTTGACCAGGGTGATGCCGCCCACCGAATCGACGCCGCCGGCCCAGCGCTCCTTCTGCAAGGGCGCGCCCTTTTCCAGCAGCGTGGCGCGGTCGATGAAGCCGGTTGCGCCCAGGCCCGCGAGGTATTCATGCGTCTCCGGCCGCCCGGTGGAGGCGGTGACGGGATAGCCGCGCCGGGCGAGCAGCGCCACGGCGACGGAACCGACGCCGCCGGCCGCGCCGGTGACCAGCACCTCCTTGCCGCCGGGCGCGATCACGCCCCATTTTTCCAGCGCCTCGACGCACAGCGCGGCGGTGTAGCCGGCGGTGCCGATGCCCATCGCCTCCTCCGGCGTGAAGGCGTCGGGCAGGCGGGTCAGCCATTCCGGCTTCAGGCGCTGGAAGCGGCTGTAGCCGCCCCACTGCGTTTCCGACAGGCCCCAGCCGTTGACCAGCACGTTGTCGCCCGGCTTCCAGTCGGGGGAGCGCGATTCGACCACCGTGCCGGCAAGGTCGATGCCGCCGACCATGGGCAGCTTGCGCGCGATGCGCCCCTTGCCGGTGACGGCGAGGCCGTCCTTGTAGTTGACGGTGGAGTACGCGACCTCGACCAGCACGTCGTGGTCGGGCAGGTCGGCGCGCGTGATCTGCTTGAAGCCGCCCTTGGGCTTGCCCTCGGCATCCTCGATCACGAAGGCGGTGAAGCTGTCGGCCATGGCGGATCTGTCCTCCCTTTGTCGGTTCGCCGCTTGGTGAGGAACTATGCCACGGGTGGGCGCGGCGACAAGCGCCAGGGTGCGCTCCGTTGGGTTTTCGGCTGGCGCCTCAACCCAACCTACGTTCACGCCGCAGGTTGGGTTGGGCGCTGCGAAAACCCGGCGATCAGAAGGAGATGCGCGCCTGCAGACCGATCAGGTCGACGTGGTTCTTGTAGTTGACGGACAGGTTGCCGCGCCCGGCGTTCGGGCCGGTCAGGTCGTCGGTCAGGTTGACCGAGGAGTTCTGCACGAAGATGTGCGAGTAGGCGGCGTCGAGCTGCAGCCACTCCGTCACCTTGTAGCCGGCGCCGACCGACACCCAGAGACGGTCCGCGTCGGGAATGCGCGGCGTGCGGTACTCGTCGGGGATCGGGCTCTGGTCATAGGCGACGCCGGTGCGCAGGGTCAGCGCGTCGGTCACCTTGTAGGCGGTGCCCAGCGAGAGGAACCAGGCGTCCTTCCAGTTCTCTTCCGTCACCGTGGTCAGCGCCGGGTTAGCGACGTTGACGCGCAGCTCCTTGAACTTCGACCAGTTGGTCCATTGCACGTCGGCCATCACCGACCAGCGGTCGCTGACCTCGTGATAGGCGCCCAGCGAGACGATGTCGGGCGTCGTCATGTCGGCGGAGATGCCCTGGCTGGGCAGCGCCGGGCGCAGCGCCGCCGGCAGGCCGTCGAAGGTCACCGTGCCCTTCAGCGTGTGCTTGACCGCCGAGCGGTAGGACAGGCCGAGGCGCGTGCCCTTCATCGGCTCGAACAGCACGCCGGCGGTGGCGCCGAAGCCCCAGTCGTCGCCCACCATGTCGCTGGTGACGTCCAGCGAGCCCGGCGTCAGGCCGCGGCGCAGCGCGAAGTCGGACGCCTGCGACAGCTTGGCCTTGGCGTACTGGATCTGCAGGCCGGCGCCGAGGATCAACTGCGGGGTCACGCGGTAGGACACCGTCGGCGCGAAGTTGTAGGTGCGCAGGTCGGAACGGATGCCGTGGTAGCGGCCCGCCCAGCCGTAGCCGTAGTCGGTGACGAGGCCCCACGGGCCGTTCCCCGACACGCCGAGCTTGAGGTCGTCGTTGACCGAATAGACGAAGTAGCCGGACGGCACGAGCGCGTCGTTGGCCGCGTCGCCCACGTCGGTCCGCCCGGCGATGGTCGAGCCGCCGGCGCGGCGCGCGCGAGTCGCGGTGACGCTTTCCGCCTCGGACGAGGGCAGGACGCCGGTGAAGGTCTGGACGAACTGGTTGCCCTGGACCAGCCCCATGGCCGCCGGATTGAAGAACATGGCGCTGGCGTCGCCGTTGCCGCCGGCAGTGACGCCCGCGAAGGACGTGCCCTGGCCCGACACGCTCTGCTCCTTCAGGCCGTAGCCGGCGGCGTGCGCCGTCACGGGTGCCGCGAGCGCCGCCAGGGCGGCGGCGGCGAGCAGGTGGGCCTTCAATGAATTCCGGATCATGCGCTTCTTCCCCTTATTGGACGGTCTCGGCGACCATCGCTTCTTGTTTCCTGCCATGTGGCGTCTGATGGTGCCGTATGGCGGCATAAGGTGACGTATACGTCATGTGCCGGCGAAGCGCACGCGAAAGGTTTCCGCCGCCTACAATTGAGAGTCGGGTGTGACATTTCCGCAAAGGCTGGGCGGCCGGGGAATCCTGCGAACCCGCGGGCCGTTTTCAGCGTTTCCCATGCGGCGGGACGATCGGGGGAGGATGGCGATGCTTCGGCGATACGCCCGGACGGCGCGGTGGCTGTGCCTCGCCCTGTTGCTGGCGGGGGCGGCGGCGTGCGAGTCCTATGATGCGGGGAACTGGCTGAACGGCCGCTGGACCCTGCTGGCGCCGGTGGGCGACGGGCTGGCGCTCGGCACCTACGAGTTCCGCCGCTCCAGCATGCGCGCGCTGGGGCTGGAGCAGGATGTCGAGTATGTGATGGACGGCGACACGGTGCGGGTCGTCCCGCACGGCTTCGGGCCGGCGCTGACGGTGCGCTACATCGACCCCGATACCGCCGCGCTGCGCGACCCCATCACCGGCACGCCGCTGACCCTGCGCCGCCTGCGCTCCGGCGGCGGTTGGTTCAGCGGCGTTCCCGGTTCGCCGTGAGAAGCCTCAGCTCACCACGCGCCAGGTGCCGTCCGGCTGGCGGCAGGCGGTGCCGGTGGCGCGCTCGATCTGGCCGCCGACGGACAGGGTGGTCTGGTACTCGCGGCAGTACTCGCCGGTCGGGCCGGTGCCTTCGCGCGTCGGCGTGTAGGTGCCCCAGTTGCCGTTCTGCGGGTTGTTCCAGCGGATCGTGCTGCCGGTCGGCGCGTTGTAGGCCTGGCTTTCGGCACGCTGGGCGTAGGCCACGTCGGCGCGGTCCAGCGAGGAGCCGGCGGCGTTGCCCAGCGCGGCGCCCAGCAGCGTGCCGATGCCGACGGCGGCCAGCTTGCCGGCGCCGCCGCCGAAGCGCGATCCGGCGATGCCGCCGGCCACGCCGCCCAGCACGGTGCCGACGGACTGCTTGGTGCCCATGCCGCCCAGGCCGTATCCGCCGTCGGCGGAGCCATAGGTGCCGCCCGGCTGGGCGCAACCGGCGAGGATGCCGACGGACAGAACGGCGGCGACGAAGGGTTTGGCTTTCATCGTGTATCTCGTTGCATGACGCGGGACGTTGACGTGGCCCCCGCAGGTGGAGCCTTCAACCGTCATCAACGGGACAGGGCGCGCTTTATTCCGCTACCCCGGAAGGACAGCGCCCGCCGCCCGCCCCGTGCGGCGGTGCGGCGGGCGGTCCGGCCGGGGACGCGCCGGGACTGCGCCGGGTCAGCGCGCCTGCATCCGGTTGGTCGGATGGCGGTCGTCGGCGACAAGGGGGGCGATGGCCGCCGCGCGAACCGCGGCGTCCTCGGACGGAAGCACGATGTGCAGGGTCTCGGCGCTGTCCTCGTGCAGGGTGATGCGCACCGCGGGGGACAGGAACAGCTTGAACTCCGCCTCCAGCGTCGCCCTGGGGTTGGCCAGCAGGCGGTCGCGGAAGCCGGGATCCTCGGTCATGCGCTTCAGGACCTTGGCTTCGACCTGGGCACGCTTGAGCATGACTTCCTCCCGCATTGTTCGTTGCCCCAACATTATCGCTGCCCCCACCCCCCGTGTCCCGGCGCATTCTGTCACAGCCCATTGGAGCAGGTGCGGCTTACCCGAACCGCCTACTCCGACGGTGCGGGGTGGGGCAAGACAGGCATTGGCGCGCGCGCCGGCCGGACGTAAGCTTGGCTCACGAACAATGTGGCGGGGAGGGGTTCATGCTGCCGCAGGGCACACGCTATGACGAGATCGCGGACGCCTTCCGGTGGGACGTGCCGGCCCGCTACAACATCGGCGTGGACGTCTGCGACAAGTGGGCCGAGCGTGACCCCGGCCGCACGGCGCTGATCTACAAGCGCCGCGACGGTTCGGTGGCGGAATACACCTTCGCCGGCATGCGCCACCTGTCCAACCAGATGGCGAACCTGCTGCGGGCGCTGGGGGTGGTGCGCGGCGACCGCGTCGGCATCCTGCTGCCCCAGGCGCCGGAAACGGCGGTGTCGCACATCGCCACCTACAAGCTGGGCGCCATCGCCGTGCCGCTGTTCACGCTGTTCGGCGTGGACGCCCTGCATTACCGGCTGTCCAATTGCGGCGCCAAGGTGGTGGTCACCGACACGGCCGGGGCGGCGAAGCTGGCCGCCATCGCCGGCGAACTGCCGGAGTTGAAGGTCGTGCTGTGCATCGACGGCGCGGCCGAGGGCTGTCTGGACCTCCACACGCTGCTCGGTCAGCAGTCCGACGCCTTCGCGCCGGAGCCGACCGCCGCCGACGACCCGGCGCTCATCATCTACACCTCCGGCACCACGGGGCAGCCGAAGGGGGCGCTGCACGCCCACCGCGTGCTGCTGGGCCACCTGCCGGGCGTGGAGATGTCGCACGACCTGTTCCCGCAGGACGGCGACCGCATCTGGACGCCGGCCGACTGGGCGTGGATCGGCGGCCTGCTGGACGTGCTGATGCCGGCCTGGCACCACGGCATCCCCGTGGTCGCCCACCGTTTCGAGAAGTTCGACGCCGAGGAGGCGTTCCGCCTGATCGCCGAGTTCGACGTGCGCAACGCCTTCCTGCCGCCGACGGCGCTGAAGATGATGCGCGCGGTGGAGAACCCGCGGGCGCGCTGGGACTTGCGCATGCGCTCCATCGCGTCCGGCGGCGAAACGCTGGGGACGGAGCTGCTGGACTGGGGGCGGCGCACCTTCGGGGTGACCATCAACGAGTTCTATGGCCAGACCGAATGCAACATGATCGTGTCGTCCGGCAGCGCCGTCATGCCGCCCAAGCCCGGCATCATGGGCCGCCCGGCGCCGGGGCACGACGTGGCGGTGATCGACGACGCCGGCACCCGGCTGCCGCCCGGCGCGCTGGGCCACATCGCCGTGCGCCGGCCGGACCCGGTGATGTTCCTGCAATACTGGGCCAACCCCAAGGCGACGGCGGAGAAGTTCATCGGCGACTGGCTGGTGACCGGCGACCAGGGAAGCGTGGACGAGGACGGCTACATCCGCTTCGTCGGCCGCGACGACGACGTCATCACCTCGGCCGGCTACCGCATCGGGCCGGGCGAGATCGAGGACTGTCTGCTCGCCCACCCGGCGGTCCGCATGGCCGCCGTGGTCGGCGTGCCCGACCCGCTGCGCACCGAGGTGGTCACCGCCTACGTCGTCCTGCAGCCCGACGCGGAGCCCAGCGACGCCCTGGCCCGCGCGATCCAGGAGCACGTGAAGACGCGGCTGGCGGCGCACGAATACCCGCGCGTCCTGCGCTTCGTCGACACGCTGCCGATGACCACGACGGGCAAGATCATCCGCCGCGAACTGCGCGACCGGGCGATCCGCGAACAGGGCGGTGCGTGAAGCGGCTGAAACGAAAATCCGTTCGTTTGCCATACTTGCGAAACACGGGCCGGGCACATTCCCGCGCGCCGGCCGGGAGATCCTGCGTCGGAAACAACAACAGCCATCCGTCCGACAGGAGAGCCACGAGATGACGCCCGAACAGATCGCTCTGGTGCGCAACAGCTTCAAGCTGGTGCTGCCGATCAGGGAGCAGGCCGCCGAGCTGTTCTACAATCGTCTGTTCGAGATCGCGCCGGAGACGAAGTCCCTGTTCAAGGGCGACATCCGCGGCCAGGGCGCCAAGCTGATGGCGGCGCTGGCGACGGTGGTGAACGCGCTCGACCGGCTCGACACCGTGCTGGAGCCGGTGAAGGCCATGGCGCGGCGCCATGTCCACTACGGCGTCACCGAGGCGCAGTACGCCATGGTGGGCGAGGCGCTGCTGTGGACGCTGGAGAAGGGCCTGGGCGACGCCTTCACCCCGGCCGTCAAGGACGCCTGGGCCACCGCCTACGGCGCCCTGTCCGGTGTCATGATCGCCGCCGCCCGCGAGGAGCCGGTGGCCGCCTGAGCGGGACAATCGCTTGAAACAGGCCAATCGGGTGAAGGATTTTGATCGCATCATGTGAAATTTCGTCATCCCCGCGCAGGCGGGGATCCATGTTCCCGACGACCGGACGCCACGGAAGACGTGGATCCCCGCCTGCGCGGGGATGACGAACTTCCCTCAAAATGAGATCAAAATCCTTCGGGTGATCCCCCCGGCCGTCTGATGTCCGGATTTGCGGAAGGGGCGGCATCCGAATTACAGTGCCGCCCCGTTCCCGCCAGCCCGCGTGCCGCCCATGCTCACCGTCAGCGACATCGACCTGTATTACGGCGACGCCCAGGCGCTCGACGGCGTGTCGATCGCCGTGGAGGCCGGGACCACCACCGCCATCGTCGGCGCCAACGGCGCCGGCAAGACCTCGCTGATCCGCACCATCTCCGGCATCCTCAAGCCGGCGCGCGGGTCCATCCGCTTCAGGGACCGCGACATCACCGGCCTGCCCAGCCACGTGGTGTGCGACCTGGGCATCGGGCAGGTGGCCGAGGGGCGGCAGATCTTCCCCAGCCTCAGCGTGCGCGAGAACCTGGAGATGGGCGCCGTCATCCCGCGCGCCCGCGCCAGTGCGAAACAGACCTACCAGCACGTGCTGGCGCTGTTCCCGCGCCTGGCGGAGCGGCTGGGGCAGGCCGCCGGCACGCTGTCGGGCGGCGAGCAGCAGATGCTGGCCATCGGCCGCTGCCTGATGGGCAAGCCCGACCTGATCATGTTCGACGAACCCTCGCTGGGCCTCGCCCCGGCGCTGGTGCAGGAGCTGTTCCGCACCATCCGCCGCCTCGCCGACGAAGGCATGACCATCATCCTGGTCGAACAGAACGTCGCCGCCTCGCTGAAACTGGCGCAGCGCGCCTACGTGCTGGAGAACGGCCGCGTCGCGCTGTCCGGCACCGGCGCCGCGCTGCTCGCCGACCCGGCGGTGAAGCAGGCGTACCTGGGGCTGTGATCCTCCCGCATCAATGATGCGCAGGTTGGTGCCAAGCGTAAGCGCGGCCCAACAACCCCCGCTGTGGCAAGCAGTGTTGGGCCGCGCTGGCGCTTGGCACCAACCTACAACGCGCTCATTTGTTGTCATGACGGCAACGAATATGTCTCGATTGCGCCGATTGTCCTCCGGTGTTCCGCCCCGATATCTGGTCCCGACCACAGAGCGGCCCATCGGCCGCCAGGAGAGCGGGACATGATCACCATTCAGTCGTGAGAGAGTTTCCTTCGAAACTTCAAGGCGATAACATTTCCTCTGTCCCAAATCTGTCCCAAACCCGCGGCGCCCGGCCTGGCCGGCGCGGCCGGCGGCGCCCCGATGAGCAGCCGCCGGGGGCCGCTGAGATGCCCGTCGATCTCGGCGCAGAAGGCGTCGATGGCCGCCACGGCGTGCACGCAGTAGTCAGGGTCATAGGGGCTGTACACCAGCGTCGTGCTCTTCACGCCCACCGGCTTGTGCCCCAGCATGATGGCGATCTCGTCGCTCGGCACACGGCGGCGGCGCAGCTCACGCCCCATGGTGTGGCGGAAGCTGTAGGGCGTGATGTGCTTGCCCTGCGGGCCGCAGGCGATCTCGCGCAGGCGGCGGTCCGCCCAGGTCTTGGGCGCGGGCAGCTGCGACACGTCGCCCGGATAGGCGCGGGCGCGCGCCTTCTTCAGTGCGCTCCGGATGGAGGCCACGGGGTCGGCGTCGGGCGCGTGCGGACGGACGGTCGGCGGGCGGACGATGTACGGCCCGGCACCCCATTGCTCCAGCCAGGGCCGCAGCGTGTTGGTGATCGGTACGGTGGGCCGGCGCTTCTTGGTTTGGCGACGCCCCGGCGGGTTCAGGTGGATGACGCCGTTGATCGCGTCGACCTGCACCGACGTGAGGTCGACGATGGCGGCCGGCCGGGCCATGGTGTTCAGCGCCAGCACGCAGTAGCGCCAGAGGAAATCATGGCGCGGCGGAATGGCGTCGAGGATCTTGGCGACCTCGGCCGCCGAGATGAGCGGGCGCCCCAGTGGCCGGGCGCCCTGGCGGTCCTCGGTGGTGCCGACGGCGGGGACGAAGGGGGCGGCCACCAGGTGCTGGTGCCGCTGCGCGCGGCGCATCGCCGCTCGGCCGTAGGCGAGAACGCTGTCGATGGTGCCGGTTGCGAGGCCGCGCTCGCGCAGCCAGCGGATGAAGTCCTCCAGGCGCCTCGGCGTCACGTCGTCCACCATGGACTCGTCCCAGAACTCGGTCCACAGGGCCAAGGAGCGCTTGATGGAACGCGCCGCCGCCCGCTTGCACCCGTAGTGGTCGTAATAGTCGGTGAACACCCAGGCCAAGGGAACGGCAGCCGGGGACTCGTTCCTCGGCCGGTACTGCTCGGCCAGCCACAGGGTCAGCCTTTCCTCGGCAACCCGAATTTCAGTCGTGCCAAGGCTGTGGCGCTCTTCGCGTTTGGCGGCTGGATCGTAGCGGACGCGGTAGAGGGTCGCGCCTCGGCGGACGATGCCCCATTCACCATGGCGGGCAAGGAATCGGTCTGCTGATCGCTTGCGTGGCATGGCTCTCTTCTTCGTGCCAGGTAGTCCAGAAGATCGCTCTCGCGGTATACAACATGACCGAAACGCCCGCATCCTACCCGGACGTAGGAAATGAGCCGGCTGCGCCGGATGCGGCCCAGCCGATCGGGGCTCAGGCGCAGATACGCCGCCGCCTCGGCCTCGGTGTACAGCCGCGGCAGCCCGCCCTCGCGTCCGTCACTCATCGGTGGCCCCCCGCGGGCCCGAGAGAGCCCCAGCCGGGCGGATGGCGAACAGGTGCGCGTCGCCGCAGCGCAGCGTCACCGTGTCGCCCTCGCTCTCGACCGGCACCCCGATGAAGGCGCAGACCCGGCCGCCGTGCGGCACCGCGATCGTGCAGCAGGCGCCGGCCACCGTCACCACGCGCTCCCGGCGGCGCCGCTTGCCCACGCCCGCCCCCTCACCGCGCCGCGCCGTCAAGGCGGCGTCGACCGCCGCAGCGCAGAAAGCGGCCGGGGTCCGCCTCGTCGACGAAACCCTCCTCCGTCCAGGGCCGGCGGGCGCAGAACGCGTCATTGTCCTTGGCCGGGGCGGCGGGCACGAAGACCTCCACCACGGCGCCGTCGGCGCGCACGCGATGGAACCACGCGCCGCGGGTGCCGGGGTGCCGGGTGCAGAACGCGACGGTTTGCGTGAGGCTCACCATGCATTCTCCTCGTCAGGGTATGGCGGGGAGGGTCGCCCCTCCCCGGCCGGGGTCACGGGCGCACGCTGTTGATGTTGCCGTTGGCGTCGGCGATGCGGAAATCCGAGAAGCAGATCACCCGGTGCCGGGCGTTGCCGGCCGCCACGGTGTACTGGCTGCCCCAGCCCCAGCAGTACAGCCCGGCCTTCCAGTACGGGCCCTGGTTGGGCTTGGCCGGCTCGTACGGGTAGCAGATCGGCCCCAGGCGCTCGGCCACCTTCACCCCGTCGAAGTAGAGCCGG
>DASWVP010000107.1:0-1906 GCA_036401175.1 Azospirillum sp. | reverse complement strand
GGGGTGGCGGCGGGGGTGGCGGCGCTGGGGGTTCGACCATCACCGGCGGCGGTGGCGGTGGTGGCGCCGGTGCCGGCGCCACGGGCGCGGGAGGCGGCGGTTTGGGGGCGGAGAAGAGGTTGGCCATGAACGGGTCTCCGGGGATCGGGGAACGGGTCAGGGGGCGGTCAGGCGGCGGTACAGCTGCCAGGGCGTCAGCACGAAGGGTGCGTGCAGGCCGAGCACGCGCTTGACCGCCTCCACGCAGGTGAAGGGGCCCCACGGGGCGGGGCGCGTCAGGCCGCGGCGCACCGGGGCGGCGACCACCGTCATGCCGAGGTCGCGGAACCAGCCCGGCACGTCCCAGCCGGCCGGCACCGCCAGCACGGCGACGTCGGTGAACGGGGCCAGCGGATCGACCACCACCCAGTGCCGCCCGTCGTCGAGCGCCACGAAGCAGTGCCGGAACCCCGGCCGCAACAGCCGCAGCCACCACAGCTCGGCCGCCCCGCTGAACACCACCCAGGCGCGCGGGGCCGACGGCGCGGGCGCGGCTGCCCTGCTCACTGCACGATTCCCCCCTGCACGATGCCCTTCTCCCGAAGCAGGGGGCCGAGGTGGGCGAACGCCTCGCGCCACAGGGTGCAGGCGCGCTGCTCGCGGAAGCGGTCGGGGTCGGGCGCCATCAGGCGGCGGCCGTAGTGCACCAGCACGTGCAGGTGGTCACGCACCAGCCGGCGCTGCCGGTACAGCCGGTCGACGGCGCGCAGCACGTCGCCCGGCTCGCACGGGCGCGGCACCAGCCCCCGGCCGGCCGTCACCCGCGCCCCTTCCGCCTTGGCGTCGTGCGACTGGACCGACCAGAACCACGCCTCCTCGGGGCTGCCGAACGGCACCCCGCCGACCCTTTCGGCGGACGCGGCCGGCCTGGGCCGGAAACGGTGTTGGTCGAGGATCATGTGAAACGGCTCCCGGTCGTCTGGCGGCGGGCCGAGGCGGGCGCCCGCTCATCCCCGGCGGGCATGTCCGCCGCCGGCACGCGGCATGGTGGAACAAGTGTTCTCTTTATGTTCTGTATATATTCCTATGTCAAGCGCAATGTGAAAACGTTCCTAGGGACAGGGGGCGCCGATTTTGAGACTATGGTCCCATGCTCAAGCACGCGGACATTTGGCGGGCGATCGACCGCCTGGCAGCCCAGCATGGGTTGTCGGCCTCCGGACTGGCGCGCCGCGCCGGCCTCGACCCGACGACCTTCAACAAAAGCAAGCGCACCACCGGCGACGGCAAGCTGCGCTGGCCGTCCACGGAAAGCGTCTCGAAGGTGCTGGACGCCACCGGCGCCTCGCTGTCCGAGTTCGTCAGCCTCGTGGGCGACGGCGTCGGCGGCGGGCCGATGCAGCGCGTGCCCGTCATCGGCTATGCGCAGGCCGGCAACGCCGGCTTCTTCGACGATGCCGGCTACCCGGCGGGGTCCGGCTGGGACGAGCTGCTGTTCCCCAGCCTGGGCGACCCGCACGCCTACGCGCTGGAGGTGTCGGGCGAGAGCATGGAGCCGGTGTACCGCGACGGCGACACCATCATCGTCTCCCCCGCCGCGCAGATCCGCCGCGGCGACCGCGTCGTCGTGCGCACCAAGGGCGGCGAGGTGATGGCCAAGCAGCTCACCCGCGAGACCGCGACGCGGGTCGAGCTGATGTCGATCAACCGCGCCCACCCCGACCGCGTCATCCCGCGCAACGACATCGCCTGGATCGCCCGCATCATCTGGGCCAGCCAGTAACCACGTCCTAGGATTTTAGTCTTGAAGGGGGGCGCGTTCTCGGGCAGGATTGCCCGCATGACGAGCGCCCCGCCGTTCCCCGCATTTCTGGATGACCTCGACCGCCGCCACGACGGCCCGCCCCCGGCCGGCGCGGTGCGCGCC
>DASWVP010000106.1:0-10082 GCA_036401175.1 Azospirillum sp. | reverse complement strand
GGTCGGCGGCCTGCGCGCCGAAAAGAACCTGGGCCGCCTCCTGCGCGTGATGGCCCGCCTGCCCGCCGACCTGCCGGTGCACGCCGTCATCGTCGGCGACGGGCCGGAGCGGGCGGAGCTGGAACGGGCCGCCGCGCCGGGTCTCGCCGGCCGCGTCACCTTCCTGGGCGGCCATGCCCGGCCGGAGGCGCTGCTGCCCTGGTTCGACGTGTTCGTCCTGCCGTCCGACACCGAGCAGATGCCGCTCAGCCTTCTGGAGGCCATGGCCACCGGCCTTCCGGCGGTCGCCACCGACGTCGGCGATGTGCGCGCCGTGGTGGCCGCGGAGAACCACGCCTTCATCGTGCCCAAGCACGACGAAGCCGCCTTCGCCGACCGTCTGGCGGCCCTGCTGCGCGACGCCGAAGGGCGCCGCGCGGTCGGGCGGGCCAACCGGCTGCGGGCGGAGCGCCACTTCGCGGCCGAGACCATGGTCGCCGCCTACGACACGCTGTACGCGGCGTGATACGGACAGAAGGGCCCGCCCCATGGACTTCCCCCCGCAGGCCTTCATCATCGGCGCCCAGAAGGCGGGAACGACGACGCTGGCCTTCCTGCTGGACCAGCACCCGTCCATCGCGCTCAGCGCCCGCAAGGAGCCGGAGTTCTACACGCGGAACTGGGCGCGCGGGGTGGAGTGGTATCGCGGCCTCTTCCACGGGGCGGAGGGGCGCATGCTCCTCGACGCGTCCACCAACTATACCATGGCGCCGCGCGCGGAGAGCAGGACGGCGCGGCCGGACGACCCCTGCGGACGCGAAGTGGCGCGGCGCATCCGCCAGCTCCGCCCGGACGCGCGCTTCATCTACGTCCTGCGCGATCGCGCGGACCGCACCTATTCCGCCTACCTGCACACCGTGCGGCAGGGCGACGAGACCCGCCCCTTCCAGCAGGCGATCCGCGAACGGCCGGGCTTCCTGGACCCCAGCCACTATCACTGGCAGCTCAGCTGCTATCTGGAACACTTCGACCTGAGCGCCTTCTGCTTCGTCGATTTCGCCGACCTGTGCCAGTCGCCGGAGCGGGAGGCGCGCCGCTGCCTCGGCTTCCTCGGCCTGGCCGGCGACGGCGTGGACTTCGCGCTCGATCGTCCGCTCAACCAGGGCTACACGTACCGGGCGTGGGGCCGCTGGCTGCGCCACGCGCTGGGCACCGAGCACCGCATGGAGGCGCTGTCGGCCACGGTCAAGCGGCTGCTGCCGGAATCGCTGCACCAGCCGGTGCGCGACCTGATCGCCCGCCGCCCCGCCGGCCTCTCCGGCGCCGACCGCGCCATCCTCGACGACCTGTTCGCCCAGGACGCCGACGCGCTTGCCCGCCTCATCGGCTGGAACCCGCGCCGGCCGGCCTGACGTTAGGCCGGCCCGATGTTACGCCGTTTGCCCGGCCGGGCGGCGCGGCAGCACGCCCGGAGCGGCCGGAGCGTCGCTGAGGACGAGGCGCGACGGGGCGCCGGACAGCCAGCGCCGGCGCCATTCCTGGAACATCAGCACCGTCCACAGCGCGTACTGCCAGTTGCGCCGGCCGGAGCGGTGTTCGAGCCAGCGGCGGCGGATCGGCGCGGGGCTGAGGAAGCCGCCCTCGGACAGGCTGGCCTCGCTCAGCAGATCCTCGGCCCAGTCGGCCAGCGGGCCGCGCAGCCACTGGGCCAGCGGCACCTCGAAGCCCATCTTCGGGCGCTCGAACAGGGCGGTGGGCACATAGCGCGCCAGCACTTGGCGCAGGATCCACTTCGACGCGCCCGGCCGGCCCTTGTACGAGGGCGGCAGGCGCCACGCGAACTCGACGATGCGGTGGTCGAGCAGCGGCACGCGCGCCTCCAGCGACACCGCCATGCTGGCGCGGTCCACCTTGGCGAGGATGTCGTCGGGCAGGTAGGTCAGCAGGTCGACGAGCTGGCAGCGTTCCCCGACGTCGTCGAAGGCGCCGGCGCGCGGGTCGAGCCACACCGGGTCCACCACGTCGCCGGCGCCGGGGACGACCGGCTCCTCCCATTGGCTGACCATGCGGCGGTAGAGCGCCTCCGGCGTCGGCATGGCGAACCAGTCCGCCCCCTTGTGCACGCGGTCGCCGACGCGCTCCGGCCGCAGGGCAGCGGGCAGCGGGGCGGCCAGCGTATCCCATGCCCCGGTCGGGATCGCTTGCAGGAGCCGCGCCACCCCGCGCCGGGCGCCCGCCGGCAGCAGTGCGGCGACGCGGCGGAAGCGGGCGGCGAAGTCGTAGCGCGGGTAGCCGCCGAACAGTTCGTCGCCGCCGTCGCCCGACAGCGTGACGGTCACCATCCGCCGGGCCAGCGCCGAGACGAGCAGCGTCGGCATCTGCGAGGCGTCGGCGAACGGTTCGTCGTACCAGTCCGCCAGCCGCGGCACGAGGTCGAGCGCCTCTGACGGCGCCACGTACAGCTCGTGGTGGTCGGTGCCCAGGTGGCGGGCGATGGCGCGGGCGTACGGCGCCTCGTCGAACGCCTGTTCGGCGAAGCCGATGGAGAAGGTCTTCACCGGCTGCGGGCACTGCGCCTGCATCGCGGCGGTGACGAGCGAGCTGTCGATGCCCCCGGACAGGAAGGCGCCCAGCGGCACGTCGGCGACCATCCGCCGCGCGACCGCGTCGCGCACCAGCGCGTCCAGCGCGTCGATCGCCTCGGCCTCGCTGCCGGCGAACCGCTCCCGCTGGCCTTGCAGGGCAACGTCGAGCCCGCTCCAGAACGTCTCTTCGGCGATGGCGCCGGTTTCGTCCACGGTGACGATGCCGCCGGGCGCCACCTGACGGCAGCCGGCGAAGATGGAGCGCCGGCCCGGCACGTAGGCGAAGCGCATGTAGGCGGCCAGCGAGGTCCGGTCGACCTCCGGCCGCCAGTCGGGGTGCGCGTGGAAGCTCTTGAGCTGCGAGCCGAAGAACACCATGCCGCCGCCGGTCGCCAGATACAGCGGCTTGATGCCCACGCGGTCGCGCACCAGGGTCAGCCGGCGCGCCGCGCGGTCCCACAGGGCGAAGGCGAACATGCCGATGAGGCGGCGCGCCGTGCGGGGCACGCCCCACGCCTCGCACGCTTCCAGCAGCACCTCGGTGTCGGAACGGCCGCGCGGGTGCAGGCCGGCGGCCTCCAGGTCCGCGCGCAGTTCGGCGGCGTTGTAGATCTCGCCGTTGAAGACGATGACGCTGCGCCCGGACGCCGACACCATGGGCTGGTGCCCGGCCGGCGACAGATCGACGATGGCGAGGCGGCGGAAGCCCAGCGCCACGCCCGCCGCCTCGTCCGCCCAGGCGCCGCCGTCGTCGGGGCCGCGGTGGCGCACGCGGTCGGCCATGGCGGTGGCGAAGGCGAGGAGTTCGGCCTGCGGATACCGCTGCCGCGCATCGAAAAAGCCCGCAAAGCCGCACATCCTGTGTCCTCCCCGTGGGCAAGGCAGCGTGACGACCATAGCGGCCGGCGTCGCCGGCACGAACGGAGCAAACAGCCTGTCCCGCCGTGCCGAACGAGGTTACCAGCCTTAGCTTGGCGGTCCCGCCGAAGAGGCGTTGACCCCTCGCCGCCCCGCTCCGGATCATGGGCCACCCTTGGAGCTGCCCCATGGCCTTCGCCCCGGACCAGACGCTTTGGGCCGACGCCCGACCACCGGAGGCCCCGGCGCCGCAACGGCCGCTGCGCGTCCTTTCCTTCACCACCGTTTATCCGCAGCCCGGCAACCCGGTGCACGGCCTGTTCGTGCAGGAGCGTCTGCGCCATCTGTCGGGGCGGGCGGACATCCGCGTGGTGGCGCCGGTGGCCGCGTGGCATCGGCGCCGTGGGGCCGGAGAGGACGCGTTCGAGGCGTTGCCGGTGCTGCGGCCGGCCTTCCATTACGTGCCGGGGGTGCTGAAGGGGCTGGACGGCGCGCTGCTGGCGCTGTCGGCGCTGCCGGCGGTGCGGCGCCTGCGGCGCGGCTTCGATTTCGACGTGATCGACGCCCACTTCACCTATCCCGACGGCTTCGCCGCCGTGCTGCTGGGCGCGTGGTTCGGCCGGCCGGTGACGATCACCGAACGCGGCACGCTGATCCCGCTGTCGGCCGATCCGGTGCGCCGCCGGCTGGCCGACTGGGCGCTGCACCGCGCCGACCGCACCATCGCCGTCGCCGCCAATCTGGCCGAGCGCATCCGCGCCTGCGGCGTGCCAGCGGAGCGCTGCACGGTCATCGAGAACGGCGTCGACGCCGACCGCTTCCGCCCCCTGGACCGCGCCGCCGCGCGCGCCCGCGCCGGCTGCCCGCACGGCGGACGGCTGCTGGTGTCGGTCGGGCACCTGTCGATGCGCAAGGGCTTCCACCGCTTGATCGCGGTGCTGCCCCGGCTGCTCGACCGCTTCCCGGATCTGGCGCTCGCCATCGTCGGCGGGCCGGGGGCGGAGGGCGACGCGCGCGCCCGGCTGGAACGCCGGGCGGCGGAACTGGGCGTGTCCGGCCGCGTGCTGTTCGCCGGTGCGCAGCCGCCGGACGGCGTGGCCGCGTGGCTGGCGGCCGGCGACCTGTTCGCGCTGGCCACCGATTACGAAGGCTGCCCCAACGTGGTGTGGGAGGCGATGGCGTGCGCCCGGCCGGTGGTGGTGACGCGCGTCGGCCACGTCGCGCACATGGTGCCGCCCTTCGCCGGCCTGCTGTGCGACCGGCCGGACGACGCGGACGAGTGGACCCGGCGCATCGCCGATGCGCTGGACCGCGACTGGGACCGCGCGCGCATCCGCCGCCACGCCGAGGCCCACACCTGGGACCGCGTCGCCGACCGCGTGCTGCGCGAATGGCGGCTTGCCGTCGCCGACCACCAACAACGACCGGAGCCGAAGCCATGAAGCGGCGTTTGATGGACCTGATCCGGTGCCCGGCGTGCGGCGGCCGGCTCGACCTGCGGGTGCAGCGCGAAGCGGAGGAGGCAGTGGATGTACCCGTTCCGGCCCCCGCCTGCCGGCAATGGTGCGCCCGCCACGACCGCAGCCTGGAGAGCCGGCCGGCGGGCTTCGCCCCGGACTGCCGCGCCTGCTACGCCGCCGACGTGCGGGAAGGCACGCTTGGCTGCCGGTCCTGCCATGCCCGCTATCCCGTCGTGCACGGCGTGCCGCGCCTGTTCCGCGACGCCGCCGACCCGGCCGTGTTCGACCCGCGCAGCAACGACAGCTTCGGCCTGCAGTGGGAGCGGCACCGGGACGGCGACCGCACCTGGTTCAAGGACGACCTCGCCCTGCGCCGGGGCGAGTTCCTGCAAAGCCTGGACCTGCCGGCGGACGCGCTGCGCGGCGCGCTGGTCCTCGACGGCGGCTGCGGCAACGGGCGGCTGACGACGGTGGTGTCCGGCTATGGCGCGGAGGTCGTCGGCATGGACCTCAGCCGCAGCGTCGACGGGGCGGAGCGGCGGCGGCCGGCCATCGCCGGGGAGCGCGCGCCCTTCGTCCACTTCATCCAGGGCAACATCATGGAACCGCCGCTGGCCCCGGCGGCGTTCGACCACATCCATTCCAGCGGCGTTCTGCACCACACGCCCGACACGCACCGCGCCTTCCGCGCCTTCCGGCGCCTCGTGCGGCCGGGCGGGCGCGTGTACGTCCAGCTCTACCGCCGGCGCGAGGCGTGGGTGGGCATCCCCAACCGGCTGATCCGCGCGCTCACCTGCCGGCTGCCGGTGGGGCTGCTGCACCGCCTGTGCTGGGCCGCCGTGCCGCCGCACACGGCGCTCGTCCGCCTCGTCGCCCGCCTGCGCGGGGAGGAGACCGCCATCCACGAGGCCAGCCGGGGCGAGCGCGCGCTCTCCCTCTTCGACAACTACAGCCCGCGCTACCAGTACCGCTACCACCCCGCCGAGGTGCGCCGCATGTTCGAGGCGGAAGGGCTGGCGGAGGTCAAGGACGTGACGCTGGCGAACGAGGCCCGCCACATGGTCGCCTTCGTCGGCACCCGCCCGGCGGAGGTCGCCGCGCCCCGACGCCAAGCCTCCTGACGGCCATGCTGACCCGGCGCGGCTTCCTGGGGGCGGCGGCGGCCCTGGCGGCGGCCCCGGTCCACGGCGCCGCCGCCGGGCCGGACCTACGCCCGTTCGTGGCGCTGAGCATCGAAAACCTCGACGGCCGGCTACTGGCGGCGGGGCGCTACGTCAGTTTCGGACACGCGTTCCGCCGTGGCGACGTGGTGGCCGGACGGCACCCGGTGGTCCTCGCCGACGACGGCGCCCCCGTGCCGGTCCAGCAGGTGGACCATGAAGCCGCCGGGCACGACGACGGCTCGCTGAGCTTCGCCGCCTTCGCGCTGAAGCTGCCCCGCGCCATCCCGGCGGGCGGCCGTGCCGCCTTCCGCATCGCCGCCACGGCGGGGGAGAAGCCCCGGCAGCCTTCGAGCTTGAGCGCGGCGGCGCTGCGCCCGTTCGGCTACCGCGTGATCCTCGCCGTCGGCGGGGAGGAGTGGGAGGCGTCGCTGGCGTCCGCGCTCGACGGGCCGGCGAACCGGATCGTCGCGGACGGCCCGGTGTGCCGGGAATGGCGCTGCGTCACCCCCTTCCGGCGCGGCGGCGTGGCGCACCCCGACCTGTGGTGCTGCTTCCACGCGCGGCTGCACGAGGACGGGCGGACGGTGCGGCTGGCGGCCCGCGTCGGCAACGGCTGGATGGGCAACGGCGTCAATCACGTGATCGAGCGGGCGGTGCTGGCGAACGCCGCCGGGCCGATCGCCGGTTTCGCCTGGAGCGACATCCGTCACACCCACCATTCCGCGTGGTTCGCCTTCGACGCCGACGCCCTGCCCCACTGGACCGGCGGCCGGCCGCACGTCGCAGTGCGCGTGGATGCCCGTCATGCCGCCGACGCGCTGGCCGTCTGGCACTACGACCCGGCGATGGCCGGCCACATCGGCCCGCCGTCCGCCATGGATTACAGCGCCACCAGACCCGCCGGCTATGTGCCGGACTACGTGCCCGGCGACCGCGCCGGCTATTCCGCCAACACGGCGGCCTACGGCGACAACGCCGACCGTGGTGAGCTGGGGCCGCTGCCGAGCTGGAGCGTCGCCCACCTGCTGACCGGCAGCGGGGACTGGGCGCGTTATGACCGCATCCACGCGCTGGCGCTGGCGACCGCGCCCATCCTCTACACGCGCGAGGGCGGCGAGCCGCCGGTGCTGGTCGAGCGCGCCTACCCCGGCCTGCCGAAGCCGGAGCCGGCGACCGGCTGGGGCGCCAACGGTACCATCGTCGACCCGCCCGAGGCCAACGGCTGGAAAGGCACCGACCGCAACACCGCCGGCCGGGGTCCGCGCATCGATTCCTCGCACTGGCCCAACGGCGCGCTGTCGAGCTGGCTCGTCACCGGCGATCCCTGGTTCCTCGACCTGCTGATCGCCAGCGCGGTGCACGCCGTCGGCGTCGTCGATCCGGACCGCCGCAGGCGGACGGTCGGCCGGCGGACCTTCTCCGGGCTGGTGGCGCCGAACAACGAGGTGCGGGGCGCCGCCTGGGCCATGCGCGACCTGTGCAACGCCGCCTGGCTGTGCCCGGACCGGCACCCGGCCAAACCCTATCTGGAGGATTTGGTCGCCGGGAACTGGACGTGGTGGGCGGCGACGCTCGGCCCCGATGGGGCGGTGGACGGCGACCAGAAGGCGCTGGGCTGGGTGGTCGGCGGCGGGGCCGAGCAGCCGATGTGGGCGGGCGACGCGCTGGCCGTCACCATGCTGATGTCGTACCGCCGCCGCCGCCCGCACGTGGACGCCCTGGTCGACGCCTTCGTCCGCCGCTGGGTGTTCGGGCGCATGGGCGGCGGCCCCGACCCCGGCTGCATCCGCCGCGCCTTCGCCCACCGGGTGGCGGTGCGCGACGGGCCGGGCGGGCGCTGGCACCGCACCTGGGGGGAACTGCGCGTGGGCGCCCGCAACGCCGCGAAGGAGGGCGTGCCCTACCTGCCGGACGGCGGCTGCCCGGAAGGCGGTCTGGAGGATGGTGACGGGCTGCCGATCCGTTGGCCGGGCTGGTGGCGGTACGAGCGGCCGAACGCCTACCCGGCCATCGGCCACATGGCGGCGGCCTGCGGCGTCATCGCCGGCATC
The DNA here is from genome assembly GCA_036401175.1 of Azospirillum sp. GTDB lineage: Bacteria > Pseudomonadota > Alphaproteobacteria > Azospirillales > Azospirillaceae > Azospirillum. Next base: position 1,986 of record DASWVP010000106.1, on the reverse strand, counting down.
GCCGAGGCCGAGGTCCCCTACCGCCTCCTCAACCGCGAGGACCGCGTGCCGATGGCGTCGTGGGCGCAGTGCCCGCGCTATCGGATCCGTCCGCCGGTATGACCGGCGGGCGGAAGGGGCCGAGCACCAGCACCCAGTCCTCCCCGTCCGGCGCGCGCAGGGCCTGCCCGCCGCCCGCCACCGGCGGGGAGGTGTGCCAGCGTCCGCGGCGCGGGTCGAACCAGACGGCCGGCTGCGGGGTGCCGTCGCCGATGGCGACGCGGACCTGCCCCGGCCCGTAGAGGTACAGCACCGACAGCCCGTTCCCGTCGGTGAGCAGATGCGCCGGGCCGCGCACGCGCTCCGGCGCCGGGGTCAGCCGTTGGAACGGCACGGCGCGCACGAAGGCGGCGAGGTGCTCCAGCCCCGCGCCGCTGCCGATCCCCGCCGCCCCGGACATGAGAGCCGCCCAGGCGTTGCGGCGGTTGCGCCCGTCCTCCTCGCCCAACCCGTGCTCCTCCTGCACCACCGGCTTGGCCGGGCCGTCGCGGTGGACGAGGCCGAGGCGGTGGACGACCCGGTGCTCGACGTCGTTGCCGGCCTGCAATGCGATGAAATCAACCCAGTCCGCGTCCATGAACGGAAAGACGCCGGGCACCCCGTGCACGCTGACCAGCCGCTTCCACGGGTTGCGGCTTTGCAGATAGCGGCCGTCGCGCTCGATCGCGGCGCGCGACCAACCCTCCTGCCATTCCAGGGCCAGGACGAAAAGCGTGTTCGCATAGCCCGACAGGCGCGCCATGCCGTAGCGGAGCAGCCGCCGCCGATCCTCCTCCGCCAGCCGGCCGAAGCCGGAATCATCGGCGAAGAACCAGAGCTGCGCCGCCGTGCCCTGCGCCAGCAGGTGCCGCACCCAGCGTTCGTACTGGTGCCAGCGGGCGAGGTCGAACCGGGTCTTGTCGTTGCGCCGCCTGTCGCCCAGCCAGGGCGTGGTGGCCACGCCGCCGTAGTCGCCCCGGTTGGCGAGATAGACGCTGATCCGGTTGTAGCCGGCCCGCCGGTGCCGCTCGACCATGGCGGCGCGCAGCTCCTCCGTCAGCGTGTCGGCGAACAGCGTGTGGGAGAAGCGGAACGGTTCCGGCGCCCGGATGTCCAGAAACTTGCCGATCAGGAACGCCGGCACGCCGTCGCGGTGGGCGAAGAACCGGGGCGCGGCCGGATCGACGACCAGCGGTCCGAAGCCGAAGGCCCCCGCCAGCCGCCCCTCCACCTGGAAGCCGCCCCGCCGGCCGTCGAGGTCCGGCCGGTTGCTGACCGACCGCCACGTCCACGCGCCCGGCTCGTCCGCGTGGACGCGCACCTTGAACACGTCCCCGCGCCCGCCCCCCGCGCCGTCGCCGTCGAAGAAGCCGTCGACGCGGATGACCCGGCCGCGGGGCGACGTGACCTCCGCCGCCACCTCGACCTCGGTGAAGGGGTTCGGCGTGCCGGCCGCGTCGAAGGGAACGGCGCTGCGCAGCACGATGTCGGCCGTGCCGTGCACCGGCATGGGTTCAGCCCAGGCCGGTGTCGCGGCGAGCAGCAGGACGAAGGCGGCGAGCCACCCCCGCCGGCGGTCAGGCGCCGGGCGCCGGGCGCCCGGTGCGGGTGATGCGGTCCACGGCATAGATCCAGGCCCCCGGAAGCAGGCTGACGACGATCAGCAGGAAGGTCAGGACGGACGCGGCCAGCGCCGCTTCGGCCGGTACGCCGACAAGGCCGAACAGCGTGACGAACGAGGCTTCGCGCACGCCGACACCGGCCACCGACAGCGGCAGCAGCGTCAAAAGCGTGATGATCGGCAGCATGACGAGGCAGTGGATGAACGACACCTCCACCCCCAGCGCCCACAGCGCCGTGACGCCCGGCGCCATGCGCAGCACCTGATAGACCACGGCCATCGCCAGCGCCCACGCCACCATGCCCGGCCGGCGGCGGTAGGCGTCGAGCCCGGCGTGGAACCCCTCC
>DASWVP010000105.1:0-3243 GCA_036401175.1 Azospirillum sp. | reverse complement strand
GTCGGTCTGGTAGAAGCAATCCACCGGGCACACCGCCTTGCACGGCGCGTCCGAGCAGTGCATGCAGGCCACCGAGATCGAGCGCTCCCCCGGCTTGCCGTCGTTGAGCGTGACCACCCGGCGCCGGTTGATGCCCCAGGGCACCTCGTGCTCGTTCTTGCAGGCCGTGACGCAGGCGTTGCATTCGATGCAGCGGTCCGCGTCGCACAGGAACTTCATGCGAGCCATGATTTTCTATCTCCCGTGATCAAGCGGCCGAAATGCGGCAGAGGGTGACCTTGGTTTCCTGCATCTGGGTCACCGAGTCATAGCCGTAGGTCGTCGCCGTGTTGGCGGCTTCGCCCAGCACGATGGGATCGGCGCCGGCCGGATACTTGGACCGCAGGTCCTGGCCCTGGAACCAGCCGCCGAAGTGGAAGGGCATGAAGGCGACGCCCCGGCCGACACGCTCGGTCACCATGGCCTTGACGCGGACCTTGCCCTTCTCGGCGCCCTCGACCCACACCATCTGGCCGTCCTTGATGCCCAGGTTGTTGGCGTCGTTCGGGTTCATCTCGACGAACATGTCCTGCTGCAGCTCGGCCAGCCAGGGGTTGGAACGCGTCTCGTCGCCGCCGCCCTCGTACTCGACCAGACGGCCGGAGGTGAGGATGATCGGGTATTCCTTCGACACGTCCTTGTCCTGGATGGACTTGTACAGCGTCGGCAGGCGCCACGCCTTGGTGTCCTTGTAGGTCGGGTAGGAGGCCACGAGGTCGCGGCGCGGCGTGTACAGCGGCTCGCGGTGCACCGGCACCGGGTCGGGGAAGTTCCAGGCGACGCAGCGCGCCTTGGCGTTGCCCGGCGGGGCGATGCCGTGCTTGATGGCGACGCGCTGGATGCCGCCGGACAGGTCGGTGGTCCAGGACACGGCGCCGATCTTCTCGCCGCCGATCTTGGAAATCACGGCCATCTCGGCTTCCGTCAGGTCCTTGTCCCAGCCCATCTTCTGGAGCATGGCCATGGTGACTTCCGGGTGGCCGTCCTTGATCTCCGACCCGACCGGGTAGGCGCCTTCGGCCAGCAGGGTGACGCCGTTGCGTTCCAGCCCGAAGCGGGCGCGGAACGCGCCGCCGCCCTCGGCCACCGGCAGCGAGTTGTCGTAGAGGTTGGCCGAGCCGGGATGCTTCATCTCCGGCGTGCCCCAGCACGGCCAGGGCAGGCCGAAGTAGTCGCCGTCGCACGGGCCGCCGTTGGCGCGCAGCGTCGTCCGGTCGAAGGTGTGCTGGTTGGCCATGTGCAGCTTGAGCCGTTCCGGCGACTGGCCGGTGTAGCCGACCGACCACATGCCGCGGTTCCATTCCCGCGTGATGTCCTCGACCAGCGGCTCGTTGCCGTTCACCTTGATGTTCTTGCACAGCTCCTTTTCGAAGCCGAACTTCTTGGCGAACAGGTACATGATCTCGTGGTCGGGCTTGGCCTCGAACAGCGGGGCCATGACCTTGTAGCTCCACTGGATGGAGCGGTTGGACGCGGTGCGCGAGCCGTCCGTCTCGAACTGCGTGGCGGCCGGCAGCAGGTAGACGCCGTTCTTCCGGTTGTGCAGCACGGCGGTCATCGTCGGGTACGGGTCGATGACGACCATGATGTCCAGCTTGTCCATCGCCTTCTGCATGTCGGGCAGGCGGGTCTGGCTGTTGGGCGCGTGGCCCCAGAACACCATGCCCTTGATGCTGTCGGGCTGGTCCATGTTCTCCTTGGCTTCCAGCACGCCGTCGAACCACCGCGACACGGTGATGCCCGACGCCTCCATCAGCTTCTTGTCGCGGAAGCGCTTCAGCAGGTCTTCATAGGGAAGATCCCAGACGCGGGCCCAGTGCCGCCACGCCCCTTCCGCCAGACCGTAGTATCCCGGCAGCGTGTCGGAGGTGACGCCGAAGTCGGTGGCGCCCTGCACGTTGTCGTGACCACGGAAGATGTTGGCGCCGCCGCCGGCCACGCCGATGTTGCCCAGCGCGAGCTGGAGCACGCAGTAGGCGCGCGTGTTGTTGTTGCCGACGTGGTGCTGCGTGCCGCCCATGCACCAGACCAGCGTGCCGGGCCGGTTGGAGGCCAGCGTGCGCGCCACGCGCTTCAACTGGCTGCCGGGCACGCCGGTGACCTTCTCGGTCTCCTCCGGCGTCCACTTCTTCACCTCGGCGCGGATCTCGTCCATGCCGTAGACGCGCCGGGCGATGTAGTCCTTGTCCTCCCACCCGTTCTCGAAGACGTGCCAGAGGATGCCCCAGATGAGCGGCACGTCGGTGCCCGGGCGGAAGCGGATGTACTCGTCGGCCTTGGCGGCGGTGCGGGTGAAGCGCGGATCGGCGACGATCAGCGGCGCGTTGTTCTGTTCCTTGGCCTTGAGGATGTGCAGCATCGACACCGGATGCGCCTCGGCGGCATTCGAGCCGATGAAGAACATCGCGCGCGACTTCTGGATGTCGTTGTACGAGTTCGTCATGGCGCCGTAGCCCCACACGTTCGCCACGCCGGCGACCGTGGTGGAGTGGCAGATGCGCGCCTGATGCTCGATGTTGTTGGTGCCCCACAGCGCGGCGAACTTGCGCAGCAGGTAGCCCTGCTCGTTGGAATGCTTGGCGGAGCCGAGCCAGAAGACGGAGTCGGGGCCGGAGGTCTCGCGGATCTTCAGCAGCGCGTCGCCGACCTCGGCGATCGCCTGATCCCAGGAGATGCGGGTGTACTTGCCGTCCACCAGCTTCATGGGATAGCGCAGGCGGCGGTCGCCGTGCGCGTGTTCGCGCACCGCCGCGCCCTTGGCGCAGTGGGCGCCGAGGTTGAGCGGGCTGTCGAAGCCCGGCTCCTGGCCGATCCACACGCCGTTCTGCACCTCGGCGACGACGGTGCAGCCGACCGAGCAGTGGGTGCACACGCTCTTGATCTGCTTGATCTCGCCGCCGGACGGCGTGGCGGTGGCGGCGTCGGCCTTCCGGACCATGCCGAAGGGCAGCCCGGCCACGGCGGCGGCGCCACCGGCGGCAAGGCCGGAGCGGCGCAGGAAGGTGCGGCGGTCGACGGCCGAGCCGGTCAGCCCGGACAGCGCCTTGGACAGCTTGGGGCCGGCGGCGGAGCCCGTGGATTTCCTGGTGATGCGCATCTCGGGGCTCCTCAGAAACGGGCCAGCGCGTAGGCCGTGCGGACGTGCTCCGTCTCGCGGTAGCGGGCGGCGGTGGGGTCGTTGGGGTCGGCGGGCGGCGCGGCCTC
>DASWVP010000104.1:0-5585 GCA_036401175.1 Azospirillum sp. | reverse complement strand
CCCGCGCCGCGTCCGGCGCCGGGCGGCGGATCGGGGCGGCGCCGACGACGGTCAGCGGCTTGCGGGTCAGCTTCTCGATGTCGCGCAGGTAGGTGCGCTCCTCGCCGTCGTCGCAGAACGCGATGGCGATGCCCGAGGCGCCGGCCCGCGCCGTGCGACCGATTCGGTGCACGTAGCTTTCCGGGATGTTGGGCAGCTCGAAGTTCACCACGTGCGACACGCCGTCCACGTCGATGCCGCGCGCCGCGATGTCGGTGGCGACCAGCACCCGCACCGTGCCGGCGCGGAAGCCTTCCAGCGCCGCCTGACGGGCGCCCTGCGACTTGTTGCCGTGGATGGCGGCGGCGGACACGTTGGCCTTGGCCAGATGCTCGGCCACCTTGTTGGCGCCGTGCTTGGTCCGGGTGAAGACGATGACGCGGTCCATGCCGGCGTCCTTGCCCAGCATGTCGAGCAGCAGGTGCCGCTTGTCGGCCGACGGCACGAAGATGACGCGCTGCTCGACCCGCTCGGCCGTGGTCGCCACCGGGGCCACCTCGACCCGCACGGGGTCCTTGAGCAGCCGGGCGGCGAGGTCGGTGATCTCGTTCGGCATGGTCGCCGAGAAGAACAGCGTCTGCCGCTCCTTGGGCAGCTTGGCGATGACCTTCCGCACGTCGTGGATGAAGCCCATGTCGAGCATGCGGTCGGCCTCGTCCAGGACGAAGACCTCCAGGCGGTCGAGTCGGACATGCCCCTGGTTCATCAGGTCGAGCAGGCGCCCCGGCGTGGCGACCAGGATGTCCAGGCCGCGGCGCAGCGCGTCGACCTGGGGCGCCTGCCCGACGCCGCCGAAGATCACCGCGTGGCGCAGCGCCAGCCCGGCGCCGTAGTCGCGGATGCTGTCGCCGATCTGGATGGCGAGCTCACGCGTCGGCGTCAGGATCAGCGCCCGCGCGCCGCTGGGGCGCGCGGCGCCGCTGACCGTCGACAGCCGCTGGAGGATGGGCAGGGTGAACGCGGCGGTCTTGCCGGTGCCGGTCTGGGCGATGCCCAGCAGGTCGCGGCCCAGCAGGGCCGGGGGAATGGCCCGCGCCTGAATGGGCGTCGGGATCTCGTAGCCTTGGGCGGCAAGCGCCGTCTGGATTTCGGGGCGGAGCGAAAGTTCGGAAAACGAAGTCATGGTATCCTTGGGCGCGCGCACCGCCGGACGCCGGCTGCCGGCGCCCCGTCGACATGGCGAAGCAGCAAAGCGGATTGCGCTCGTGTGCCCCGTACCGCGCGCGAGCCGGGAAGGGCCATGTGGGGAGAACGTCTCGAAATGCACCGGAGCGGGATCCCCTGGGACCCATGCTGCCGTTCCGCGCGATCGCGATCCGCAAAAGAGCCCGCTTGTCGGGCGGGCTGCTGTCGCCCCCATATGACGCCGAACGGCGCCGCGGTCAAGGGCCTTTACGGCCAAGGGACTTGGGGTCGGGCGCGTGGGGGCGGCATGCGGGGGCGGGGCGATTCCGGGGGCATACGCCGGCATTCTTTCGGATATTCTTTGCCGTCCCGGCGAGATTGCGATTGCGTTGGATCAATTGCCGAGGCATGTTCATATCAGCCGCTCCAGACAGGTAGCCGCATCTTCTACGTTTTATGAGACCTCGATGTATGATCGTTCGCCGCGCGGCGGTTTCCGCGCTTCCGCTCCCGAAATCAGCCAGCGCAACATCACGGCCACGGTGAAGTGGTACAACCCCGAGAAGGGGTTTGGCTTCGTCACCCCGGAAGACGGGTCGCCGGACGCGTTCCTGCACGCGTCGGCCGTCCAGTTCGCCGGCCATGACTCTCTGCCCGAGGGCACGACGGTCGTGTGTGACCTGTCCCGCGGCCCGAAGGGCCCGCAGGTCGCCGCGCTCCACTCGGTCGACAAGTCGACCGCGTCGAATGATCGCCCCCAGGGCGGTTCGCGCGGCGGCGCCTCCTCGTACGGCGCTCCGCGCCGCAGCGGTGGCTGGGATGACGGCGGCGGCTACGGCGGCGGCGCGACCGAGACGGTCGACGGCACCGTGAAGTGGTTCAACGTCACCAAGGGCTTCGGCTTCATCGCTCCGGACGGCGGCGGCAAGGACGTGTTCGTGCACGTCAAGGCGGTCGAGCGTTCGGGCCTCAATGGTCTGTCGGATGGTGAGCGGGTCCGCATCACCGTGCGCCAGGGCCAGAAGGGCCCCGAGGCGGAGCGCGTCGAGCTCGCCTGAGCCTTGACGGCTTGAGCCTTAAGGCTTGAGTGCTGCGATTCATCGCGTCGGGTCTTGCCGGAATGTCTGGCAAGTCCGGCGCGATACGCGCTTGTGGGGCGCGAGCTTGTGGTCCGCGCGCGGTTCGCCGCGGCCCTGCGGGAATGGCCTGGGATAAAGGGCCTGGGACAATGGATCGTCTATGATCGACGCCGTGGGAAACAGCCGCCCGACGCATCCGGGTGAAGTCCTCAGCGCGCACTATCTGGCACCGCGCGGCATCAGCATCGCCGCGCTGGCGACGACGTTGCGCATGGACCGCGAGCACGTCGGCGACATCATCGGCGGCCGACGCCGGATCGAACCGGACGTGGCCATGCTGCTTGCCGACGCGCTGGGCACGTCGGCCCGGTTCTGGCTGAACCTCCAGGACGGATGGGATCAGCGGCCCCCGAACGACCGCTGAGCACCGGATCCCGCGGACGGTCCTACGCGACCGACACCGCCTCGTTCCCCGCTTCGGCGAAGCCGTTGTGCAGGCCCCAGATCGCGGCCTGAGTCCGGTTGGACGCGTTGATCTTCCGCAGCAGGCTCTTGAGGTGCACCTTGACGGTCGCCTCGGTGATCTTGAGGTGAATGGCGATCGTCTTGTTCGATTCGCCGTTCAGCAGATGGCGCAGGATCTGCGCCTCGCGATGCGACACCCCCTTGCGCAGGGCCGGCAGGTCGGTGCCGCCGCCGCCGTTCATGCGGCCGCTGATCAGCAGCGCGGCCAGATCGCTCGGCAGGACCTTCTCGCCCATCATGACGAGTCGCAGCGACTGCGCCAGCGCCTCGATCGAGATGTCCTTCATCAGGAACCCGTCGGCGCCGGCCTGGATCGCCTTGGCCATGACGCCGCTGTCCAGCTTGCTGGTGAGCAGCACGAGGCGCGCGTCCGGACAGGCGGCCTTCAGAGCCTGCACCACTTCGGCGCATTCGCCCATGCCGACGGTGTCCACCAGGACGAGCTGCGGCGCCTCCCCCTCCGAGACGGTCGAAAGAGCCACCTTCAACGACGAGGCCTCTTTCGTGATGTGAAATCCCTGTTCCGGGAACAGGGCCTTCAGCCCCTGCCGGAAGAGGTTGTTCGTATCGATCAGGGCCACGGACACGCTCGGCATGGTCTGCCACTCCCAAAAGGGTTGTTGGTCAAGAAGATAGCCTATCGGGAGGGGTTGGACGATGTGGTCTTTAGGGGATTGTTAACCACAAATGGGTGGTTCGGCGTGGCGCGATGGCGCCGCCCCGCGCTGTAAAGAAACCTTCACGGGCCACCCAACCCTCCCGACGCTAGAAGGGAGCGCGTTTTGGGCGCTCCCACCCGCGTGGATACCCTTGAAAAAATGGGAGCGAGGGAGGAAAGGCGCATGTCGGGTTCGATCCGAATCTTCTGGCGCATGGCGCTGTTGCTGGGGCTGGTTGCGGTGGGGATGGCCGGCCTGTTCCTCATCTATGAGCGAACCTCGGAGAGCACCCGCCAGGGAATCGTGCGGTCCCGCGACGCCGGCAACGCTGCCGACCTCGCGCGCGGCGTGGAAATGGCGCTGCTGGCGCAGAAGCTGGCCGTCGACCGCTTCGTGGCGCGCCGCGACGACGCCGGACTGGGAGCGCTGCGGCGGGCGGAGGAGCGGCTGCTGGGCGACCTCGACCGGCTCGGCGGGCCGGACGCCGGCTTCGCCCGCCTGGAACCGGCGGTGCGGCGCTATCTGGAAGCCGTGCAGGAGGTCCGGCGGCTGGCCGAGACGCTGGGCAGGACGGAGGACCTCGGCCTGCAAAAGACGTTGCGTCAGGCGGTGCACGCCATCGAGACGCGCCTGGACGCCGTCCGCAAGGGCACGGACGGCGCGATGCTGGATGCGTCGAACCAGCTTCTCATCAAGATGCTGATGATGCGCCGGCACGAGAAGGACTTCATGCTGCGCGGCGGGCGGGACAAGTACATGAAGCAGATCGGCGAGCGCGCCGGGGAGTTCGCGGCGCTTCTCGCGGCATCCCCGTACGCCGCGGGGCTCAAGGCCGAGCTTGCGGGGCTGCTCGACGCCTATGTGCGCGACATCGACGCCTTTGCCGCGACGGCGGCGGAGGTCGTCGAGGCGGTGGGCGCGGCGGACGAGCGCTTCGAGGCCGCGGCGGCCATCCTCGACGGGATCCGGACGGACGCCGCGCGGCGCGCCGACGCCGACCGGGAAGAGGTGGAGCGTGTGCAGGACACCGCCCACACCACCATGCTGTTGAGCATGCTGGCCATCGTCGCGGCGATGGTGGGCGGCGTGCTGGTCATTTCGCGCGGCATCACCGGCCCGGTGCGCCGCCTGACCGACAGCATGGCGGCGCTGGCCCAGGGGGACCTCGGCGTGGTGGTGCCGGGCGCCGACCGGCGGGACGAGCTGGGCGCCATGGCGCGCGCCGTGTGCGTCTTCCAGCGGCAGGGCGCGGACAACGAGCGCCTGCGCGCCGACCAGGAACGCCAGCGCGTGGAGGGCGAAGCGGCCAAGTGCGCCGCCATGCAGACCATGGCCGAGACGGTCGAGCAGGACACCCGCGGCGCCGTGCGCGCCATCGCCGAGCGCAGCGGCGCCATGGACCGCAGCGCCCAGGCCATGGCCGAAGCGGCCGAGCACGTGACGCACCATTCCCAGAGCGTCGCCGCGGCCGCCGATCAGGCGCTGGGCAACGCGCAGACCGTCGCCTCCGCCACCGAGGAACTGACGGCGTCCATCCGGGAGATCGCCGGCCGCATCGGTCAGGCCAGCGCCATCACCCGCCGCGCCGCCCAACGCGGGCAGGCGGCGCAGGACACCATCGCGTCGCTGACCGGCGCCGTGCAGCAGATCGGCGAGGTCGCCAACCTCATCCAGGGCATCGCCAGCCAGACCAACCTGCTGGCGCTCAACGCCACGATCGAGGCGGCGCGGGCGGGCGAGATGGGCAAGGGCTTCGCGGTGGTGGCGCACGAGGTGAAGACCCTCGCCAGCCAGACCGCCGGCGCCACCGACGAGATCGGCCGGCGAATCGCCGACATCCGCGAGGTCACGCGGGTGACGGTGGAGGCCGTGGCCGAGATCACCGGCATCATCGGCGAGATCGATCAGGTGTCCGGCTCCGTCGCCGCGGCGATGGAGCAGCAGGCGGCGGCGACGCACGAGATCAGCCGCAACGTGCAGGAAACGTCGGTCGCCGTGCGCGAGGTGTCGGCGCGCATCGCCGAGGTGTCCGGCGAGGCGGCGGTCACCGGCGAGCACGCCCGCACCGTGCGCGCCGCCGCGACCGACGTGTCGTCCAGCATCGGCCAGCTTCAGGGCAGTCTCGTGCGCGCCGTGCGCACCGCCACGCGCGAGGTCG
>DASWVP010000103.1:0-14242 GCA_036401175.1 Azospirillum sp. | reverse complement strand
ATGGAAGCCATCGAGCGTCGCCGGTATGATCCCCCGCACGGGCGGACCGGCCGGCGTTTCCACCCCCTCCGGGAGCGATTCCGGAGGGGGTGGAAGTTTGTCTGAAACGCAAATTTGAATCTTTGCTAATGTGCGGCGGCGGCGCACCGGATGGCGCCGGGCAAGGGGGATGGGCGCGCGATGCGGCAAGCGGTTCCGTTCGAGTGGAGCGACACGCTGGCGACCGGGATTCCGGAGATCGACCGGCAGCACGTGGAACTCGTGGGGCTGTTCCGCCAGCTCACCACCCTGGAACGCCAGGGCGACCGCGCGGGCGTGCGCGCCGCGCTGGAGGGGCTGATCGGCCACGTCTGCCGGCACTTCGACGACGAAGAGCGCCTGATGCGCGAGCATCATTACGCCGAATTGCCGGCGCACGCGCAGTCGCACGACCAGCTGCTCCGGCAGATCCACAGCTTCGCCGCGCTGCTCGCCGCGGACCCGGACGGCGATCCGGGCGTAGACATCATCGACTTCGTCGGCAAGTGGCTGGTCGTCCACATCCAGCAGGACGACCGCCGGCTGGGCGACTTCCTGCGCGCCGAAAGGGAAGTGCGCGAACCGGCGTGAGCGGGGGTTCCGACGTTGGGTTTTCGCTGCGCTCAACCCAACCTACAGGTGCGTCGTAGGTTGGGTTGAGGCGCGAGCCGAAAACCCAACGTGCTCCTACCGCCCGCTTCGGCGGCGGCGTTCGGACAGGTCGACGACGGGTTCGGGCTCGCCGTGCTTGAGCGCGCGCAGGCAGTCGAGTTCCTGCGACACCGTCTCGCGCTCGGTCTCCGGGCGGACGAGGCGGCGGAAGGCCTTGCCGGAGGTGGGGAAGAAGTGCACCCGCCGGCCGCTGGCGCCGCCCAGGTCCTGGCCGGTGAGCTTCAGCCCGGCCGCCTTGACGTAGTCCAGCACGAAGGCGGCGTTGGCGACGCCCGCGTCGAAGGTGGTGTCGATCACCCGCGCCGCGCCGAACACCTTGACCTCCAGCCGGTCGCGCTGGCCGCCGCGCGCGAGGACGTCGTTGACCAGCCGCTCCATCGCCACGCCGCCATAGCGCGTGGCGGGGCCCGCCCCGTTCTCCGTCGGGGCGCCGGGCAGCAGGAAATGGTTCATGCCGCCGACGCGGGCGACCGGGTCGTGGATGCAGGCCGCGACGCAGGAGCCCAGCGTGGTCACCAGCATGTCGTCGGTGCGGGACGAGATGCGGTGGTGGCCCAGCACCACGGGCACGACGTAGGCGTTGAACTCCGGATCGAAATAGCTGCCGTCGGAGCGCACGCCGTCGCCGGTGCCGCCCCGCCGGTCGGGGGCGCCGCTGCGCTGAGCGTTGCCGGCGCCATCCTTCCGCATCGGGCCCTCCTCGCTGGTCCGCCGTCAACCGGCGGTCGTGTCTTCCCCTGCGACAAAGGGTAGCGCCACAAGTGTTAACGAAATCCCCCGTGGGGGATGGGGAGACCGCGATGGGGCATGCGCCCCGCGCGTCCCACCCTATGCCGAACAGCATGGGCGTGCGAAGGGCGAAGGCGCAGCCCTCGCCATGGCCGGGGCAACGCCTTGTTTTCGCTTGCGTGGCGGCCCATCTGCCCGCTCAATTGTCGGTGTTTGCGCACGACAAGCCCGGTCGACAACGGGTGCTGCAAGCCAGGGAGGACAGGAATGAGCGACGTCGCCGCGACCCGGCCCATGCCCCCATCCATGCACCCGTGGGAGCGGGGCTATCCGCCGGACGTGGACTGGCACGCCCCGATTCCAGTGGCGCCGCTGCACACGCTGTTCGACGACTCGGCCGCCACCTTCGCCGACCGCCCCTGCCTGGACTTCCTCGGCAAGCGGATGACCTACCGCGAGGTGGCCGCCCTGGTGGACCGCGCCGCCAGGGGCTTTCAGGAGATGGGCATCGGCAAGGGCGCCCGCGTCGGTCTGTTCCTGCCCAACACGCCGTATTTCGTGATCGCCTTCTTCGCGGTGCTGAAGGCCGGCGGCACGGTGGTGAACTTCAACCCGCTGTACGCCGAGCGCGAGGTCCTGCACCAGATCTCCGACAGCGGCGTCGAGACCATGGTGACGCTGGACCTCGCCGTGCTGCACGGCAAGCTGCTGCCGATGCTGGCGCCGAGCGGGCTGAAGCGGATCGTCGTCTGCCGCATGGCCGAGATCCTGCCGTTCCCCAAGAACTGGCTGTTCCCGCTGGCCAAGCGCAAGGAGCTGGCCGACATCCCCGACGACGGCCGGCACGTGCCGTTCCGCCGCCTGATCGCCAACGGCGGCGATCCCGCGCCGGTCGCCATCGACCCGCACGAGGACGTGGCGGTGCTGCAGTACACCGGCGGCACCACCGGCGTGCCCAAGGGGGCGATGCTGACGCACGCCAACCTCTATGCCAACACGGTGCAGAGCGCGCTGTGGTTCGTCGGCGCCGAACCGGGGAAGGAGCGCATGCTGGGCGTGCTGCCGTTCTTCCACGTCTTCGCCATGACCGTGGTGATGAACCTCAGCATCCGGTTCGGCGCCGAGATCGTCATGCTGCCCCGCTTCGACCTGGATCAGGTCATGCAGACCATCCACGAAAAGAAGCCGACGCTGTTCCCGGCGGTGCCCACCATCTACACGGCGATCAACCACCACAAGGAGCTGGCGAAGTTCGACCTGTCGTCGATCCGCTTCTGCTTCTCGGGCGGCGCGCCGCTGCCGGTCGAGGTGAAGGAGGCGTTCGAGCGCAACACCGGCTGCCTGCTGGTGGAGGGCTACGGCCTGTCGGAATCCTCGCCGGTCGCCACCGGCAACCCGCTGCACGGCCTCAACAAGCCCGGCTCCATCGGCCTGCCGCTGCCCGGCACGGTGATCGAGATCGTCAGCCTGGACGAGCCGCGGCGCGTCCTGCCCGTGGGCGAGAAGGGCGAGGTGTGCATCCGCGGGCCGCAGGTGATGAAGGGCTATTGGAACAAGCCGCACGAAACGGCGATGACGCTGATCGACGGGCGGCTGCACACCGGCGACGTCGGCACCATGGACGAGGACGGTTACGTCTTCATCGTCGACCGCATCAAGGACATGATCCTGTGCAGCGGCTTCAACGTCTACCCGCGCAACGTCGAGGAGGCGATCTACCTGCACCCGGCGGTGGCCGAATGCGTGGTCGCCGGCCTGCCCGACGAGTACCGGGGCCAGACGGTGAAGGCCTACGTCAAGGTCGCCGACGGGCAGGAACTGACCAAGGACGAGCTGTGCGCCTTCCTGAAGGACAAGCTGTCGCCCATCGAGATGCCGAAGGTCGTGGAGTTCCGCGATTCGCTGCCCAAGACGATGATCGGCAAGCTGTCGCGCAAGGCCCTGCTGGACGAGGAGGCGGAACGCCGGAAGGCCGGCCATGGCTGAACCGCCGGTCACGGACGCCGATGCGGATGTGGACGCTGGCAAGCGCCGACGGCTGCGCGGCTTCCTCAATCATCTGCTGGTGTACTTCGGGGTGATGATCGTCGTCGTGCCGGTCAACGCGTTGACGACGCCGGACACGCCGTGGTTCGTCTTCCCCCTGGTCGCCTGGGGCGCCCCGCTGGCGGTGCACGCCGCCTATGTGATGGGCTGGTGGGGACGGTCGCGCGGCTGAAGACGGAGGGACGCGGATGGGGCAGGGGGAACGCCGGGCCGTGCTGGCGCGCATCCGGGGGCGGGTGCAGGGCGTGTGGTATCGGGGCTGGACGGTGGAGCGGGCGACGGGCCTGGGCCTGTCCGGCTGGGTGCGCAACCGCGCCGACGGCTCGGTCGAGGCGCTGTTCGCCGGGCCGGCGGCGGCCGTGGAGGCGATGCTGGCCGCCTGCCGCGAGGGCCCGCCGGCCGCCGTGGTGCGTGACATCCACGCCGAGCCCGCCGAAGACCCCGGCCCCGGCGGCTTCCACCAGCGCCCGACGGCGTGAACTATGCCGCCAGCGCCCGCATCACCGCCTCGGGCTCGCGTTCGATCACGGTGAGGTAGGCGAGCGTCGCCGAATCCGGCATGCGCCGGCCCTGTTCCCAGTCGCGCAGGCTTGCCACCGGGATGCGGAAGCGCTGGGCGAAGGCGGTCTGCGACAGGGCGAGGCGTTCGCGCAGCACCCGCACCCGCCGGCCCAGCACGCCACGGTCGAGCTGTTCGTCGGTGAGGGGCGGCGCGTCGGGATCGGCAAGGGCGTTGGCCTCGACCTCCTCGTCCGTCATGGCGTCGAGCCGTTCCCAATCCGGCTCGGGCAGGTCGTACGGCTCCTCGTGCCCATCGGGGAAGACGCGGACGGCGGTTCCGTCAGGGTTGATCCGGAGTCTGATGGTAGATGTGCTGTTCACGGCGGTTCGCCTTTCGAACGTGGCCGAGGTGACGCCGATGTCCTGGGACGCTCGATTCTGGAACAGCGAAAGCCATACGGCAATGCCGTATCTTGCCACGGCAATCGGGTAAAGGCTCGGATTTTTCCAATAGAAGAATCGTCATCCCCGCGCAGGCGGGGATCCATCTTCCCGACGGCCGAACGCTGCGGAAGACGTGGATCCCCGCCTGCGCGGGGATGACGAAGTAAGCGAAATCATGGGCGAACCCCCTTGCCCGGATTGCCCTGCCGCACTGTGTTCCTGGCGCGCCCCGCGTTAGGATTCCGTTAGCCATGCGGCGCTAGGCTGGCGCGCGAAGCCTTTTGGGAACGTGTGGAGTCGGCCGTGAGCGGCATGGAGCTGTCGTCCATCGGGTGCGGGCCGCGGGTCGCGGGCGCATGATCCGGCGCGCCGCCCTGCTCCTCGCCGCCCTGATTCTCGCCGTGCTGGCCGGTCCGGTCCGGGCGGCCGGGCCGGTGGAGGAATCGTCCGGCAAGGTCGAGCGCACCGATCCCCGGCACATGCCGCCGCTGCCGCCGGGTGGCTACGACCTGCCGCTGTCGCCGCCGGTGGTGCGGTTCCCGCTGCCGCCGCAATGGGTGACGATCCGTTCCAAGGAGGACTGGCGCAAGGCCGGGCGAGTCGACAAGAAGCTGAGTGACGCCTGCGCCGCGCGCAAGTTCCGCCAGCTGCTGCCCATGCGCTTTCGCGCCGTGTTCCGGACGGACGTGCTGGGGGTGGCGTTCGGCCATGGCCTGAACCTCGTGGACGAGGACAAGCTGGCCGACAAGGCCATGATCTACCTGTTCCGCAACGGCGACAGCACCGCCTGCGTCGTCGTCGCCATGGACAACCAGGACGTCAACGCCCTGCGCGCCGCCGGCGCCGAGGTCAACCCGGCGGGCGCGGCGGCCGGAGGGCGGTAGGGCGCGATGTTGGGTTTTCGCTGGCGCTCAACCCAACCTACGACGCCGCCGTAGGTTGGGTTGAGGCCAAAGCCGAAAACCCAACGTCCGCACGTCACGCCCCCGCCCCGGACATGTCGGCCCCGAACACCTCCGGCCAGGTGGCGATCAGCGCCGAATCGACGTCCTCCATGGTCACCAGATGGCCCAGCGCCACCATGGAGGTCACGCCGTATTGCGAGATGCCGCAGGGGACGATGCCGCCGAAGTGGGCGAGGTCCGGCTCGACGTTCAGGGCCACGCCATGGAAGGTCACCCAGCGGCGCACGCGCACGCCCAGCGCGGCGATCTTGTCCTCCTGCCCCTTCAGGCCGCCGTAGGGGCCCTTGTCGACCCAGATGCCGACCCGGCCGTCGCGCCGTTCGCCCTTGATGTTGAAGGAGGCCAGCGTGCGGATCAGCCATTCCTCCAGGTCGCGCACATAGGCGCGCACGTCGGCGCCGCGCGTCTTCAGGTCCAGCATGACGTAGGCCACGCGCTGTCCCGGCCCGTGATAGGTGAACTGGCCGCCGCGCCCGGTGCGGTACACGGGGAAGCGGTCGGGCTCCAGCAGGTCCTCGTCGCGGGCGCTGGTGCCGGCGGTGTAGAGCGGCGGGTGTTCCAGCAGCCACACCAGTTCCGGCGCGGTGCCGGCGCGAATCGCCGCGACCCGCTCCTCCATCGCCGCCACCGCGTCGGGGTAGGGAACGGGGGCGTCGCTGATCCGCCATTCGATGCCGTGGCGCAGGGAGGGGGGCGGTTGGGAGGTTCCGGTGTCCGTCATGGGTGGGGACGCACTTTCTTTTTCGAATTGTCGATCGCAAGGCTTGATGCCCTGCCCGGGATCTGGTATTCCCCCGCCCACTCCGGTGCAAGCATCGGATCTACCAGGATGCGGTCGTGGCGGAATTGGTAGACGCGCAGCGTTGAGGTCGCTGTGGCAGAAATGCCGTGGAAGTTCGAGTCTTCTCGACCGCACCATCTTCCCTCCGGGGGAGCGACGAAAAGAGCCCGCTGGTCCCCGGACCACGCGGGCTTTTTCGTGCCCGGCCGCTAGCGGCCGTGGCCATGGCCGTGATGGGCCTTACGGCCCCCGGCCCATGGCGCGCAGCAGGTTGCCGGTGATGACCAGATGTTCCTTCAGCTTCAGGTCGGACTTGATGATGTGGTCGATCAGCCAGTGGCGCAGCAGACCCGCCGCCTCCTGCGCGATGGGCTTGTAGTCGCCGCGCTCGACCGCCGCCACGAAGTGCTGGATCACGGTGTCCAGCCGGCATTCCAACTCGCGGTGCTCGGCGCCGTGCTTCATGCGGTGCGGGTACTCGACGTCCTCCTGGTACGCCTCCTCGCGCCGGAAGTGCTCGCGCACATAGTGCTTGAGATCGCGCAGGGTGTGGACCAGCGTCGTCTTGGCGTCGGCGCTGTCGATTTCCGACTCGAAGCGGTTGACGATGTCGATCAGGTGCTTGTGGTCGCGGTCGATGAAGCCCCGGTCGATGGACAGCTCGTTGCGCCAGTGGATCGTCATGGGGGGACCTCCGGGGAACCGTCGGCCCCCAGTATCACCGTATGAACACGTACTGGTCCAGTGACACCCGCCGCATGGTCTGCACGATGTAGGGCTGGGCGTTCAGGATGGTGATGTTGCCCTTGGCGTCGCGGCAGCGGTTGGCCAGGATGAACAGCATGCCGATTGCCGTCGAATCGAGGAACGTCAGATAGCGCAGGTCGAGCGCCACGTTCGGGCGCGCGGCGAAATCCCACTGGTCCACCATGGTGTGGAACTTGGGGGCGTCGTCGTAGGTGAATCGACCCGACAGCAGGATACCATCCGTGCCGTCGACGTCGGTGAAGGCGTACTCCATCGCTCGATCCCGGTGTCGCTTCGCCCGTGCAGGAAACACGGTTCGGTGCGCGCTGTCCAGCGGCGCCGCCCCGAACGCTGGCCCCGAACGCTGGACATCGCGGGCGCGGGCCTCTATCTCGTGCCGTGCGTACGGCGGGCGTACGGATTCCGACCGAGGGGGAGCGATGCACGCGTCCGATCAGAACGATCCGCACGCCCCGCCCCCGGCCGCGCCGGAGCCTGAAGAGGCCGAGCGCCCGCACCCGTTCCGCGACGAGGAGGAGGAGCGGTCTTACGGCGTCGAGCCGGAGTTCGTGGACGAGATCGCCCAGCAGCTTCGCGTCGGCCGCACCGGCGCGGTGCGCGCCGAACTGGAGGAGCTGCACGCTGCCGACGTCGCCGACCTGATCGAGCAGATCGACCCCGACGTGCGCGCCGCCCTGATCGAGGTGCTGCGCCCCGGCTTCGACGCGGAGGTGCTGTCGCACCTGAACGCCGACCTGCGCGAGGAGGTCATCGACCTCTTCGAGCCGAAGGAGCTGGCCGCCGCGGTGGCCGAGCTGGACACCGACGACGCCGTCGACGTCATCGAGGACCTGGACGAGGAGACGCGCGCCGCCATCCTCGCCAACCTGCCGGACGAGGACCGCGCGCTCGTCCAGGAGAACCTGGCGTACGAGGAGTACACCGCCGGCCGCCTGATGCAGCGCGACCTCGTCGCCGTGCCGCAGTTCTGGACGGTGGGGCGTACGCTCGACTATCTGCGCGCGGCCGGCGACGACCTGCCGGAGGATTTCTACGACCTGTTCGTCGTCGATCCCATGCACCGAGTGGTGGGCGCGGTGCGGCTGTCGCGGGTCATGCGGCAGAAGCGGTCCGTGCGCATCGTCGACCTCGCCATCGATGATCTGCACACCATCCCCGCCACCCTGGACCAGGAGGAGGTGGCGAACCTGTTCCGCCAGTACGCGCTGGTGTCGGCGCCGGTGGTGGACCCGGCCGGGCGGCTGCTGGGCGTCATCACCGTGGACGACGTGGTGCACGTCATCGACGAGGAGGCGTCGGACGACATCCTGAAGCTGGGCGGAGCCGGCGACACCGGCGTCTATTCCGCCACCATGGACATCGCCAAGGCGCGCGTCGGCTGGCTGGTGGTGAACCTTTTCACCGCGTTCATCGCCGCCGGGGTCATCTCGCTGTTCGAGGCGACGATCGAGCGGATCGTGGCGCTGGCCGTGCTGATGCCCATCGTCGCCTCCATGGGCGGCAACGCCGGCACGCAGACGCTGACCGTGGCGGTGCGGGCGCTGGCGACGCGCGAGCTGTCGGCCGCCAACGCGTGGCGCGTGGTGGGCAAGGAGGTGATGGTCGGGCTGATCAACGGCGGCGTCTTCGCCGTGCTGGTCGGGATCATCGCCTGGGTGTGGTTCGGGCCGATGATCGGCGCCGTCATCGCCAGCGCCATGGTCATCAACCTGTTCGTCGCCGGCCTGTTCGGCGTGCTGATCCCGCTGGGCCTGGACCGGCTGGACATCGACCCGGCGGTGGCAAGCTCGGTGTTTCTCACCACGGTGACCGACGTGGTGGGCTTCTTCGCCTTCCTCGGGCTGGCGGCGGCCATTCTCCTGTAAAGCCTTTTGTGAAGAAACGGCTTGCGCGGCCGCCGGCACGCCGCTAGACCGGGGGCATGGCTGGGGTGCTGCACGCGGGGCGTGCGGCTGAGATCACACCCAACGAACCTGTCTGGATAATGCCAGCGAAGGGAGCCGCGCATGGTCGATCCACGCCCGAAATCCGTCCGTATTCCGTCCGTCCCAAAGGTCGCCGTCCCAAAGGTCGCCATCATCGGCGCCGGCGTCATCGGCCTGGGCATCGCGTGGCGGCTGGCTGCCGCCGGCTGCCCGGTGCGGGTCTTCGACCGCGCCGCCGCCGGGGCCGGGGCGAGCCGCGCCGCCGCCGGCATGCTGGCCGCCTGCATGGAGACCGAGCCGGGGGAGGAACGCCTGCTGGGCCTCACCCGCGCCAGCCAGGACCTGTGGCCGGGATTCGCCGCCGCGCTGCGGGACGCCACCGGCATCGATGTGGAACTGCGCACGGAAGGCACGCTGTTCGCCGCGCTGAACGCCGACGACGCGGCGCGGCTGCGCTTCCTGCACGATTTCCACCGTGGGCTGGGCCTGCCCATCGCTTGGCTGGACGGCGCCGAGGCGCGGCGGCGCGAGCCGTTCCTGCACCCCGGCGTGCCGGCCGCGCTGTACAGCGCCGTCGATCATCAGGTGGACAACCGCAAGCTCTCGGCCGCCCTGCTGGCGGCGGCGCGCAAGGCCGGGGCCGAGGTGCATGAGCACGCGGCGGTGACGCGCGTGGTGGTGGAGGGCGGCCGGGCCACCGGGCTGGTGGTCGGCGACGTGGCGGTGGCGGCGGACGTGGTGGTGCTGGCGGCCGGCGCGTGGTCGCGCGGCATCGACGGGCTGCCGAAGGAGGCCCGCCCGCCGGTGCGGCCGATCAAGGGGCAGATGCTGTCGCTGCGCATGGACCCCGCCGCGCCGCTGCTGAACCATGTGGTGTGGACGACGGGGGCCTATCTGGTGCCGCGCCGCGACGGCACGCTGATCGTCGGCGCCACGACGGAGGAGCGCGGCTTCGACGAAACGCTCACGGCCGGCGGCGTGCTGTCGCTGCTGGAAGGCGTGTGGCGGGCGCTGCCCTCGGCGGCCGAACTGGCGCTGGTGGAGACCTGGACCGGCTTCCGCCCCGGCAGCCGCGACGACGCGCCGATCCTGGGAACGGGCGCGGTGGAGGGGCTGGTGTACGCGACCGGGCACCACCGCAACGGCATCCTGCTGGCGCCGGTGACGGCCGATTCGGTGGCCCGCCTGATCCTGAGCGGGGAGGCGGACGACGTCATCCGCCCCTACGCCATCGAGCGGTTCGCCGCCTGATGGCCAGCATCCGCGTGAACGGCGCCGACGAGCCGCTGGGCGCCCGCACCCTGGCCGAGCTGCTGGCCGGTCGCGGCATCGCCCATGATGCGCGCGGCGTCGCCGTCGCCCGCAACGGCGCCGTGGTGCCGAAACGCGCCTGGGGCAGCACCGCGCTGGAACCCGGCGACACGCTGGAAATCGTTCGTCCGCTGCAAGGCGGCTGAGGAAGGCCACCCACATGACCGACGCACTCACCATCGCCGGGCGCCGTTTCGCGTCTCGGCTGTTCCTCGGCACGGCCGGCTATCCGAACCAGCAGGTCATGCTCGACGCGCTGGCGGCGAGCGGGGCGGAGGTCGCCACGCTGGCGATCCGGCGCATCGATCTGGCCGCGCCGGAGGAGAGCCTGGTCGACCTGCTGGCCGGGCGCGCGCACCTGCTGCCCAACACCGCCGGCTGCCTCACCGCGAAGGACGCCGTGCTGACCGCGCAACTCGCCCGCGAGGCGCTGGGCACGGAGTGGATCAAGCTGGAGGTCATCGGCGACGCCGAACAGCTCTACCCCGACGTGGAGGAACTGCTGGCGGCGACGCGCGCGCTGGTGGCCGACGGGTTCGTCGTGCTGCCCTACTGCAACGACGACCCGGTCACCTGCCGCAAGCTGGCCGACGCCGGGGCGGCGGCGGTGATGCCGCTGGGCTCGCCCATCGGCTCGGGCCTGGGCATCCGCAACCCGCACGCCATCGAGGTGATCTGCGCGCGCAGCGCCGTTCCGGTGGTGCTGGACGCCGGCATCGGCACGGCGTCCGACGCGGCGCTGGCGATGGAGCTGGGCTGTTCGGCGGTGCTGCTCAACACGGCGGTGTCGAAGGCGCGCGATCCCGTGCGCATGGCCGCGGCGATGCGCGCCGCCGTGGCGGCCGGGCGCGGCGCGCGGCTGGCCGGCCGCATCCCGGTGAAGCGCTACGCCGAGGCGAGCAGCCCGCAACGCGGCTTGATCGGATCGTGAAGAGGCGCCATGTTGCGCCGCACACGAAACGTTGCAACGCAGCATGGATGACCGCATGTCCCGCTTCCAGCCCCGCGACCCGAACTGGCAGGCGCGCTGCCTCGCCAGCTTCGAACGCCAGCCGATCGCGCGGGCGTTCGGCATCTCCATCGCGCGGGTGGAGCCCGGATTCTGCGAGATGCGCATGCCGTTCGTGGCTGAGCTGACGCAGCAGCACGGCTATTTCCACGCCGGAGTCGTCGCCACGCTGGCCGACAACGCCGGCGGTTACGCCGCCTACACGCTGATGCCGGCGGGGTCGGAAGTGCTGGCGGTGGAGTTCAAGATCAACCTGATGGCCCCGGCCAAGGGCGAGGCGATGATCGCCCGCGGCCGTGTGCAGAAATCGGGGCGCACGCTCAGCGTCTGCACCGTCGAGGTGTCGGTGGTCGAGAACGGCGAGGAGCGCGAGGTGGCGCTGATGCAGCAGACCTGCATGGTGGTGTCCGGTTCCCGATAGACCGTCCTGCGTGGAAATGTCACGGGCACCGGCACTTTGTCGGTTGCCTTGGCGCCGCGCTGCGGAATACTGGCGCGGGACCGGCCCCCTGGCCGGAAGTCCCACGACAGGAATTGGGGAGAATCGACGATGACGGGTTCCCGCGTTTCGGGTGCCTTGGCCGTGGCGCTGCTGGCGGCCGGGGCCGCTCTGGCGATGGCGCCGACCCCGGCCGCCGCGAAGGAGCCGGCGGCGTGCCAGCAGGTCTCCTTCCGCACGATCCCGCCGGGCGCGCCCGACGGTGTGCAGGACGCCGGCATGAAGCCGACCCGCTCCGGCCGGATCGAGATCCGCGCCGACGTGGCCGGCGGCATGGCCAAGAACTACTTCATGGTGCTGAAGGGCAACAAGATCGACGGCGTTGGCAAGGCCAAGGTGTCGGACGCCTGCCTGAAGTCCAAGCACGTGGCGCTGCCCTACACCACGCAGCCGGCCGGCCAGTGCACCGGCGACCGCTTCCGCGTGGTCATGGAAAAGGGCGCCGGCGGCAAGATCACCGCGCAGTTCTTCGGCCTGCAGGGCAGCGCCTGGGCGCTGTGCAGCAGCGGCGAGTTCTGATGTGACGGATGACACCCGGAATCGGCGGCTATTCGGCTGACGAAGACGGTGTCGATCAAAAACACAAAGATCAGAAGATCAAAAGATCAAAAATGCTTGCTTCAGCCGTGGCTCGCCGCGAAGCGGGCGCGTCCGCAGGGCTCTTTGAATCTTCTGATCTTTTGATCTTCGTGTTTTAATTCCGGACCATTTTCGCCAGCCTGGATGCCCTCTCCTGGAATCGTGACGCGTACCCGCCGGGGGAGGGGCTTGAGGGTTCGCCTCGCGCAGCCTAAGCTTTTCCCCGACGATACCGGGGAGGGGCACCGATGACCGGCACGCTCGGCGGACTGGCGGCGGCAGGGGCGTTTTTGCTGCTCACGCATTTCGGCATCTCCAGCACGCCTTTGCGCGCGGCACTGGCCGGGCGGCTGGGGGAGAAGGGCTACCTCGGCCTCTACGCGCTGATCGCGGCGCTGGCCTTCGTCTGGCTGGTCTGGGCCTACGCCACGGCGCCGCTGGTGCCGCTGTGGAACGTCGAGCCGTGGCAGCGCTGGGTGCCGCTGCTGGCGATGCCGGTCGCCCTGCTGTTGATCATCGCCGGGGAGAGCACGCCCAACCCCACGGCCGTCGGGCGGAGCGCGCTCCTGGAAAGCGCCGACCCGGCGCGCGGGATATTGCGGGTGACGCGCAACCCGTTCCTGTGGGGTGTCGCGCTGTGGGCGCTGGCGCACATCGTGCCGAACGGCGACGCGGCGTCGCTGCTGCTGTTCGGCACGCTGGCGGTGCTGGCGCTGGTGGGCTCGGTCCTCATCGACGCCAAGCTGGCGCGGCGCCGGCCCGACGCCTGGGCGCGCTATTCCGCCGTAACGTCGAACGTGCCCTTCGCCGCCATTCTCGCCGGCCGCCAGCGTCTGGTGCTGGGCGAATTCCGCGGGCGGCTGCCGCTGGTGGTGCTGGTCGTCTACGTGGCGCTGCTGCTGCTGCACCCCTGGCTGTTCGGCGTGTCGCCGTTGCCGCTGTAAGGCGCCGACGTACCGGACGTTGGGCCGCGCTGCGCTTGGCACCAACCTACGGGGACACGCGCTCCGCCGTAGGTTGGCGCCAAGCCGCAGGCGCGGCCCAACGTCGGAACGCCCCTACAGGCGCACGGCCTTCGCGGCGTCCAGCAGGGCCTGGCGGGCCGAGTCGGCGTCCTTGCGGGCGGCGGTCGATTCGCGGGCGAGCTGTTCCAGGCGCGTCTCCTCCTCGCCCATGCGGGTCAGCGTGCGCTTGGCGAGGTCGCTGTTGGGCGGCAGCGTGCCCAGGTTCTGGCGCAGGCGCTCCTGGTCCTTGATCAACTCGGCCTGCTCGCGCTCGATGTCGGCGATGCGGCGCTGCTTGCCGGCCAGCGCGGCGCGCAGCCCCGCCAGCTTGCCCAGCGCCTCGCGTGCCGCGGCCGGCAGTTCGCGGGCGTTGGCGTAGTAGGTGAGCTGGTCGGGCTGCATGTCGGCCAGGATGAGGCGGTCGACGCGCGGCCGCTCCAGCGCCACGGTCAGCGTCGCCGTGCCGCCGGCCGGCACCTCCACGGGCAGACGGTGGGCGGACGGCGTGACCTCCGCCTTGTTCCCGGCCGGCTCCACCAGTTCCCACCCGTGCCGGCGGGGGTGCTCGACGATCACCGTGCGCGGCTCGCGGGCGGCGCCGGCGATGGTGTAAGTGGTCGTCTGCCGCTCGGTGACGGTGAGCTGCAGCACGCCCTCGGCGGCGCCGGCGCGGGTCAGCGTCTGGCCGGCCTGCTCGACGCGGTCGACCTTCACCTTCTGGTCCACGGCGAAGCTCAGCAGCCGTTCCTCGCCGACCGGCAGCGCGGCCAGACGCGCGTCGCCCACATAGGACACGGCGCCCTGCGCGCCGCGCTCGTACAGGGTCAGCACGCCGGGCGGCAGGCCGGCGGCGCCGTCGTTGGTCAGGCGCACGGCGGCCAGCGGGTGGCGCGGCTGCGTCCCCGGCTGGTAGAGGTCCACCGACGCCGCCGGCACCGCGCGCGCCACGATGGGCAGCATCAGCGAGCCGCCGCTGGACAGCGTCACCGGC
>DASWVP010000102.1:0-4714 GCA_036401175.1 Azospirillum sp. | reverse complement strand
GAGGCCGCGCGCGCAGACCCGCCGCGCCGCCGCCGCGTCGTCCAGCGCCACCAGGGCGCGGGCCGATTCGAGGAACGCTTCGGCGTTGTCCGGCGCGGTCTCCAGCACCGGGGCGAAGACGCTCACCGCTTCCCCGTACCGGCCCAGCTCGTTCAGCGCGCGGCCCAGCGTGTAGCGCACGTCGTGCCGCTCCGGCCGTTCCGCCGTCAGGCGCCGCAGGGGCCCGAGCGCCACGCCGCAGCGGCCGTCCTGGCATTCCAGCATCGCCAGCATATAGCGCGCGTCGAAATCCCTGGGTGCCGCCTTCAGGTAACGTTCGTACAGCGTGCGGGCGCGGGCGAGCTTGCCGCTTCGGTGGAACTCCGTCGCCTCTCTCAGGAACGCCGTCGCCGACATGTCACCCCTTCCGCCCGCCTTGCCGGGCCTGCCTTCCCGTCCCATTCTCAGCGGTACTTACAACGTCGCCGGTGGGTGCGCCTATGTCCTTCTTCCCTCGACTTGCACTCCTCGCCCTGCTGCCGGTGCTCGCCGCCTGCGGGCGGGAGCGCGTCGTGGCCGACGAGATATCCCCGGCCTATACGGCGGCCGAGGTCGCCTACGCCGCGTCCGACCGCGACCTGCGCGTGGTGATCCACGGCAACCCGCTGGGCGGCAGCCCGCAGGCGTTCGCGCGCACCGTGACCGACGCCATGCAGAACAAGATCATCGGCGTGCGCACCAACTTCACCACCACGCCGAACGCCAGCGCGCGGCCGGACTACGCCGTGGTGCTGGCCTTCAACCCGGCCGAAACCATGCTGAACTCCGCGCTGTGCCGCGGCGGCGGCATCCCGACCAAGCCGGTGGGCGGCACGCTGATCGTGCAGAGCGCCTTCTGCCGCGCCGGCGGGGCGCTCACCTCGGCCACCGGCTGGCTGGACGAGCCGCGCGGCCTTGACGATCCGGCGCTGCGCGAGCTGATCGCCGGCCTGACCTTCTCGCTGTTCCCGTCGCGCCGCGTCGAATGCCTGGAGTGCTGACGCGCCGGCGTCAGGCGTAGACCAGCCATTCGCGCAGCAGCGCCGTCACCGCCTGCGGCCGTTCCATGGGCGCGAGGTGCCCGCACTCCTCGATGGGCAGGAATCGGGCGCCCGGAATGGCGTCCGCCATCTCGACGTGGAGTTCGGGCGGGGTCAGCGCGTCCTGCCGGCCGCAGATCACCGCCGTCGGGCAGCGGATCGCCGGCAGGTCCAGCCGGCTGTCGGCGCGGCCCATGATCGCGGTCTGCTGGCGCGCGTAAGCCTCCGGCCCGATGCGTTCGGCCTGCGCGTGGATCGAATCGACCAGGGCGCGCTCGGCCAGCCGGTCGGGGTGGATCAGCTTCGCCACCATGCCGGCCATCACGTGACGCATCTTGCCCTGGCGCGCCAACTCGATCGCGGCGCGGCGGTTCGCCGTCTGCTCCGCCGTGTCCGGGCGCGCGTTGGTGTCCAGCAGCGCCAGCTTCAGCACCCGCTCCGGCGCCTGCCGCATGATCTCCAGCGCGACGTAGCCGCCCATGGACAGGCCGGCCAGCGCGAAGCGCGCGGGCGCCCGGGCCAGCACCAGCCGCGCCAGCTCGGCGATCGAGTCGGCCTGCGTGATGGTGCCGACGCTCCCCTCCGCCACATCGGCGAGGTGCCGCGTCTGGTGTTCCCACAGCGCCGCGTCCAGCGGCATGCCGGGCAGAAGAATCAAGGGGATGCGGTTCATCGCTGTAGCCTCACTTGATCAGGGCGGAGACGGCCTTGAAGGCGGGTATGTCGGCCCGGTGCAGCCATTCGAACACCACCATCTCGGTGGTGACGATCTCGACGCCGTTCCCGCGCATGCGCGCGATCGCCGCCTCGGCGTTGGCCGGGTCGCGCGACGAGGTGGCGTCGGCGACGAGGTGGACCGCATGGCCCAGGGCGCGCAGGCCAAGCACCGTCTGCAACACGCAGACGTGCGCCTCGGACCCGCACACGACCATCTGGTCGCGCCCGTACCCGTTCAGCCGTTCCATGAAGGCCGGCTCACAAGCAGCTGAAAAATGGATCTTTTCAATGATGGAGTCCGGCGACAGCCGGTCGCGCACGGGGTCCACCGTGCGGCCGAGACCCTTGGAGTACTGCTCGCTCGCCATCGCCGGCACGCCGAGGTGCCCGGCCGCCTGCAGCAGGACGCCCACGTTGTGGATCAGACGCTCGTGGCCGTGCACCGCCGGCATCAGCCGCTGCTGCACGTCGACGACGATCAGGACGGAGCGTTCGGACGACAGCAGCATGGAGTACGCTTCCTTGTTCAACCGGTTTTCCAAAGCCCTCAGCCCAATTCAAAGGTGGTCACGCCGTACAGCCGATCCAGCGGCAGCCGCGGCGCCGGGCCGTTGTACATGCGCGCCGTCTCGAACATCGGGGTCAGGCCGAAACGCTCGGCCAGCCGGACCGCTTCTGGGTTCACCTCCGGCGTGTCGAGGAACACCGGGCCGCCGCCCACGGACGCGCCCAGCCCCAGGAACAGCCGCTCCGCCGTGGCCGGATCGTCGGCGTAGAGCGGGCCGATCTTGAACCCCTCGCGGCACGGGCGCACGACGCCGAAGCCCGTCACCCGCCCGTCGTCGACGGCGGCCAGCGCGACGCTGCGCGGCGCCCCGATCCAGGCGGCCAGGAAGCCCGGCCGCGGCGCCGGGAACAGCGCGGCGTCCAGATCCAGCAGCGCGCCCATCGGCACGGTGCGGGCGTCCACGAGTCCCCCCGGCACCGGCCCGGACGGCGGCGTGCCGCCATGGCGGATGTTGCGGTAGGCCAGCGTGAAGCCCGACCGCCGGTAGTTGTCCTGCTGCGCGACGACGCCGTCGAGTCCCGTGAGGTGGCCGGCCACATGCTCCAGCGCCGCCCGCCACGTGCGCAGGCCGAATCCCTTGCCGCGCATGTCCGGCACGACGATGTAGAGGCCGATGAAGGCGAAGCCGCCCGGATAGCGCACCGCCGAGATGGAGGCCACCGGCCGGCCGTCCAGCACGCCCGCCAGGAATCCGGCGGGATCGGCGGCGTGGAAGGCGGTCGTGTCCTCCAGCCCCGGATTCCAGCCCTCGCGCGCCGCCCACTCGACGGCGAGGTCGAGTTCGGCGCGGCTCATGGGGCGCACGGCGAATCGCTCGGCTTCCACCTTTTCCTCCCCGTTCCGGCGGGATTCCGCGCTTCGCGGCCCGTGGCGGCAACGCTAGCGCAACAGCCCCGCCCCGCCAACCCGTCCGTCCGGCCTGCGGTCTTTTTCGCGGTTTGGTAACTGACGTATTGACAGCATGATTTGACTTCATATTCTGCACACCCATCTAGACATGGGCCGAGAGGTTCGTGTTCTCACACTCCAGATAGAAACCGGTTGGATGCTTTTTTCGGAACTTGGGCTCGGACCTGACCTCCTGCGGGCCATCGAGGACAAAGGTTACACCCAGCCGACGCCGATCCAGGAGCAGGCCATTCCATGGGTCCTGCAAGGCCGGGACGTGCTCGGTTGCGCGCAGACGGGCACCGGCAAGACGGCCGGCTTCACGCTGCCGATGATCGACATCCTGGCCAACGGCCGGGCGCGGGCCCGCATGCCCCGATCGCTGATCCTGGAGCCGACGCGCGAGCTGGCGGCGCAGGTCGCCGAAAGCTTCGAGATCTACGGCAAGCACCACAAGCTGAACATGGCGCTGCTGATCGGCGGCGAGCAGTTCACCGAACAGGTGAAGAAGCTCGATCGCGGAGTCGACGTGCTGATCGCCACGCCCGGCCGCCTGCTCGACCTGATCGAGCGCGGCAACATCATGCTGAACGACATCAAGGTCCTGGTGATCGACGAGGCCGACCGCATGCTCGACATGGGGTTCATCCCCGACATCGAGCGGATCGTCGGACGCCTGCCGAAGATGCGCCAGACCCTGTTCTTCTCGGCGACCATGCCGCCGGAGATCCGCCGCCTCGCCGACGCGTTCCTGATGAATCCGAAGGAAGTCAGCGTCGCCCCGCCGGCCTCCCCGGCCGAGACGGTGACCCAGGCGCTGGTCATCGTGCAGGAGGATGACAAGCGCAAGGCGCTGCGCCACCTGCTGCGCACCGAGGACGTCAAGAACGCCTTCATCTTCTGCAACCGCAAGCGCGACGTCGCCCTTCTGCAGAAGTCGCTGGAGAGCCACGGCTTCAACGCCGGCGCACTGCACGGCGACATGGCGCAGTCCAAGCGCACGGAGACGCTGGACGCCTTCAAGCGTGGCGACATCACGCTGCTGGTCTGTTCCGACGTCGCCGCCCGCGGGCTCGACGTGCAGGGGTTGAGCCACGTCTTCAATTTCGACGTGCCGATCCACGCCGACGACTACGTCCATCGCATCGGCCGCACCGGCCGCGCCGGCCGTTCGGGCCGCGCCTTCACCATCGCCACCCCGTACGAGGGCAAGCAGGTGTCGGGCATCAACCGGCTGATCAAGAAGGACATTCCGCTGATCACCATCGATGGGCTGGAAAACCCGGCCGGCTTCGAGGAAGACGACGGCCGTGGCCGCCGCCGTGGCGCCAAGCGCGGCAAGGGCAAGGAGGAGACGCGCGAGACGCGTCCCGAAGCCCGCGAGCCGCGCCCCGAGGCCAGCGAATCTCGCCCGGAAGCCCGCCCCGAGCCCCGGGAAGCCCGCGAGCCGCGCGGCCGCGGCCGTGGCCGCGAGCGCCCCGAG
>DASWVP010000101.1:0-11843 GCA_036401175.1 Azospirillum sp. | reverse complement strand
CAGCCGCTCGGCCGGCGCCGTGAACCACGTGCGATGACGCGGCTCGCACACCACCGCGCCAGCGAAGCGGGCGCGCAGGTCGGCGAGGAACGCGCCCGCCACCAGGGGGTCGAAGGGAAGGCTCGGCGGAAGCTGGACGAGCAGGGGTCCGAGCCGATCGCCGAGGTGCGCCGCCTCGCCCAGAAAGCGCGCCAGCGGGTCCCCGGCATCGCGCAGGCGGGCGACGTGGGTGACCGCCCGCGGCACCTTGACGGCGAAGCGGAAGCCAGCCGGCGTGGAGGCGGCCCAGCGCTCAAACGTCTCCGGCTTGTGCGGGCGGTAGAAGGAGGTGTTGATCTCCACGGCCGGCAGCACGCGGGCGTAGCGTTCCAGATGGGTGCCGGGACCGGGAAAGGCGTCGGCCACCGCCTTCGGCACGCTCCAGCCGGCGGTGCCGATGTGGATCGGATGAGGGCCCATAACCCCACGTCCCGTATGGATTTCACACAACGGCCGTCGATTTCCTATTGCCAAAACGGGGAAGTCGCGGGCATTATCCGGGCTGGCCAGTCGGGTATCGATCTGCACCCCACTGCGCTCTTTCCACACGATCCGATCACTTCCGGCCTGGCGCTTTCGCCAGGCCGAATTTTCTTGTGCGGAACGCGCGATGCGGGACGCGGGTTCCCTAGGCTTCCACGGTCTCCCGCGCGAAGGCGGCGATCTGGCGGGCCATCTCGCGGCGCGCCTTCTCGGCGTCGTACAGCGGCCGGTACTTGCCGACGAAGCCCTTCCGGCAGGCGCGGTGGAACCGGTCGGCCGCCGTCTTCCAGTCGTCGCCGGAGCGCAGCCAGCTCACATAGGTGACGCCGCTGCGCAGGTCGGTGCGCAGGTAGCGGCCGCGCCCCTTTTCCCCGCGCACCCACTGGCCGGGCTGCAGGCGCAGGGCGCCGCGCGACAGCAGCAGGGAAACCTGCGGCGTCAGGTCGATGGTCGGAAAATAGGACACGAACCCCCCTCCCGGACCGGCTTCCAGGGCCGGCCGACATCATCACTCAGGTCGTTTGGAACGGACCTTTATGTAGGGATTTCAAGCGGTTGATTCAAGATCCGGCGGGCCGGACAAGGGCCGTCTAGACGATCCATTCCGTCGAGAAATCCGCCGCCGTCACACCCACCAGCACCACCGCGCCACCGTGGCTGGCGGTGACCACGGCGTTGCCGCCGGCGTCCGCCGCGACCGATTGGAAGGTGCCGCCGGAGAGTTGCAACCGGTCGCCCTCGGCGGCGTTGAAGTCGCTCACCGTGTCGCGCCCGCCGCCCTGGGTCAGCACGAAACGGTCGGCGCCGGCGCCGCCGGTCAGGGCGTCGTCGCCGACGTTGCCGGCCAGCACGTCCGCCCCCTCGCCGCCCGACAGCGCGTCCGGCCCCTGACCGCCGAACAGCGTGTCGTCGCCCGCGTCGCCGAACAGCGTGTCCTCGGCCATGTTGCCGTACAGCACGTCGGCCTCCGCCCCGCCCCACAGCGCGTCGCCGCTCTGCCCGCCGAACAACGTGTCGGCCCCGGACCCGCCGGTCAGCTGGTCCGCCCCCTGGTTGCCGTACAGCGCGTCGGCGCCCAGGCTGCCGTCCAGCGTGTCGTCGCCCTGCAGGCCGTGCATGGTGTCGTTGCCGGCGGTGCCGACCAACCCGTCGGCGCCCGCCGTGCCGGTCACCGCGCCCGGCGTCGCGCCGCCGCCCTCGGCCGCCGCCGCCTTGGCGTAGGCCTGGTCGATCAGCGCGCGGAACGCCGCCGCGTCGGTCGGCCCCAGCACGGATTCGAGCGTCTGGTCGCCCTTGTAGGCGGGGATGCCGCCAATACCGGTCACCAGCTCCTGGAAGGTGAAGGTGGCGGTGCCGAGCTGCCACGTTTCGATGACGTTCTCCGGCCTCTGCCAGTCGAGGAACAGCGCCGCGTCACCGGTCTTGGAGGTGAAGAACATCAGGTGGCGGCTGTCGATGGTCACCACCGTGTCGGCCGGCTCCACACCGAAGCCCTCGGTGAAGCGGTCGTTGGCCGAGCCGCCGGTCTCCAGCACCACCATGTTGTAGGAGCCGGAGGTGTAGGTGTAGGTGTCGGCCCCGCTGCCGCCCAGCAACCAGTTGCCCGCATGGGGTCCGGCGCGCAGCAGATCGTCGCCCGCCCCGCCGAACAGCATCTGGTTGGCGCCGGTCCCGGTCAGCGTGTCGGCGCCGGCCGTGCCGTAACGGTCGGTGAACTGGGCCATGTGCGTTCCTTCCCGTGCGGATGTCTCCAAGGATGAACACACGCGGCGGAAAAGTCATTCCGGGAAGTCCGGCCGGCCGCGCCGCCCGCCGGAAGAAGGGATTGCGTCAGACGATCCACGTGTCCGAAAAGGACGAAGGCGCGATACCCTGCAAGGTGACCGTGCCCGCTTGGCTCAGGGTGATCACGGTGTTGCCGCTGGCGTCGGCGGTCACCGACAGCAGCGAATCGTCCGGATGGCGGGCGATGCGGTCGCCTTCCGCCCCGTTGAAATCGGCGATGACGATGTTGCCCTTCACCGACACGCCGGGAATGAAGCGGTCGGCACCGGCGCCGCCATGGACGACGCTGCCGGCGCCGGCCGAGATCGTGTCGTCGCCCCGGTTGCCGTACAGCACGGCCGCGCTGCTCGACGCGTCGATCACGTCGTCGCCTTGCCCGCCGAACACGGTGTCGGCGCCGACGACGTCGATCCGGTCGCTTCCCATGTTGCCGTAGATGACGTCGGCATCGTTGCCGCCGGACAGCAGATCGTTGTCCTGGCCCCCGAAAAGCGCATCGGCGCCATCGCCGCCGAACAGGCTGTCGGCGCCCTGGTTGGCGTAGATCATGTCGGCCCCGCCGCCGCCGCTGAGCACGTCGTCGCCGGTCAGCCCGACGATGGTGTCGTTGCCGGCCGCCCCATCGAAGGTGTCGTTGCCGGTCGATCCCATCAGCTCGTCGTCGCCCGCGGTCGCACCGCCGGTCGCCGTCGGCGTGACCACGGGCGTCGACACGGGTGCGTCGAAGGCGGCGGCCTTGGCGTAAGCCTGATCGATCAGGGCACCGAACTCCGCCGCCCCGCTGGCCCCAAGCACGCCTTCCAGCGTGTAGTCGCCGTAGTAGATCGGAATCCGGGTGATGGTCGACACGATCTCCTGGTGGGTGAAGGTGTGGTTGCCCAACTCCCAGGTCTCGATGACGTTTGCCGGCTTCGTCCAGTCGAGGATCAGCATCGAATCGCCGGTGACCGAACTCATGAACATGAGGTGCCGCTGGTCGATGGTCACGATCATGTCGGCGGCCGCCACGCCGCTGCTCTCGGCGAAGTGGTCGCCGCTCGTACCGCCGGTTTCCAGGAGCACGAAGTTGTATCGGCCGGCCGAGTAGGTGTAGGTGTCGGCCCCGCTGCCGCCCATCAGCCACTGCGCCGAGTATGGGCCGGCACGCAGCACGTCGTCGCCCGGTCCGCCGAACAGCCTCTGGTTCGACCCCGTGCCCGTCAAGGCGTCGGCGCCGGCCGTGCCGTAGCGATCGGTGAACGTGACCATGCGCGCCTCCTGCGGTTCCGCGGCTCCTGCCGAAGCACGCGGGTGCCCGGATCGCCTGATGGTGCCTATACATTGCAATCCACTCATGATGCAACACTTACGTGTGCATATCTATTCATTCATTCGCCCTCCGAGAACCCGATCCGTCGCGTTACGGCCGATCGCCGGGCGGGCGGCGTCCAGACGCCGCAGGGACGCGAATAAGGTGGTTCACATTCGCTTATCGGGCATAGAGTCGTCGCGACGACACTTGATAGGGGATTTCATGGTGCGGACCGTGCTGCGGATGCTGGCTTTGCTTGGGCTGGTCGGGCTGCTGATCCTGCCGGCCGGGCCGCTGGCCGCCGAAGCGGTGCAGCGCCTGCTGTACGAGGTGCTGCCGTCCGACCCGAGCGATGCGGACGTGTTCGACGCCGCCTCGTTCGACCGACGCAGCACCGCCACCGCGCGCGCCGCGGGCACCCTGGTACCCGCCATCCTGCGCGTGCTCGGCCACGACCCGGCGCGGGCGCGGACGGAACTGACCTACGGCGGCTGGCAGGTGCGCACGAACCCGACCCTGCACACGGTCATGCCGGTATCGGAAGAGGCGGCGGACCGGCTGGCCGCCGCGTTCGGCTTCGTATTCCGGCAGGACAGCGTGATGGTTTTCCGGTTCCTCGACCACAACGAACCCGGCACCTTCGTCGGCTTCGTGGGCCTGCGCGATCCGACGCCGGCCCGGGCGCAACGCTTCTTCGCATCCGCCGCCAAGGCCCATCCCGGACTCGGCATCGGCTACACGATGCACCAGGGCTCCATGCTGTTCTTCAACGTGACCGACGACAAGGGCGTGCCGTACAGTGGCCTCTCGGACCCCGAATTCATCCACACGCTGGGACTCATCGGCCGTGCCTGCAAGGAAGCCGGCCTGACCAGGGACACGCGCGCCGAGGCCCGCTTCGTCGGCAACGACTGGAAGACCGCGCCCGACGGGCAGGACTACGCCCGCCGGCTCGACCCCATGACCGTAGGGGCCCTGGCAACGCTGCGCGGCCGCCACGACGCGGCCCTGCGCGCCGCCGGCCCCTAAGCAAACGCCACTGAGCAAAACAAGGAGACTCCGCCGACATGGCCCGTTTCGCCCGCTGGATCGCCGTTCTTGCCGTCGCCCTGTTCGCGACGACCGTTCACGCCGCCGACCCGGTGCCGGGCCTGATCTACGCGGTCGGCCAGAAGTTCGACAAGAGCTTCAACGAGGGCGCCTTCGCCGGGGCCGAGCGGTTCAAACAGGCGACCGGCATCCCGGTGCTGGAGTTCCAGCCGCAGAGCCCCGCGCAGTTCGAACAGGCGGTGTCCGCCCTGGCGCGGCGCGGCGCCACCGACATCGCCGTCATCGGCTTCTACTACGCCACCCCCCTGGCCGAACTGGCGCCGAAGTTTCCCAAGCTGCGCTTCACCATCGTCGACGCGGTGGTCGATCGCCCCAACGTGCAGTCCATCACCTTCAAGGAGCAGGAGGGCGCGTTCCTGGTCGGCGTGCTGGCGGCGATGGCGTCGAAGACGGGGACGCTGGGCTTCGTCGGCGCGCTCGACATCCCGTTGATCCGCCGCTTCATCGCCGGCTATGAACAGGGCGCCCGGCACGCCCGCGCCGACGCGCGGGTGCTGGTCAACTTCGTCGGCACCACGCCGGCCGCCTTCACCGACCCGACCACCGGCGCCGAGGTGGCGCGCAGCCAGTTCGAGCGCGGCGCCGACGTGCTGTTCGCCGGGGCCGGCGTGTCGAACTTCGGCGTCTTCAGCGCCGCCAAGGATGCTGGCCGCCTCGCCATCGGCGTGGACAGCAACCAGAATCACCTGTACCCCGGCACCATCCTCACCTCGATGCTGAAGCGCACCGATCTGGCGGTCGAACGCGCCTTCCAGGGCGGGCGCGACGGCACGTGGCGGCCGGGCGTCCGCGCGCTGGGGCTGAAGGAGGGCGGCGTGGACTACGCGGTGGACGAGCACAACCGCCCCCTGCTCACCCCCGCCATGACCGAGGCGGTGGAGGCGGCGCGGCGCGCCATCGTCGGCGGCGTGCTGAGCGTGGCGGACGGAACGGGCAAGCCGTGACGCCGACGACGACGCCCGCGACCCTGGCCGCCATCGCCGACCGCATCCCCGACATCCTGCTGAGCGTGGATGGCGGCTGGCGCATCACGCACGCCAACGCCAGCGCCGCGACGCTGTTCGGCAAGCCGCGCTGGGCGGTGCTGGGCGCCCTGCTGTGGGACGAGGCCGCCGAGCTGGCGAGCTGCTTCCACCGGCCGCTGTCGCGCGTGCTGCGCACCGGCGTGCCCGAGACCTTCACCAGCTTCTATTCCGCCCAGGCGCGCTGGTTCCGCGTCTGCGCGGTGCCGCTGGTGGACGGGCTGGCGCTGCACATGACCGACGTCACCCGCCAGGTGCGGGAAACCGCGGCCCTGCGCGAGAGCGAGGAGAGCCTGCGCGCCATGGTCGAGAACGCCGTGGACGCCATCGTCACCATTTCCGACCGCGGCGTCATCCGGTCGGTGAACCCGTCCGCCTCGCGCATGTTCGGCTACCGCGCCGACGAGATGCTGGGCCGCAACATCCACATGCTGATGCCCACCCACAGCGTGCATCACCACGACGAGCTGATGCGGGCCAGCCTGCGCACCGATCCCGACCACGTCATCGGCCGCGGGCGCGAGCTTGTCGCGCGCCGCAAGGACGGCGGCGAGGTGCTGATCGACATGGCGGTCAGCGAGGTGCGCATCAACAACCGCTGCTTCTACACCGGCGTCATCCGCGACATCACCGAACGCAAGCGCGCCCAGCAGGAGCTGGTGGACGCCAACCTCTACCTGGAACAGCGCGTCGAGGAGCGCACGGCCGAGCTGCAATCCGCCCGCCTGCGCGCCGAGGAGGCGGCCCGCGCCAAGGCCGATTTCCTCGCCACCATGAGCCACGAGATCCGCACGCCGATGAACGGCGTGCTGGGCATGGTGCGCCTGCTGCTCGACACCCGGCTGGACGCCGAACAGCGCGACTACGCCGAGACCGTGCTGTATTCCGGCGAGGCGCTGCTGACCATCCTCAACGACATCCTCGACATGTCGAAGCTGGAGGCCGGCCGGCTGACGCTGGAGCGCGTCGGCTTCGACCTGAAGCGCGTGGTGGGCAGCACCGTGGCGCTGATGGGCTCCCGCGCCACCGAGAAGGGGCTGGGCCTGGACCTGCGGATGGGCGACGGCGTGCCGGCCTGGGTGACCGGCGACCCGACGCGGCTGCGGCAGGTGCTGCTGAACCTCATCTCCAACGCCGTCAAGTTCACGGAAACCGGCGGGGTCACCGTGTCGGTGGAGAGCGCGGGCGATGTGGCGGGCGACGCGGTGCGCTTCACGGTCGCCGACACCGGCATCGGCATCGCGCCGGAGGTGCGGCCGCACCTGTTCGCCGAGTTCTTCCAGGCCGACAGTTCCATCTCCCGCCGCTTCGGCGGCACCGGGCTGGGGCTGGCGATCTGCAAGCGCATCGTCACGCTGATGGGCGGCACCATCGCCGTGGACGGCCGGCCCGGCGGGGGAAGCGCCTTCACCGTCACCGTGCCGCTGCCCGCCGCCGACCTCCCCACCGTCGAGGCGCCCGGGGACGATGGCCGCGCGCCGCCGCACCCGCTGCGCCCCTTGCGCGTCCTGCTGGCGGAAGACAACCCGGTCAACCAGAAGGTCGCGGTCGCCCTGCTCACCCGGCAGGGGCACGCGGTGTGCGTGGCGGCCGACGGCGCCCAGGCGCTCGACCGGGTGCGGGGCGAGCGCTACGACGTCGTGCTGATGGACATGCAGATGCCGGGCATGGACGGGCTGGAGGCGACGCGCCGCATCCGCGCCCTGCCGGGCGAGCGCGGCCGGGTGCCCATCGTCGCCCTGACCGCCAACGCGCTGGCCGGCGACGCCGAGCGCTGCCGCGCCGCCGGCATGGACGATTACGTCGCCAAGCCCATCGTGCCCGAGGCGCTGGCGGCGGCCCTGCGGCGCCGCTGCGGCGGCATCCCCGGCGAAGGCGCGCCGGGTGGCGCCGATGCCGCCGCCACCGTGGACGGCGAACCGCTGTTCGACCCGCAGCCGCTGGAATCGCTGATCACGGTGCTGGGCGAGGCGGACCTGCGCGACCTCGTGCTCGCCTTCGTCGACGACGCCCACGTCAAGGCCGCGGCGCTGCGGGCCGGGCGGGACCCGCGCGACCTCCGCGCCGCCGCGCACGACCTCAAGACCACGGCCGGTACGCTGGGCCTGATGGCGCTGCGCCGCCTTGCCGAGGCGATCGAGCACGCCAGCCACGACAACCGCGGCGCCGAAGCCGAAGCCCTGTGCGCCGCCCTGCCCGACCGTCTGGCGCGCTCCATCGCCGCGCTGTCGCAGCGCTTCCCGGCGGCGCGGATGGCGGAGTAGCGCTACGCCATCGCCGACGACGACACCGCCATGCCGCCCGCCACGCCGCCGGCCAGCGACAGGTCGGCGTCGCGGAAGGTGACGGCGTTGCTCTTGATCCGGCTGAGGTCGGCGCCGTGCAGGATCGCCTTGCCCAGGCTGGCGTCGCGCAGGTCGGCGCCGGTCAGGCTGGCGCCTTCCAGGTTGGTCGGCCACATGCGGCTGCCGTCGCCCATCAGGTCCACGGCGTTGAGCCGCGCCCGCCACAGCTTGGCGCCGGCGAGGTTCGCGCCGCGCAGGTTGCAGCCGGAAAGGTCGGCGCTGGTGAAGTCGGCCTCGCGCAGGTCGCAATAGGACAGGTCCGCCATCACCAGCTTGGCGCCCGAGAAGTCGGCGCCGCGCAGTCCGCAGAAGCGCAGAACGCATCCGGCCAGGAGCTGGTTGGAAAAGTTGAAGCCGCGCAGGTCGCTGCGCTGCACCTCCATGCGCGCGCCGATCTTGCCGAGGTGATCGACCCACAGCTGGTGCGCCGACACGCGCTCGGCGATCTGTTCGGCGAGGCTGGCCAGCCCGGTGCCGTCGATGTCGACGCCGCGCCGCTCCAGCGTGCGGCGCAACTCGTCGTCCAGCCGGGCGCCGCACATCAGGGCGCCGTCCAGCGTCGCCTCGTGCAGCACCGCCTCCACCAGGTTGGCGGAGATCAGCACGGCGCCGGACAGGTCCGCCCCGGTCAGGTTGGCGCCCGCCATGTCGCTGCCCGAGAAGTCGCACAGCGCCATGCGGCAGTTGGCGAGCACCGCCCGCGTCAGGTTCGAGCCGACGAAGGTCGTGCTGCCGTCCAGGTTGCCGGCCGGCTTCTTGGCGCTGTTCGGCATGATCAGGCCGCGCCGCAGGTCGGCACCGCGCAGGTCCGCCTCCGACAGCCGCGCCCCGTCCACCCGCGCCCCGCGCAGGTCGGCGCCGGTCAGCTTGGCGCCGGTCAGGTCGGCCTTCGACAGGTCGGAGCAGAACAGGTCGGTGTCGCGCAGGTCGGCGCCGATCAGGCGGGCGCTGTGCAGGCTGGCGCCGGCCAGCTTGGCGCCGTGCAGGTTGATGCGGTTGAGCCCCAGCTTGGACAGGTTGAAGAAACTGAGGTCGGCGCGCTTGCCCTTGCCCGGCGGGTCGCGCTTCAGCCATTGCTGATGCAGCAGGAGCGCGTCGCGGATGGCGCGCAGGTACTTCTCGTCGTGCACCGACATCAGCGCATCCCCACCGGCGGACGCCGGGCTCCCCCTGCTGCGCCCTTGTTGTATCCACGGGCGGGCGCATGCGTGCAGGCGATATTACAAAAACGTAAGGGCAAGGGAAAGATCCTATCCGGCACTATGACTGCGGCGTAACGATGCGCCCCGCGACTCTGCGAATGCTGCGCGGAGTCATGCGGCGGATTGTCACGGCCGGATTCCAAGCGGTCGCGTATTGATCCTTTTATTTCAATGCCTTCATACGGACTCCGCGTTCGACCTGCATATTCGCGTACGAATGCGTCCACCGGGATGCCGCGGCGCGGCGCTCTGCCGCTGCCGGGCGGCAATCCGGCGTGATACCGTGCGCGTTCCGATGCACGGAGGGTGGCGCGCGCGCATGGTGGTGACCGCGGAATTCCTGGGCATGCTGCTGCTGGTCGCCAGCGTCGCCGCGCTTGGGCTGTCCATCATCTATGACGTGGGGCGCGTCAGCGCCGAACAGGCGCGCGCCAAGGTGCTCCAGCGGCAGGTCGACAGGAAGAAGGCCGCCCTCAAGGAGTGGACGTCGAAGACCGACAAGCGCAGCACCGAGATGTCGGCCCTGCAAACCCGCCTGTCCGAGCACGTCAGCCGCAAGCAGAGGGCCCAGCAGGAGTTGAAGGCGCTGGAATTCACCAAGATCGAACTGGTCCACGAGCTGGGCGAGTGCGACGGGGCGGCGCTCGGCTACTGGTCGATGCTGGTGCCCCATCCCGACTTCGCGAACGTCGACCGGCGCGAGGTGATCTTCTCCCGGCAGATCTGGGAATACCGCAACTGCGCCCACGTCTGGGCGGGCTCGACCGACCACGCGCACGGGCTTCTCAAGGCGGCGTTCCCCGGGCGCAGCGGCATCCAGCCGACGCAGGTTCAGCTGTTGTCCATGGCGCCAGACACGGCGGGCGAAGGAGCAGGCTTGTGACCGGCATGCTGGTCTATTTCGCGCTGGGCTTCATGGTGCTGACCGTGCTGTCCAACCGCTTCTGGCGCAGCCAGCTCAACAGCGCGCGCGTCTCGCTGACCAAGCTGAAGGAATCCTCCGACGCCATCACGAAGGAGGTGGCGGACGCCGCCCGCGAGTACGCCACGCTCAGCCACCAGTACGCCGAGACCGAGAAGCGGGCCGCCAAGGCCGAGCAGGAGATGAACGCCGTCCTGGGCGAGCTGGAGGTCAAGAAGGCCGCCGCCATCGACCGCTACTACGTGTTCGACCGGCTGGAACCGCGGCCCGGCCGGTTCTATGAGGCCGCCGTCCGCTACGACCCCGCGGCCGGGGAACGGCCGGCGCACCGCGCCTGGACCGGCGTGCGCCGCCACATCATGATCGCCGAGACCGAGCGCGAGGCGCGCGAACGCATCGCCGCCCGCTTCCCGCGCAAGCTGGGGTTCGAGGTGGTGGAGGTGGCGGCGTGCCGGCTGGCCAACCTGCAGGTCAACCGCATCGCCGAATTGAGCACCTTCAAGCGCCCCGGCAGCGGCGAGGACGAGGACGCGCCGCGCCGCACCCCGCGCCGCGCCTCGTCGGGACGGACGTAACCGGGCAAGGCGTCCACGAAAGGTCCTTTCCAAAAGCATTTCCGGTAAATTCAAATAAAATTTTATCTATTGTGACGGCCATCACAGCCGCCCCGCCGCGCCCGTGCCAGGATCCGTGCATCCACAAGGATGCAACCCCAAAGCAGGAGGATCGCAACAATGGCCGGGATGCTGCTCAACGGCACGGTGAACGACGACGTCCTCACCGGTGGCTTCTTCGACGACACGATCTCCGGCAATGCCGGCAACGACGTGCTGAGCGGGGCCGAGGGCCACGACTTCATCTACGGCAACGGCGGCGACGACACGCTGCACGGGGGTACCGGCGCGGACTCCCTCGATGGCGACAGCGGTGCCGACTTCCTGTTCGGCGGCATCGGCAACGACACCCTGACCGGCGGCACCGAGAACGACACGCTCGAAGGCGCCGGCGGGGCCGACAGCCTGGACGGTGGCGACGGCAAGGACGCGCTGCACGGCGGCAACGGCAACGACGCGCTCGACGGCGGCGGCGACGACGACAAGCTCACCGGCGCGGCGGGCGACGACGTCCTGATCGGCGGCCAGGGGGCGGACTCGCTGTACGGCGGCGCCGACAACGACCTGCTGTCGGGCGGCACCGAACACGACCTGCTGATCGGCGAATGGGGCAACGACACGCTCGACGGCGGCGACGGCGACGACACGCTGGCCGGCAACGACGGCGACGACAGCCTCGTCGGCGGCGATGGCTGGGACACCATCGTCGGCGGCGACGGCGCCGACACGCTGGAAGGCGACGGCGGGCACGACAGCCTCGTGGGCGGCGGCGGCGCCGACCGGATCACCGCCGACGCGGGCGACGACACGCTCAGCGGCGACACGGGCGCCGACACGCTGATCGGCGGCGAGGGCCACGACCTGCTGATCGGCGGCACCGACGCGGACGTCTTCGTCTTCGAGGCGACCGGCGGCAACGACACGGTGTCCGACTTCGACACCGCGGCCGACCTGCTGGACGTCAGCGCCTTCGGGGTGACCTGGGCGACGCTGAACATGTACGGCGACGGCAGCGGCAACACGATCCTGC
>DASWVP010000100.1:0-9569 GCA_036401175.1 Azospirillum sp. | reverse complement strand
ATCTCCGAGCGCCCGCCGCCGGGGCTGCCGTTTCCGGCCGGGCCGGTGCCGCCCTTGCCTCCGCCGCCGTAGCTGCCGGGGCCCAGATCGGTGTTGCCGCCGACGATGACGCGGTAGCGCTCGCCCTTGCGCACGCGCCAGGTGATGGCCTGCGCGCCGCCGCGGCCGCCGGAGGCCCCGGCGCCCGACGCGCCCATGAGGTAGGCGGTGGCGAGGTCGTTGTGCTCGCGCACCGGCCCGCGGCCGAAGGCGCGCGCGAGCGCGCCGCGCTGCGGCTCGGTCAGCACGGCCGGCATGCTCAGTAATCCCAATATTGTGCGGTGAAGACGATGCCGGCCGGCAGCGCCACGCCGATGGCGACGTAGACGGCGGCGTTGGCCGGCACCAGCAGCGGGTTGTCGGGGGCGATGTTGGCAAACGGCGTCTCCGGCGTCGCCGTGGTGGTCTCCATCGTGTAGCCGGACATCTGCTCGCTATCGAGCAGGTACAGGGTCGAGCCGTTGTCGGGCGACCAGTAGAGCTGCAGCTTGGTGGGGGTGACCTGCCCGCGCGGCAGCGCCATGAGGCGCAGGATCTCCGATCCCTCGCCGCCGGCCGTGAACAGCGGCTGCGCGTTGGTGGCGTCGTTGAAGGTGATCTTGGCCGCCGTGCAGACGGCCGAGGCCAGCTTCGGCGTCTGCGGGAACGCCGCCTTGTAGATCTTCGCCATGGCGGGGACTCACATGAGGGCGATGAAGTAGGCCGTGGCCTCTTCCGTGTCCCGGCAGTCGCCGGGCAGGGCCACCGAGGCGAGGCGGGCGGCGAGCGTCCTGGGCGTCACCATCCGCGTGTGGTCGGTGCCGGCGTTCACCTCGCTCTGGGTGGCGATCTCGGCCACCCCCGCCACCGTCTCGCCGGCCGGCGTGCCGGCGTTGCCGCTCTCGCCGCGGTCGCCGGTCGGCACGAAGCCGATCAGCACGTCGTCGGTGTGGCCGATGCCGCCGCCGCCGCTCGCCACGTGCACGATGTCCACCTTGCGGTAGTCGGCCGTGCCGACCAGCCCGGTGACGCGGTAGCGGTGCCAGGCGGTGAGCGCGCCGACCTTGGCGATGACCAGGTACCCCTTGGTCGGGTTGGCGGCGGCGCCGAAGGTGTCGATCAGCCCGGCCACCGGCACGCCGTTGACGTCGAACAGGTCGATGAACATGCGCGTGGCCAGCGACGGCGTGCCGTGGTTGAGGCGGCAGTTGCCGGCCAGCGGGTCGCCGTCGCTGGTGGCGGCCGAAAAACGCATGCGGAAGGCGATGACGCCGGCCGAGGCGAGCCGGCGCATCATCTCCTCCAGCCCATCCACCCACATGTTCTCCCAGCGCTGGCGCTGCACCCCGTCGTGGCCGAGCGAGGGGGTGGAGAAGCCCAGGTCCTCCATCTGCTCGGCCGTGTAGGAAATCCCGGCAAGCTCGGGCATCACAGCACCTCTTCAAGCAGGATCGGCAGGCGGTCGGTTTCGGCCGTGGCGTGGGCGATCAGGCCGGGGTCGCGCAGCCGCGCCAGGAAGCACGTCCGCATCCACAAGGTCCGTTGCTCCGGGTAGGGGTGCCACAGCATCGGCACGTCGAGGTCGTGCTCGCGCAGCGCCTCCCAGAAGAACGGCATCACCTCGCGCAGGTGGTCGGCGTTCTCCACCGTGCCGCGGAACACCCGCGGCTTGTCGCGGCGCTCGGGGTAGGCGACCCCGCCCAAGGCCTCCTGCTCCTCGGTGCGGAAGCGGAAGCCGAACTCCGAGCCGGGGGCGAAGTTGATCTGCAGCTGGTGGCCCTGGGCGATGTCCAGCAGGCCCATCTCGAAGAACCCGGCCGGGTTGAGCGGATCGTTCACCTCCAGGCGCAGGCCCTGGATCAGGTAGGTCCTGGGCAGCCACACCGGCCGGGTCCACATGTCGTTGGCGATCTGCCGCGGCGTGTATTTGCCCGTCCAGAAGTTGCGGCTCTCGAACGGCAGGGCGCCCAAGGGAAAGGCCGGCGGCCAGAATTCCTGCCAGCCCGTGGTGTGGAGCAGCGTGGCCAGCGCCGTGTCGGCGTACAGCGACAAGCGGAAGCGGCCGTTGACCGAGGCGTTGTGGTGGACGAGGCCGAGCAGCCGCACCGGCACGCGCTGCGGGCAGGTGGCCGTGCAGCGGGTGGCGCCGGGCTGCGCGCTGGTGGTGCGGCCGACCAGATAGAGCGGCAGCGCGTTGAGGTTGGACGGCGGGTAGAGGGCCGACCACGCCCCGCCGCCGGCCGAAAAGGAAAACTCGGGCGTCCACCGTCCAAAGCCGAGGACGGCGTTGCCCGCGTCGGCAACCGGCATGGCTGTTGTCCTGCTGAGCGTCGGGGAGTCGGTGCGGGCCGGCGGCCGCGCCGGGGCTCAGCCCCACAGGTCGAGGTCGACCAGGTGGCGGGCGGCGTCGTACTGCATGCCGGTGAGGCGGAAGAGCTTGCCGGCGTCGCAGCCGAAGCGCGGGAACTCCAGCTTCACCACGTCGCCCAGGTCGATGCTGCCGGCGATGGCCGCGCCGAACCTGACGGTCGCCTTGATGCGGTCGCGGCGCACCTTGTGGAGCGCCAGCAGGCGGGAGGCTTCGCCCTGCGCCGCGCCGGGGTCGGTCAGCAGCGAGAACGCCTCGCGCTCCTCGGCCAGCGGGTGGGCGGCCTTCACCGCCGCGTCCGTGGCCGTCGCCTTGCGCCACTCCTCGCTGAGGAAGGCGCGGCGCGCCGTGGTGACGCCCTCGGCCAGATCGGTGCTCTGCACCGTCCAGTTCCGGTCGTAGTGCAGGATCAGGGTGTGCGCCTCGACGCCGCGCCCGGAATCGTTGGACGGCCGGCGCTCCAGCTTGAGGATGTCGCCCTCCGCCGCCTGCGCCGCAGCGCCGGTGGCGAAGCGGCGGATGGTCAGCGCCGGGGGGCCGGCGGGCGCCTCGAAGCGGCGGATGCGGAAGCGGCCGAAGCGGTCGAAGCCCCACCACGCGCCGACGCTGGCGCACAGCTCGTCGAGCACCGAGCGGATCGGCGTCTCGCCGCCGATCCACAGGCCGACGGTGTACGGCGCCACGGCGTCGAGCGCAGCGACGTCGGCGTCCACGAGGTCGGCCGCGGTGAGGCCGCCGCGCGTGG
The DNA here is from genome assembly GCA_036401175.1 of Azospirillum sp. Classification (GTDB taxonomy): domain Bacteria; phylum Pseudomonadota; class Alphaproteobacteria; order Azospirillales; family Azospirillaceae; genus Azospirillum. Next base: position 6,438 of record DASWVP010000100.1, on the reverse strand, counting down.
TGATGATCGTCTCCACCACCTGCGCCACGGTGCGCTGCGCGCTGCCGGCGCCCACGAAGAAGTCGGCGGTGACGAGGCCGGCCGGGGTGGAGCCGAGGCGCAGGTGGCCGCTGGCCGGGTGGTAGCGGAAGCTGCCGGCGGCCGGCTTCTGCGCGTCGTCGAGCAGCGCCGCCGGGCTGGCGTAGGCGGTGCCGCGGGCCAGCGCGCTGCCGCGGTCGTACACGTCCCACACCACGTTCACGCCCTCGGCGTTGGCGTGGTAGATCAGCTTGGGGGCGTTGACGCAGACCACCGCGGCGTTGCGCACGTCGCCGTAGGCCAGCGCCTTGGGGCGGCCCTTGATGTCCAGCTCGGTGCCTTCCAGGCCGTCCGGCGGCTGGTTGTTGCCGGCGTACTTGTCGGTCTGGATCGGCTTGTCGAGTTCCTCCTGGCGGTCGCGCAGGCGCAGGCTGACGTCGGTCCAGGTGAAGACGGCCTGCTCCAGCGTGCCGTGCAGCATGGTGGCGAAGCCGCCGTAGGGGGCCTTCCCGTCGCCCACGCGCAGGACGAAGCGCCGGCCGTCGAAGGCGTAGTCGACCATGGGGTCGAGGCCGCCGTCGATGTTGGCCAGCGTGAGCGCGCCCCAGCCGATGCGCGAGGCGCCGCCGGTCTTGCCCTGGTCGAAGATGTCGCGCCGGAACAGCGCGGGCTGCAGGATGCGCGCCTCGTAGGGGCCGGGGGCGCTCGGGTGGGTGTAGCCGCGCCCGGAGGTGAAGCGCAGGGTGCCGGTGGTGAACACCCAGGCGCCCACGCTGCCGGAGCCGGCGGTGGCGGTGACCAGGAGGGTGACGGTGGTGGCGGTGGCGGCCAGCACCGTGCCCTCCACCCACACCCCGGCCTGCCCCTGCTGCTCGGCCCGCAGCCGCATGCCGGGCAGCGGGCGGGGGCCCAGGTAGGTCCACGTCCGCGCCCCCGGCCCCACCGTGTTGGTGGTCGCCGAGGTGCCGCCCAGGTAGCAGTCGATCTCGGCGAGGTACACCGATGCCATGGCGGTCCTCCGGGCACGGCGAGGGGGCGGCGCCGGCCGGGCCGGGCCGCTCCCTCGCCGCGGGGTGGCGGGTGGGGGCTCAGGCGGCGGCGTCGAGGGCGGACGCCGCCTCGATCTGCGCCAGACGGCGCTCGATCCGCTCCAGGCACTCCGTGAGGGAGTCGCCCCCGGCGGCCGTCACGCGGGTGTTGCCGCGCAGCTCGGCCAGCAGCGCGCGCAGCAGCTCGGCCACCTCCCGCAGGTCGCCCCCGCGGGTGTCGTTGGCCGTGCGGCCGTGCAGGTTGATGTGCTCCAGCGCCGGCAGCGTGCCGGCGTTGACCGCGGGGGCGCGGACCACGTACTCGCCGCCGGCCAGGGCGATGCCGCCCCCGTCGGCGTGGCGGGCCACCACGGAGTCGACGTTCCACAGGCCGTTGCCGACGAGGCCGCCGGCCGCCATGGCCGCCAGCGGCACGCGGCCGCCCAGCGCGAAGCCGGGCACGTAGCCGAGCGAGCGGACCAGCTCGCGCGCGGCGATGCGCCGGATGTCCGACTCCGCCATCTGCCGGAACGGGTCACCCCACGTGCCGAGGCCGCCGAAGCCGTTGGGGTTGGCCCCGAGCAGCGCCAGCACCTGATTGAGCCACGGGAAGCTGGGGTTGACGGCGTTCACCGCCGGGGCGTTGGCGACCGCCCACGAGGTGAACTGCGTGCCGCTGAACCCGCCGGTGTACTGCGGCAGGGCCATGGCGAGCAGCCGGTTGAGGTCCGGGTTGGCGCCGTAGTCGCGCGGCGCGGTGCCGGCCCGGAAGGCGTCCTTCAACTCCTGCTGGAAGGCCAGCAGCCGGGTCAGCACCCCCACCTGCTGGTCCCGCGCCGTGCCGATGGCGGCGTTGATGCGGTCGAGCAGGGTGTTGGTGCTGCCCACCAGGGCGCTCTGCCGGTCGCGGGCGTCGCCGATCACCCGGTTGATGTCGGACAGCAGGCGGTTGCCAGCCTCCGACAGGTCGTTGTTGTCGTTGGCGGCGCCCAGCAGGTTTTGCGTGAGCTGCACCTGCTCGGTGTAGACGTCCACCGCCTCCCGCCCGTCGTCCCGCAGGCCGCCCAGCAGGTCACGGATCTCCGTGTCCACCTGGCCGTAGCCGGGGGCGCTGGCGAAGATCGACCGGGCGATCTGGCGGTACGCCTGGGCCGCCTGCAACGCCTCGGCCGTGCGCGCCGGGTCGTGCTGCGCCGCCGCCACCGCCGCGAGGAACTGCTCCTGCGCGGCGGCCAGCTTGTGCAGGGGGTCGTTCACGCTGAGGTCGTCCACCTCCATCTGCGCGAGGAAGGCGTCGATGGTGCGCACGGCCTGCCCCAGCACCTCCATGTGCCGGGCGGTGTCCTGGAACGCCTCGCCCAGCGCGCCGAGGATCTCCCGGTAGCTCTCGGCGGCCAGGAGGCCGTCGTGGTGGGCGTCGGTCACCTCCACGTAGGCGTCGAACAGCTCGCGCGCCGTGGCGGTGTGCGCCCTGGCCTTGCCGAGGAAGGCGTCGAGCGGCCCCAACAGCCCGGCGAGGCTGTCCGGGCTGGCCCCGGCGCCGAGCACCACGTCCCTGGCGCTCAGCGCCTCGCGGCCGGGGAAGATCATCTCCCGCAGGCCGAGGAACGCCTCGCGCACGCTGTCCCAATGCTCCACCGAGCGCTGCCACAGCGCGTCCAGCCCGTCGATCATCTCCCGGTACTGCTCGGCCGAGAAGCGGCCGTTGCGGTACGCCTGGGTGATGCGGTCGACCACCGCCACCATCGCGTCCGCGCCGGCCGCGAAGGCTTTGGCGTGCTCGAAGAAGGGCTGGATCTCCCGCACCATGTTGGGGAAGTCGAACGGGTGCAAACCGGCGTCGAGCAGCAGCTGGCCGGCGCCGGTCACCGAGCGGCCGGGGGCCAGCGTCTCGCGCAAGCCCACATAGGTGGTGCGGATCGTCCCGTGCCGTTCCGCCGCCGCCTGGTCCTCCTGCACCTGCCGGGTCAGCGCCGCCACCCGGCGGGCCTCGCCCACGATGCCGGCGAGGCCGGGGGCGATGAGGGCGAGGCGCCGCGCCGCTTCCTCCAGCTGGTCGGCGTCGAGCTGGCTCAGGAGGGTCCACAGGTTGCGCTCGAACAGCTCGGCCGCCTGCGCGGCGCGGATGCCGGCCTCCCGGGTGGTCCCGTGCAGGGCGGCGATGTCCTTGAGCGCCGTGTCCCTGGCCTCCACCACAGTGCGGATCTGGGCCATGAAGCCGTAGCCGCGCGCCTGGTCGAGCTGGTCCTGCAGGGTCTCGGCGTAGTCGTCGCGCAGCCGCGCCATGGCGTTGCCGAGTCCTTCGTCGAGCTTGGCCGCCAGCGTGTCGCCGGAGTAGCCGACGGCCGTGAGGGCCGCCTCCATTGACGTCCAGTAGCCGCGCACCTCCTCGATCTTCCGCGCCACCGCCGTCATGTCGCCGGTGGCGCCGGAAATCTCGGCATCGACCGCCGCGCGGGCCGCCTTCAGCGCCTTGAGCTGGTGGTCGAGGGAGGTAAAGGCGGCGGGGATCGCCGCCCCGGCCGCCGTCATCGCCTCCTCGATGGCGGCGAGGCTGTCCAGCAACGCCCCGAAGTCCGGCGGCATGCCGCCGGGGCCGCGGGGGTCGATGCGCTCGCCCCTGGCCGCCACCTCGCCCAACGCCTTGAGGGCGTCGTACACCTCCGGCGTGACGCCGCGGGCGGTCAGCTCGGCGCGGTAGCGCGCGGCCTGCGCCTCCTCCTCCACCACCGTCGCCTGCGGGGCGGCGTCCTCCAGGCGGCGCACCACCGCGTCGAACATCGGATCCTCGGTCGGCGTGGCGGGGGAGGCCGGCGTGGCGGCCGTCTCCCCGAAGCGGGGGATCGCGGCGGCGGCGTTGGTGCCGAACACCCGCGCCGTGCTGTCGAGCAGCCCGGTGATCCGCTGGGTGAAGCTGTCGCCGGCGCTGGCGCCGCGCTGGAACGCCTCGGCCAGGCCGTTGATGGCCTGTTCCATCGCCGCCACCTGACCGGCGAAGGTGTCGGCGAAGGTGAGGTCGCTCAGCAGCTCCTCGGCCGTGCCCGCCACCGTGTGGGTGAGCGCGTGCCGCACGTCCGGCTTGAGGTCGGCGAGATCGGCGTAGCGCAGGCTGTCGATGACGTAGTTCCAGACCGCGCTCTCCAGGTCGGGGGCGGAGCGCATGTGCTGGTCGCCCGGCCCGACGAAGCTGCCGAAGCCGCCGGGGAAGAACAGGTTGGGGTGGTCGTTCGGGTTGTTGTAGATGCCGCCGGCCGGGATCTTGTGCAACTCCAGGCCGATGGCGGTGGCGAGCTGGGCGATCAGGGCGTTGCCCCTGTCGCCCAGTTGCCGGATGGCGACCGGATCACCGCCGTCGAGGGCATCGCCCTGCCCGCCCTTGCCGGCGGGGCCGCCGAGGTACCAGGACGTCGGGTAGTCCTCGTCCTCGAAGAGGCCGCCGAAGAGCGAGTCGGCGAGCATGCCGACGATGGGGGCGGCGACGGCGAGCGGCCCCAGCCAGGGGGCGGTGAAGCCGGCGAGCGGGGCAAGCCCGGCCCCGGCGCCGACGGCGTTGCCGATGCCGGTGAAGACGTGCCCGTTCCGGAAGGCGTTGACGGCGCCGAAGACGTTGCCGGCGACGCCCAGCGCGTTGCCCACGGTGAACACCTGCCCGGCCGCCGGAGGCCCGAAGGCACCGTTGGCGAACACCTCCGAACTCGTCCACAGCGGCGTGTTGAGGACGCCGGTGAGGCCGGTGTTGCCCATGCTGCTGAAGAGGCTGCCCAGCGGCGTGCCTGACAACAGCTCGCCCAGGCCGACGCTCCGGCCGAGCTGCCCCAGGGCCTGGACGACGCCGCCGGGGCCGCCGGCCGCCATCAGCGCGCCGGGCAGGCCGGCGAGCGGACTGGTGTCCCCCGACAGGCCGGCCATGATGGTGAACAGGCCGCCCAGCGCCTGCTGGGTGCTGCCCACCACGAAGGTGGCGGCGCTGCGCGCCGCCTGCCCGGCCACCGCCATGTCGGCCCGGTACAGCTCGGTGCTGCGCCGATGCTGCTCGGTCGCCGCCTGCATGGTGTTGCCGAGGCCGGCCACCGTGCCGTCGAGCTGCACGAGGGCGCCGTTGGTGGCGAGGAAGCCGGTGTAAGCGTCGCCCGCCGCGCCGCCCAGCGTGGCGAGGTCGTCCGACGCCCGCTGGCCGGCGATGGCGGTGCCGTGCAGCGCCGCCCCGGTGTCGCCCAGCGTGGCGCCGAAGCGCTCCACCGTGGCGAGGTAGCCCGCCGGGTCCTTGGTGACGAAGCCGCCGTAGGCGGCCAGCGCCCGGTTGAGGTCGCCGCCGGTGCGCTCCAGCGTGTCGAGCAGCGTGAGCACGCCCAGCGTGGCGTTGTCGGTCTGGTCGTACGGGTCGAGCGCCGTGCCGGTCTTGCGGTTGATGGCCGCGGCGGTGGACGGCATCACCTGGAACAGGCCGATGGCGCGCTCGATGGTGCCGTCGAGCCGCGTCACCGCCGGGCCCAGCTTGACCGAGCCGTCGGCGTTGGTGTGCGCCCAGGAGGATTCCGTGCCGGCGATGCCCCACAGCACGCGCGGGTCGAGCGCCACCTTCTCGGCCAGCCCGGTGATCAGGGTGCGCAGGCCGGCGGAATCCTTGACCGCCACGTCGAGCGGCTGCCCGCCCTGCTGGATGGCGCTGGCGAAGCCGCGGCCGAACTCCACCGCGGCGGCCGCCCCGCCGGGGGCGGCGGTGGCGGTGGCGGGCAGGCCGTAGCCCAGGTTGGTGACGACCACCGGAATCGGCACGCCGCTGCGCAGCGCCTCGTTGACCGCCCGCAGCACCCGGCCGTACTCGGCGCCGTCGCCCGCCGGCTTGGGCACGTTGTCGGCGGCCACGGCGATGCCGGGGTTGAGGGCGCCGGCCATCAGCCCGGTGAACCACGTCTCGAACGGCTTGGTGATGGTGACGCGGGTGACGATGGCCTTCATGTCGTCGACCAGGGCGCGCAGCACGTCCCTGGCCTTGGCCGCCGGGTCGAGGATGATGCGCTCCAGCCCGCCCGCGATGGTGTGGGCCAGATCGCGGGCCAGCTCGGTGTTCTCCTCGATGACGGCGCGGATCCTGGCGATCTCGCCCTGCTGGCGCACGTAGGCTTGCGTGCCGGCGTCGGTGAGGTCGGCGCCCTGGTCGAGCAGGTCCACGAGGGTGCGGTGGATCTCCACCGCCTTGGCGCGCTCGGCGTTGCCGAGCCCGAGCAGCGACAGCTCGTGGTTCACCTCCGCCACCTGCCGGCGCTGCTCGGCCGCCATCTGTGCGAACGCCGCGCGGCGGTCGGCCAGTGCGGCCGCGAGCTTGGCCTGGGTGACGGCCTCGATGGCGCCGTCGTCGCGGCCGGGCGCGAGGCCCAGCCGGCGGGCCTCC
>DASWVP010000099.1:0-23018 GCA_036401175.1 Azospirillum sp. | reverse complement strand
CGAGGCGGCGCGGCACCATCGACCCGCGCCTGCGCGTCGAACGCTTCCCCAACGGCGACGTCTACGAGGGCGAATGGGCGATGGGCTCGCCGCTGTCCGGCACGCTGACGCTGCGGCGCAGCGGCCACGGCGTCTACCGCTTCGCCAACGGCCTGCGCTATGAGGGGGAGTGGCGCAACGACACCATGGCCGGCGACGGCGTGCTGCTGTTCGGCACCGGCGACCGCTACGACGGCAATTTCCGCGACAACCAGCCGGACGGGCACGGCGTCTTCCGTTACCTGAACGGCGACGTCTACGCCGGAGAGGTCCGCCGCAACAGCGCCAGCGGGCTGGGCGTGCTGAACTTCGGCAACGGCGACCGCTACGAGGGCCGGGTCGAGGACCGCCACCCGAACGGGTACGGCACGCTGATCCTGTCGCGCGGCGACCGGCACGTCGGCCGTTTCCGCGGCGGCATCCAGGACGGACCCGGCGTCGCCACCCTGGGCGGCAGCGCGCAGCCGGGTGTGTGGCGGGGGGCGACGAAAGTGGGGGATTAGAAATTCCCTCCCCATCGCACGCACGCTATACGGATAGGGTCCTTCCCGCACAGAGGTCCCCATGCCCGCCGTTCCGACCGTCCCGTCGCTTGCCGCCGATCTGGCCGCCGGCCGCACCACCAGCGTGGCGCTGACCGAAGCGGCGCTCGCCCGCATCGCCGACGCGGAGGGCGAGGGCGCGCGGGCCTTCACGCTGGTCGACCGCGACGGCGCGCTGGCGGCGGCGCGGGCCAGCGACGCGATGCGCGGGCTGGGCGTGGTGCCGTCCCCGCTGGCCGGGCTGCCGGTGTCGGTCAAGGACCTGTTCGACGTCGCCGGGCAGGTGACCACGGCCGGTTCGGTCGTGCTGAAGGACGCCCCGGCGGCGACGCGCGACGCCCCGGTGGTGGCGCGGCTGCGGGCGGCCGGCGCGGTCATCGTCGGGCGGACCAACATGACGGAGTTCGCCTTTTCCGGCCTCGGCCTCAACCCGCATTACGGCACGCCGGGCAACCCGCACGACCGCGGGCGCATCCCCGGCGGCTCGTCGTCGGGCGCCGCGGTGTCGGTGGCCGACGGCATGGCGGTGGCGGCGGTGGGCACGGACACCGGCGGCTCGGTGCGCATTCCCGCCGCGCTCTGCGGCCTCACCGGCTTCAAGCCGACGCAGGGGAGGGTACCGCGCGACGGGGCGGTGCCGCTGTCGTGGACGCTCGACACCGTCGGGCCGCTGGCGCGCTCGGTCGCCTGCTGCGCGATCCTGGACGCCGTGCTGGCCGGTCAGGCCCCGGCGGTTCCGGAGGAGGCGGACGTGCAGGGGCTGCGCATCGGCGTGCCCAAGTGCCACGCGCTGGACGGGCTGGACGCCACCGTTTCCGCCGCCTTCGAGCGCGCGCTCAGCGCGCTGTCCCGGCGCGGCGCGCGCGTGGTGGAGTTCGCCATGCCGGCGCTGGACCGCGTGCCGCCGGTCAACGCCAAGGGCGGCTTCTCGGCGCCCGAGGCCTATTCCTGGCACCGCGACTTGCTGGAGCGGCGCGGCGAGTCGTACGACCCGCGCGTGCGCGTGCGCATCCTGCGCGCGCTGGAACAGTCGGCGGCCGACTACGTGGACCTCGTGCGCACGCGTGGCGCTCTGATGGCGGAAGCCGATGCGGCGTCGCGCGGGTTCGACGCGCTGGCCATGCCGACGGTGCCGGTCGTGGCGCCGCGATTCGACGAGCTGACCGACGATGCCGACTACACGCGCCTCAACCTGCTGGTGTTGCGCAACCCGTCGCTGTGGAATTTCCTGGACCGCCCGGCGGTGACGCTGCCGGTGGGCGCCGCCGGTTTGCCCGTCGGGCTGATGCTGGTCGGCCGGCGCGGGCACGACCGCGCGCTGCTGTCGGTGGCGCGGGGCGTGGAATCGGTGGTCGCACGTTCCGCTGGTTAAGGAATTCTTTGCCTTCTCCGGTGGAGTCTGCGCCCGCCGGCCCGCGCCGGTGGGTTGCAGCAGGGCGTGAAACATGGGTGATACGGTCGTACTCGAAGCCCCCGCGGGCGCCGCCGCCGTGGCGGAACCGACGGCGCCGGCGCACAGCGCTTTGCAATGTCTGGTCGCGGTGGCCGGGCATCATGGCATCCAGACCAGCGTCGACCGGCTGGTGCACGACCACGTGCTGCCGCCGCACGAACCGAAGACCGGCGTTCTGCTGGCGCTGGCCCGCACGCTGGGGCTCAAGGCCAAGGCGGCCAAGCTCACCTGGGCGAAGTTGGTCGGCCTGGGCGCGGTCTTTCCCGTTCTGGCGCGGCTGAAGAACGGCAACACCGTCGTCGTCGTCGGTCCGCGCAAGGAGGGCGAGTCGGTCGCCGTCGGCGTCGTCGACCCGCTGGCCGACAAGCGCACCGTCTTCTTCGTCGACGAGGCCGCGTTCTGCGCGCAGTGGGCCGGCGAAACCGTCCTGCTCAAGCGCACCTACAAGGTCACCGACGAGGAACAGCCCTTCGGGCTCGGCTGGTTCGTGCCGGAAATCCTCAAGCAGAAGGGCGCCTTCCGCGACATCGCGGTCGCCGCCATGGTGCTGCACTTCCTCGGCCTCGGCGTGCCGGTGTTCTTCCAGCTGGTCATCGACAAGGTGCTGGTGCACCACTCGATCGCCACGCTGTGGGTGCTGGCGGCCGGCGTGGCCGGCGCCATCGCCTTCGAGTCGGTGTTCGGCTTCCTGCGCCGCTACCTGCTGCTGGCGGCCACCACGCGCATCGACATGCGGCTGGCGCGCCGCACCTTCAGCCACCTGCTGGCGCTGCCCATCGACTATTTCGAGTCGACGTCGGCCGGCGTCACCGTGCGCCACATGCAGCAGGTCGAGAAGATCCGCCAGTTCCTCACCGGCCGGCTGTTCCTCACGGTGCTGGACTGCACGGCGCTGTTCGTCTTCGTGCCGGTGCTGTTCCTGTATTCCAGCACGCTGGCCTTCGTGACGATCATGTTCGGGCTCGCCATCGCCGCCGTGGTGGTGGCGCTGATCGGCCCGTTCCGCACCCGGCTGAAGGCGCTGTACGACGCCGAAGCCATGCGTCAGGCCATGCTGGTCGAATCGATCCAGGGCATGCGCACGGTCAAGTCCTCGGCCATCGAGCCGGTGCAGCGCCGCAAGTGGGACCAGCGCACGGCGCGCGCCGTCGACCTGCACCTCAGCGTCGGCCAGATCTCCAATGTCGCCCAGGCCTTCACCCAGATCCTGGAGCGGCTGATGCTGGTCGCCGTGGTGACGCTGGGCGCGCAGATGGTGTTCGACCAGTCGATCAGCGTCGGCGCGCTGATCGCCTTCCAGATGCTGGCCGGGCGCGTCGTCGGCCCGCTGGTCCAGGTGGTCGGGCTGGTGCAGGAGTACCAGGAGACGGCGCTGTCCGTGCGCATGCTGGCCGAGGTGATGGGCCGACCGCCGGAGCGCCGCACGTCGGGCGGCCTCGTGCCGCAGCTCAAGGGCGGCATCGCCTTCGACCGCGTCACCTTCCGCTACGGCGTCAACCCGACCCCGGCGCTGGACGCGGTGTCGGTGGACATCCCCGCCGGCTCGGTCGTCGGCGTGGTCGGCAAGTCGGGCTCGGGCAAGACGACGCTGACGCGGCTGATCCAGGGCTTCCACCCGGTGCAGCAGGGCGTCATCCGGTTCGACGGCGTCGACATCCGCGAGATCGACCTGCCGCACCTGCGCCGCTCGCTGGGCGTGGTGCTTCAGGAGAATTTCCTGTTCCGCGGCACGGTGCGCGAGAACATCGCCGTCACCCGCCCCGACGCGCCGTTCGAGGAGGTGGTGGCCGCCGCCCGGCTGGCCGGCGCGGACGAATTCATCGAGACGCTGCCGCAGGGCTACGACACGCTGCTGGAGGAAAACGCCTCCAACCTGTCGGGCGGCCAGCGCCAGCGCCTCGCCATCGCGCGGGCCCTGCTGCCGCGCCCGCGCATCCTGATCCTCGACGAGGCGACCAGCGCGCTGGACCCCGACAGCGAGGCGATCTTCATGGCCAACCTCGCCGCAATCTCGGCCGGGCGCACCGTGCTGATCGTCTCGCACCGGCTGTCCACCATCGCCGACGCCGACGTCATCATCGTGCTGGACGGCGGGCGCATCGCCGACCGCGGCACGCACGCCGAACTCCTGCAACGCTGCTCGATCTACAGGCACCTATGGCAAACCCAGAACCGTCACGGCTGAAGACTCCCGCCAAGAAGCCGTCGGAGCTGGAACTGGAGTTCCTGTCCGACGCCGACGCCATCGAGGCGCGCCCGCTGCCGCGGCCGGCGCGCATGACGCTGCACGCGCTGGTGCTGCTGGTCGTGGCGCTGGTGGCCTGGGCGGCGGTATCGGAGATCGACCGCATCGTCACGGCGCGCGGCAAGCTGATCACCACGCCGTCGGCCATCGTCATCCAGCCGCTGGAGACGGCGGTGATCCGCGCCATCGACGTGCGGCCGGGGCAGGTGGTGCGCAAGGGCGCCACGCTGGCGACGCTGGACAGCACCTTCACCACCGCCGACGTGACGCAGCTGCGCACCCGACTGGTCAGCCTGAACGCGCAGATCCGCCGCCTGGAGGCCGAACTGGCCGGGGCGGAGACGCTGGTGCTGCCCGGCAACGACCCGGACGAGCGGCTGCAGACGCAGCTGTTCCGCGAGCGCCGCGAGTTCCGCACCGCCAAGCTGGCGCTGTTCACCGAGAACCAGGGACGCATCAAGGCGCTTCAGGAATCGAACAAGCGCGACGAGGCGCTGCTGCGCGAGCGTTTGCAGGCGGTGGTCGAGATGGAGCGCATGCGCCTCGACCTGCTGCAAAAGCAGACCGGCTCGCGCCTCGCCATGCTGGAGAGCCGCGACCAGCGGCTGAGCGCCGAGCAGGAGCTGCAGCGCAGCCTGAACCGCACCTTCGAGCTGCGCCAGGAACTGGCGGTGGCCGAGGCCGAACGGCGCTCGTTCGAGCAGGAGTGGCAGCAGCGGGCGGCCGAGGAGCTGGTGAGCGGCAAGCGCGAGCGCGACAGCGTCAGCGAGCAGCTCAGCAAGGCCGAGCGGCGCTCGGAACTGGTGGTGATGACGGCGCCCGAGGACGCCGTGGTGCTGGAGGTGGCCAAGCGCTCGATCGGCTCGATCGCGCGGGAGGCGGAGCCGCTGGTGACGCTGGTGCCGCTGAACGCGCCGCTGGAGGCCGAGGTGCAGATCGAGGCACGCGACATCGGCTTCGTGCGCTCGGGCGACCCGGCGCGCATCAAGATCGACGCCTTCCCCTTCCAGAAGCACGGCGTGGTCGAAGCCAGCCTGCGCACCATCAGCGAGGACGCCTTCTCGCGCGAGCGCCAGCTTCCCACCGCCGACCAGGGCAGCGAGGCCTACTATCAGGGACGGCTGGACATCGGGGCGCTGAAGCTGAACGCGGTGCCGGAGGGCACGCGCCTGCTGCCGGGCATGACGCTGACCGCCGAGATCTCGGTCGGCAAGCGCACCGTGCTCAGCTACTTCATCTACCCCATCCTGCGCGGCTTCGACGAAAGCATCCGCGAGCCGTAAGAACGCTCGTCCTTCCGGGGGGTGGGTCGTGTATAACGGCTGACCCCGCGCACCGGGAATCCGGGCGCCCTGATCGGGAGGATCGCATGTCGGAAAGCACCAAGTACGTTCTGTCCGAAGACCGGATGCCGAAGGCCTGGTACAACCTTGCCGCGGACCTGCCGGTCCCGCTGCCGCCGCCGCTGCATCCGGGCACCGGCCAGCCCATCGGCCCCGCCGATCTGGCGCCGATCTTCCCCATGGCCGTCATCCAGCAGGAAGTCTCCACCGAGCGCTGGATCGACATCCCCGAGCCGGTCCGCGACGTCTACCGCCTGTGGCGTCCGGCCCCGCTGGTGCGCGCGCGCCGGCTGGAAAAGGCGCTGGACACCCCGGCGAAGATCTACTTCAAGTATGAGGGCGTCAGCCCGGCCGGCAGCCACAAGCCCAACACCTCCGTCCCGCAGGCCTTCTACAACAAGGAGGAGGGCGTCAAGCGCCTGACCACCGAGACGGGCGCCGGGCAGTGGGGCTCCTCGCTGGCCTTCGCCGGTTCGCTGTTCGGGCTGGAGGTCGAGGTCTTCATGGTGAAGATCAGCTTCCACCAGAAGCCCTACCGCCGCGCGCTGATGGAGACGTACGGCGCCACCTGCATCGCCAGCCCGTCGGACATGACCGAATCCGGCCGCGCCATCCTGGCCGCCAACCCGGACAGCACCGGCTCGCTCGGCATCGCCATTTCCGAGGCGGTCGAGCGCGCGGTGGCCCGCGACGACACCAAGTACGCGCTGGGCAGCGTGCTGAACCACGTCCTGCTGCACCAGACCATCATCGGCGAGGAGGCCATGCTGCAGATGGAGATGGCCGGCGACGAGCCGGACATCATCATCGGCTGCGCCGGCGGCGGCTCCAACTTCGCCGGTCTGGCCTTCCCGTACCTGCGCGAGAAGCTGAAGGGCCGCAATGTCCGCGTCATCGCGGTCGAGCCGGCGTCCTGCCCGACGCTGACCAAGGGCGCCTACGCCTACGACTTCGGCGACACTGGGCATCTGACGCCGCTGGTGAAGATGCACACGCTGGGCTCCACCTTCATGCCGCCGGGCTTCCACGCCGGCGGCCTGCGCTACCACGGCATGGCGCCGATGGTCAGCCATGTGAAGGAGCTGGGCCTCGTCGAGGCGCGCGCCTACCCGCAGACGACCTGCTTCGAGGCGGCGGTGACCTTCGCCCGCAACGAAGGCATCGTGCCGGCGCCCGAATCCTCGCACGCGGTCAAGGCGGCCATCGACGAGGCGCTGCGCTGCAAGGCGGAAGGGAAGGGGCAGACCATCCTCTTCAACCTGTCGGGCCACGGGCACTTCGACATGCAGGCCTACACCGACTACTTCGCCGGCAAGCTGCAGGACGTGCCGTACGACGAGGCGGCGCTGCAGGAGGCGCTGCAGGGGCTGCCGCAGGTCGCGGCGGAGTGACGGCCGACGCCTCGGGAGGGGGTTATCCTCCTCCCGAGGCGGACCTCGAACGGTGTGTGACACGGGGGTGGGCGCGGCATGGCGACGGTTGAGGAAGCGCTGCTGATCGCCGTGGAACTCCACCAGGGCGGCAGCCTGGACCAAGCCGAGACGCTGTACCGCCGCATCCTCGACGCACTGCCCGATCAGGCCGACGCGCTGCACCTGCTGGGCGTGCTGCGCGCGCAGCGCGGCGACGGGGCGTCGGCGGTCGCGCTGCTCCGCCGGGCCATCGCCGCGCGGCCGGAGGCGGGGGATTACCATGGAAACCTCGGCAAGGCGCATCTGCTGGCGGGGGATACGCTCCCGGCGCTGACCGCCTTCGGCCGCGCCGCCCGGCTGGCGCCCGACGTGGGCGAGCATGCCGCCAACCACGCCCAGGCGCTGGAGCGGTTCGGGCCGGGCGCCCGGCTGGCGCTTGATCCGGCGGACGCGCCGCAGTGGAACGAGCGGGGCATCGGCTGGCACCGCGCCGGCCGCCTGGATGCGGCGGAGGCGGCGTTCCGCCGCGCCCTGATCCTTGAGCCTGAATGCGTGGCGGCGGCCAACAACCTTGCCGGGACGCTCCTGCCGGCCGGACCGCCGGAGGCGGCGCTGTGGTGGTTCCGGCGCGCGCTCGTGCTGATGCCGGACCATAGCGATGCCGCCACCAACCTCGGCAACGTGCTCAATCGTGTCGGGCGCATCGGCGACGGATTCGCGTGGTGCGACCGGGCCGTGCGCCTGCGCCCGGACGATGCCAACGCCGCGGCCAATCTGGCGCGCCTCCTCCAGGCGCAAACGCGGATCGCGGAGGCGGTCGCGCAGTTCCGCCGTGCCGTGGACATCAACCCCGGCCACCCGTCGATGCATTCCGACCTGATCTTCTGCATGGATCTCGATTCCGGGCGGAGCGTGGCGGAACAGCAGGCGGAGCGGCGGCGCTGGGCGGCGCGCCACGCCGATCCCCTGACCCCGGCGGCCCCCGTCTTCGCCAACCCCCGCGACCCGGAACGGCGGCTGCGGGTCGGCTATGTGTCGGCGGATTTCCGCTCGCACTCCGCCGCCTTCGTCTTCGCGCCGGTGCTGACCGGCCACGACCCGGCGCGGGTGGAGGTCGTCTGCTATTCCAACCATGACGCCTGCGATGCCATGACCGAGCGCCTGCGGGGCGCGGCGTCGCTGTGGCGGACGGTCACGCGCCTGTCGGACGAGGCGTTGGCGGCGCAGGTCCGCGCCGACGGGATCGACGTGCTGGTCGATCTGTCCGGCCATTCCGCCGGCAACCGCTTGCGGGCTTTCGCGCGCCGGCCGGCGCCGGTGCAGGTGTCGGCCTGGGGGCATGTGACCGGCACCGGCATGGCGGCCATGGACGCGCTGTTCGCCGACGCGGTGGTGGTGGCCGCCGAAGACCGGGGGCTGTTCGCCGAGACGGTGGTCGATCTGCCCTGCATGCTGTGCTGCGAGCCGCCGGTCAACGCACCGGCGGCGGCACCGTTGCCGCCGGCGATGGGCGACGGCGTCGTCACCTTCGGCAGCTTGAACAAGCTGTCCAAAGTCTCCGACGAGGCGCTGGCGCTGTGGTGCCGGATCCTGCGGGCGGTGCCGGAGTCGCGCCTGCTGATCAAGTTCGCAGGGCTGGAGGAACCGTCGGTCCGCGCCCGCCTGACCGGTTTTGCCGCCGCGCGCGGCGTGGCCGCCGACCGGCTCCTGCTGCTGGGACGCACCGGCCGGGCGGAGCACATGGCCACCTATGGGCGGGTCGACATCGCGCTGGACCCCTTTCCGCAGAACGGCGGCGTGACGACGATGGAGGCGCTGTGGATGGGGGTGCCGGTTCTGGCGCTGCTTGGGCGCACGCTGCCCGGACGCATCGGCGCCGCGATCCTCACCGCCACCGGCTGCCCGGACTGGATCGCCGGCAGCGAGGAGGACTACCTGCACCTCGCCGTCGAGCGGGCGGCGGACGTGGAGGAACTGCGGCGTCTGCGTGGCGTCCTGCGCGCGCGGGTCGCGACCTCGCCGGTGGGGGACACCGCCGCCTACACCCGCGCCGTGGAGGACGCCTACCGCCGGCTGTGGCGGGACTGGTGCGGACAGACGGCATAGATCCGTTGCCGACGGCCCGGCCGCTCCCGACATTTC
Organism: Azospirillum sp.; assembly: GCA_036401175.1. Lineage (GTDB taxonomy): Bacteria > Pseudomonadota > Alphaproteobacteria > Azospirillales > Azospirillaceae > Azospirillum. Next base: position 13,842 of record DASWVP010000099.1, on the reverse strand, counting down.
ATGGAATGGTTGGCCGTGGAATGGTTGGGGGGACGGACGGTGCGGAGGATCTGGGACATCAGTCCGGCGCTCAAACCCGGTATTCCGGTGTGGCCGGGCGACACGGCGTACGAGGAGGTGCGCACCTGGGCGATCGGGCCTGGGTGCCCGGTCAACGTCGCGCGGGTCACGCTGTCCACCCACACCGGCGCGCACGCCGACGCGCCGCTGCATTACGACGCCGACGGGGCGCCGGTGGGCGGGCTCGACCTCGACATCTATCTCGGCCCGGCGCGGGTGGTGGAGGTGGTGGGCTGCGAGGCGCTGGTGCGGCCGGAGCATGTGGCGGACCATTTGTCCGGCACGCCGCCGCGCCTGATCCTGAAGACCTACGCGCGCAACCCGGTGGAGCGCTGGGACCCGGCGTTCACCGCCGTGGCGCCGGAGACGATCGATGCGCTGGCCGTGCACGGCGTGCGGCTGGTGGGCATCGACACGCCGTCGCTCGATCCGCAGGAGTCCAAGACCATGGACGCGCACGGGCGGGTGCGGGCGCACCGGCTGGGCATCCTGGAAGGGCTGGTGCTGGACGGGGTGGCGCCCGGCGACTATGAGCTGATCGCGCTGCCGCTGAAGCTCGCCAACCTGGACGCGGCGCCGGTGCGCGCCGTGCTGCGGGAACTGGCGCCATGACGGACCTCACCCGCGCCGCCGCGCTGGCGCTGGACGCCGCCGACGAACTGGCCGCCGCGCGGGAGCGCTTCGTGCTGCCGGAGGGGGAGATCTACCTGGACGGCAACTCGCTGGGCGCATTGCCGCGGGCGACGGCAGAACGGCTGAAACATGTGGTCGAGGCGGAGTGGGGCCGCGACCTGATCCGCAGTTGGAACAGTGCCGGCTGGATCGACCTGCCGCAACGCGTGGGCGACAAGATCGGCCGGCTGGTCGGTGCGGCTGAGGGCCAGGTGGTGGTCGCCGATTCGACGTCGGTCAACCTGTTCAAGGCGCTGTCGGCGGCGCTGCGCCTGCGGCCGGAGCGCCGGGTGATCGTGTCGGAGCGGTCGAACTTCCCGACCGACCTGTACGTCGCGCAAGGGCTGATCGACCAGCTTGGCGGGCGGCATGAACTGCGGCTGGTCGGGCGGGACGGGGTGGCGGCGGCCATCGGGCCGGATACCGCCGTGGTGATGCTGACGCATGTCGATTACCGGACCGGGGCGATGCACGACATGGCCGGGGTGACCGCCGCCGCGCACCGGCGGGGCGCCTTGACGCTGTGGGATCTGGCGCACAGCGCCGGGGCCATGCCGCTGGACCTCGACGGCTGCGGCGCGGATCTGGCGGTGGGCTGCGGCTACAAGTACCTGAACGGCGGGCCGGGGGCGCCGGCCTTCCTTTACGTGGCGGCGCGCCACCAGCCGGAGTTCCGCCAGCCCCTGACCGGCTGGATGGGGCATGCCGAGCCCTTCGCCTTCTACACCGGCTACCGGCCGGCCGAGGGGGTGCGGCGGGCGCTGTGCGGCACGCCGCCGGTGCTGAGCCTCGCGGCGCTTGAGGCGGGGGTGGACGAACTGCTGGCGGTGGACCTGCACGCGGTGCGGCGCAAGAGTCTGGCGATGACCGGGCTGTTCCGGCGGCTGGTGGCGGGGACCGGCCTGGCTCTGGTCGGGCCGGAAGATCCGGCGGCCTGCGGCAGCCAGGTGAGCCTGCGCCACCCGCAGGGCTACGCCATCGTGCAGGCGCTGATCGCGCGCGGCGTGGTCGGCGATTTCCGCGCACCGGACATCCTGCGCTTCGGCTTCGCGCCGCTGTACCTGCGCTTCGCCGACGTGTGGGACGCGGCGGCGGCGTTGAAGGACGTGCTGGCGACCGGCGCCTGGGACCGGCCGGAGTTCCACCGGCGCCACGCGGTGACGTGAGGGCGACGAGGGAAGGCTGGGGGATGTCCAGGATCCGAAGATTCGTAGGTTGGGTTGAGGCACCGCCGAAAACCCAACGTCGTTGCGTCGCCGGGCGTGTTGGGTTTTCGCTGGCGCTCAACCCAACCTACGGGCCTGTATGGGCGGTGAGGGAACGATGACCGACAAGAACGATCCCGACAAGACCGACCACGGCGCGCACACCGACTTCGCGGTCGACATGAGCTATGGCGACTATCTGGGGCTCGACCGGCTGCTGCACTCGCAGGTGCCGCTGTCGGACAACCACAACGAGCTGCTGTTCATCATCCAGCACCAGACGACCGAGCTGTGGATGAAGCTGATCCTGCACGAGCTGACGGCGGCGCGCGCGTCGATCGCATCGGACGACCTGGGGCCGGCGTTCAAGATGCTGGCGCGCGTGGCGCGGGTGATGAACCAGTTGATCCAGGCGTGGGACGTGCTGTCGACGCTGACGCCCAGCGAGTACACGGCCTTCCGCGACAGCCTGGGCCGCTCGTCGGGCTTCCAGTCGTACCAGTACCGGACGATCGAGTTCCTGCTGGGCAACAAGAACGCCGGCATGGTGACGCCGCACCGCCACCGATCCGACCTCGCCCGCGCGCTGGAGGCGGCGCTGACCAGCCCCAGCCTGTACGACGAGTCGATTCGCGCGCTGGCCCGCGCCGGATTCGCCGTGGATGCGGAGGCGCTGGAGCGCGACTGGACGCAACCCTACCACGTCAACGACAGCGTGCGCGACGCGTGGCTGGCGGTCTACCGCGCCCCCGACCGGTACTGGAGCCTGTACGAGTTGGCCGAGAAGCTGGTCGACCTGGAGGACTCCTTCCGGCAATGGCGCTTCCGCCACGTCACCACGGTGGAGCGCGTCATCGGCGCCAAGCCCGGCACCGGCGGCACGGCCGGCGTGTCGTACCTGCGCAAAGTCCTGGACGTGCGGCTGTTCCCGGAACTCTGGGATTTGCGGACGTGGCTGTAAGAGGGGCGGTCTTCCCAACTTCGTCATCCCCGCGAAGGCGGGGATCCATGTTCCCCGAATATGCACGATGCGCGAAGCGTGGATCCCCGCCTTCGCGGGGATGACGGCAAGATGAAAGGTGATCACACGTCCTCCCTCGGCGCCAAAATGTCGCGCGAGTGAGAATCCATGCTGTTTTTTTAAAGTTGCAACCATCAGTATGGTGCACAAAGCATGGCTTCGCGACGGGGGAGAGGGCGATGGCGGGGGATGGGCGGACGCGTGTGGTGATTCTGGGCGGCGGGCTGGGCGGCGTGTCGGCGGCGCTGACGCTGACGGCGACCGAGGAGTTGCGCAAGCGCTTCGACGTGACGCTGGTCAGCCACGGCTGGCGGTTGGGCGGCAAGGGCGCCAGCGGGCGCAACGCCCTGGAGGGCCAGCGCATCGAGGAACACGGGCTGCACATCTTCCTGGGCTTCTACGACGCCGCCTTCCAGGCGGTGCGCGCGTGCTACGCGGAGTGGCAGGCGTCCGGCACCATGCCCGCGAACTACGCCTTCCAGACCTGGGATCAGGCGTTCACGCCGATGTACCAGGTGACGCTGATGCAGGAGATCAAGCGCCTGACCGGGGCCACGTGGCACGCCTGGAACTTCGACCTGCCGCCGCGGCCGGGCGAGCCGGGCGACCCGTCGCCGATCGAGCCCAGCGCCTTCATCCGGGTGCTGGTCGCCGTCATGAAGCACTTCGTCGGCGGCGAGAACGAGAAGATCCGCGCGCTGCTCGACCGGCTGGACCTGGACAAGCTGGACGCCATCCTGGAGCATCTGGACAGGACGGACGGGCGGCCGGACCACAACTGGGTCGCCGGCGTGCTGAAGGTGATCCAGAAGATGTTCCAGGCCATCGAGCCGTTGCTGGAACTGACGGACGAGGGGTGGAAGATCGCCTGCCTCGTCGATTTCTCGCTGGCGCTGGGCATCGGCTTCGTCACCGACGTGCTGCCCTATGAAGGGCGCACCGGGTTCGACCGCATCAACGGCCAGGACTTCCGCGAGTGGCTGCTGAAGTACGGCCTGAACGAGAAGTTCGAGTGGTCGGGGCCGGTGCGGCTGCTCTACGACATGTGCTTCAGCTACGCCAAGGGCGACAGCTCGGGCGGGTACGCGAACGCGCGGTTCGCCGCCGGGGCGGCCGTGGAGATCCTGTTCCTGATGGCGCTGGCGTACAAGGGCGCGCCGTTGTGGAAGATGAACGCCGGCATGGGCGACACCGTCTTCACGCCGGCCTACGAGGTGCTGAAGCTGCGCGGCGTGGACGTGAAGCTGTTCCACCGCCTGACCGACCTGGGCGTGTCGGAGAACGGCAACTGGGTGGAGCGCGTCACCATCCAGCGGCAGGTGGATTTCAAGAACGGCACGTACGACCCGCTGGTCACCGTGCCCTATGGCCATCCGAGCGACGGCAAGTTCCTGTACTGCTGGCCGTCCGAGCCGAACTGGGACCAGATCGTCGACGGCGAGGCGTTGAAGACGCAGGTCGGCAACCTCGAGTCCGTCTACTGCCCGTACCATGTGGCGGAGACGACGCTGGAGCTGGGCAAGGACTTCGACCTGTGCGTGCTGGCGATGCCGCCGGCCTCCATCTCGGTGGTCGGGCAGAAGCTGCTGGACGCCAACGCGCGCTTCAAGCTGATGGTGGAGAACACGCAGGCCGTGCCGACGCAGGCCGTGCAGCTGTGGTTCCGCCCGACCATCGAGGAGATGGGCTGGGAGGACGGGCAGACCGCCATGACCAGCTATGTCGAGGCGCTGGACAGCTGGGGCGAGATGAGCCACCTGGACGCCGCCGAGGACTGGAAGGTCGATCCGCCGAAGGCCGTGGAGTACCTGTGCGGCTCCGCCATGATGCCCACGGGGCCGGTTTCCTGCGGGTATGAAAAGAAACTGGCGGCGCAGGTGGAGACCGAGGCGCGGGCGTGGCTGGACGCCAACGCCGGGGTGATCTGGCCGAACACGGTGAAGCGGGGCAGGTTCGACTGGACCCAGGTGCGCTCCGCCTACTACCGCTGGAACATCGACCCGTCGGAGCAGTACGTGCAGTGCTTTCCCGGCACGGTGGAAACGCGGCTGGAGCCGGGACGTAGCGGCTTCGTCAACGTCTTCCTGGCGGGCGACTGGACGCGCACGTGGTTCAGCGCGGGCAGCGCCGACATCGCCGTGCTGTCCGGCAAGCAGGCTGCGGAGGCCATCGCACGGGAATCCATCGATTTGACACCGAAGGGTTGACCGGACGTCGGGTTTTCGCCAAGGCTCAACCCAACCTACCCGAACGTACTAGGTAGGTTGGGTTGAGGCGCAGGCCGAAAGCCCGACGTAACCGCCCATCCCGACGGAGCCTTCATGAGCCGGCCGACCCTTTCACGGCGACTCGCCGCCCTTACCCTTGCCGCCTTTACCCCCATCGGCGCGGCGCACGCCACCGACATCTACACGTTCGAGGGCATCGGCGCGGTGTCCATGGGCATGGGCGGCACCGGCATCGCGCACGACATCGGCGGATCGGCGATGATCGTCAACCCGGCGACGCTGACCGCGCGGCCGGGCTCGTACCTCGACGCCGGGATCAAGGTGGCGGCGCCGACCGGCCTGGAGGCGACGCAGACGACCACCGGCGAGAAGGCGCGCGGCAAGGACACCTTCCCGCTGCATTCCTACTACGTGCCGCAGGGCGGGCTGGTCTGGCGCAAGGACGCCTTCGCGGTGGGGGCGGGCGTCTACGCGCAGGGCGGATTCGGCACCGACTACGGCCACCACGGCTTCCTGTCGCGGGTGCCCAGCGGCGTCAACACCGGCCTGCGCCAGGGCAGCGAGGCAATGTTCCTGCGCGCGCCCCTGGCCGTCGCCTGGGACGCCACGCCGGACCTGACGGTGGCGGGCGCCGTGGATTACGTGCGCGCCGGGCTGGGCGTTCGGCTGCTCCAGGGGGCCGACCAGTTGGGCGCGCTGATGGCGCAGGGGCGGCTGACCGGGGCCGGCGCGCTGCTGCCCACGGCAGCGCCGATCATCGGTGCCGGCGGCGGCATCCAGCTGGACATCTTCGACCCGTCCATCGTCCGTTCGGGCATGGAGGGGGGCGGCGTCAGCGGGCGGCTGGGTGCGACGTGGAAGGCGCGGCCGGACACCACCATCGGCGCCTTCTACCAGTTCCGCACGGCGTTGGAGGATCTGACCGGCGACGGCCGCGTGGTGGTGGTGTCGCCGACCGGCGCGCAGCTCGCCGCGGCGGCCAAGTACACCATGCGGGACTTTCAGCTTCCGGCCGAGTTCGGCTTCGGCATCACCCACTCGCCCACCCCGGCGCTGACGCTGGCCTTCGACTATCGCCGGGCGCTGTGGAGCCAGGTGATGAAGAACTTCAACGTCCGCGTCGACGTGCCCGGCCTGGGCACCGTGTGGGAGACGCTGCCGCAGCACTACAACGACATCGACATCGTCGCCATCGGTGCCGCCTACCGCGTGACCGACGCGCTGACGCTGCGCGCCGGCGTGCGCTGGGCCGGCAAGGCGGCGCCCAACCAGGACTTCCTGGCCGTGGTACCGGTGACCATCCGCAACCACGTGGGCGTGGGTGCGGGCTATGCGTTCAGCGAGGCGCTGCGGGTGGACGCCGCGTATTCGCACGGCTTCCAGGCCTGCGTGAACAACGGCACCCCGCCCAACGGCTCCGCCGTCAACCCGGCGCGCTTCTGCAACGGCACGGACATCGTCGCGCTGAACGTGACGGCGCGGTTTTAGGGCGGGGGGAGTGGAGGACGTTGGGTTTTCGCTGACGCTCAACCCAACCTACGGGGAATGCCCGCGTAGGTTGGGTTGAGGCGAAGCCGAAAACCCAACGTCGTCAGCTTTCCCCTTACCCCGCCTGCCAGACGACCTTGCCGGGGTTGGCCTGGAAGTCCATGTGGACGGTGACGGCGAGGTCGACGTGGACGTTGGCCGTCGTGCCGTCGCTCTGGAAGCCGAAATCCTCGACCACCCGGTGGCTGGCGTAGCCGTCGGCGACCGTCAGCGTCCAGTCGCCGAGCAGCGGCCACGCGCCGCGGAACTCGTTGATGTGCATGGGGCAGTTGACCAGCGCCTGATAGCACGCCTTGCCGCTGTCGGCGGCGTCGCGGAACTGCTTCAGGTTCACCACCGGCACCGTGCCGGTCAGCAGCATCGCCGCCGCGTCGGCCAGCACGACCATGCCCTCGGCCAGCCCGCCGGGCTCGGCGAGGCCCTTCAGCACGTCGCCGGCATCGGCCACGAGGTCGGCCAGCGTCTTCCACAGCCCGCCCCGGCCGGCCCCGCCGCTCTCCGCGCCGAGCAGCGGGACCAGTTCGCCCTCGCAGTCGGAGGAGAGGCGGCGGAACAGCATCGTCTCGGCCTGGAACCGGGTCTGGCCGGCGCAGGCCGCGGGCACGGTGACGCGGCCCCAGGACTTGGCGAAGCCCCAGCTCTCGCGCCCGCAGGCGATGGGGATCATCGCGTCCGGGAACATGTAGGGCATCCACACCAGCAGGCGCGGCAGCCGGCCCCGGCGGTGCTCGACCACCGGCAGCCAGAGCGACGCTTCCTTGTAGGGGATCCAGCCGAATTCCTCGGTCGGGCTGGTGCAGCGGCCGACCGACAGGAAGTTGGCGGCGGCGAAGGGGCCCAGCACTTCGTAGCGCACGGCCCCGCCGCTGGCGGCGTTGAGGATTTTGTCCACCAGCGCCTGGGTGCGCACCGGGTCGGCGCGCACGAAGAACAGGGTGGACAGGCTGTCGGTGAAGACGCCGGGCGCGGCGATCGACACCTCGCCGTTGCCGCGGAAGGAGACGTAGTTCGGCAGGGTCATCGCGGCGCTCCGTTCAGCCAGTTTTCGCCCGAGATGTAGAGCGGGTCGCCGGAAATGGCGCGGGCCGCCTGCATGCCGGACATCACCGTCGCCTCGACGCACGAGGTGTTGAAGCCGGTGCGGATCCAGCAGCCGGCGAGGAAGAGGTTGTAGAACCCGCTCTGGTCCGTGCGCAGGCGCCATTGGGTGGAGCCGGTGGCGCTGCCCGGCAGCGTTTCGGTCGGATCGACGTTGGCGCGGATGATCTGGTTGCGGAAGCGCTCCACCCCCTCGCCGTTGGCCGGGTCGTCGAGCACGCCCCAGTCGAAGCCCGTGGGGGTCATCGCCCTGGGCCAGAAGTACTGCGCATAGCCGTTCAGCCAGTCCACGCCGCTCTGCGTGACGCTGGCCAGCGCGCGGGCCGGCACCGACAGATCAGTGGAGGGCTGGGCGGGAAGGTCGGTCTTCCAGACGCCGCAGATGTAGTGCACCGACTTCGGCCGGGGCGCGGTGGTGTCGGTCCACGGCTCGTACTTCAGGGTCTGCTGCATCTCGGCCCAGATCGACCAGGGCTCCGGCCCGGCGACGGCGGCGGGGCGCTCGACCTCCCAGCCCAGGCCCATGAGGTCCGGGCCGCACCACAGCTGCATGGACAGCGTCGGGATGATGCCGATGTTCTCGGTCATCGCGGCGAAGCGCGGCCGGGCGGCCTGGAGGGCGGCCGCCAGCGTCGGCTCGTCGTTCATTTTCTTGAAGCCGCCCAGCGAGATGCCGAGGACGGCGATGTCGAAATCCTTGCCGCGCTGGAGAACCTCCTCGCCCACCGGCGGCACCGGGCACCAGTGCGATTCGAGGCTGGACTTGGCATCGTCCAGTGCCTTCTTGATGGCGGCGCCGTTTTCGATCTGGTCCCAATAGGGCTCGATCGGCCAGACGTGCAGGATCTTGCCGTCACCCTCGCGCTGGACCGTGCTCATGGGGCGGTAGGCGTCGTCGCCGCCGATGACGTTCACCTGCTTGGCGAGGCGGATCCGCTCGACCAAAGCGCCGTCCTCGGACAGTCCCAGTTCCTCGACCCGGCGGAAGTACTTCACCTTCACGCCGCATTGCTGGAGAAGCTGGGTGATGGGGGCGACGATCACCTCGCCCATGCCGGCTTCCATGTTGAACAGCACGGCTTCCTTGCAGGTCGCGTACATCCGCACGCAGCTCAGCGAGGCGACGCCCGCCGCCCAGTCCGGGGTGTGGAAGTCGCCGTCCCGGTACTGCATGAAGGTGTCGTAGCAGGTGCGCAGCGAGCAGCACGTGGCGAGGTTTTCGGGCACGCCGCCGTGGCGGATCAGCCACTGCGTGAACTCCATGCCGTCCAGTTCGTCGGCGGTCTTGCCCTCGATGATGTAGTCGGCGATGACGCCGGTGGCGAAGGGCACCATGAAGGTCAGGAAGTCGCGCGCCACGAGGCTGCGCGGCAGGGTGTCGATGACCCGGTTGATCTGGCGCAGCAGCCACAGGATGCCGCGGTAGTGATCGGCCACGGCCGTCCTGTCGGCGGCGTCGTCGCCCGTCGCGGCCAGCGCCGCGCGCGCCCAGCGGTGGGCAACGACGGCGGCGTCCTGCACGGTGGTGACGGCGGCGCCCTTCAGCAGCGCCTCGGCCTGTTCCAGGTGGCGCGCCTGCTTCTCGCCCCAGGCGGCCACGGCGTCGCGGAAGCCGCGGGCCAGCGGCTCGGGCAGGGTGCGGTGGTCGTCGGGGACCAGCGGAATCGCGGGCGCGGAGTCGACGGTGCCGGGCACCAGCTTGCCGTTGACGACCAGCCCGGTCAGCTCGTCCCAGTTGGTGAAGACGTCGCGCACCACGCCGATCAGCGAGACCACCGCCTGCGACGGGGTCGGCAGGACGTTGTCGTCGCCCGGCGTGCCGCCCAGGCGCGGCCACGTCAGCGGCCAGTAGGCGGGGCTGCCGTCGGCGAGCTGCATGCCGATGGGGGTGAAGTCCTGCGGCTTCAGCGCGTCGCGCCAGGTGCGCAGCGCCTGCGACTCCGGCGGGTCCAACGCCTCGAACACGTCCTGCATCATCTTGAAGGCGTTGTTGTAGAAGCCGAACCAGACGTGCAGGCCATGCTCTTGTATGCGGCCGTAACGGTCGCGTCCGGTGGCCCCCTTGCCGCCCAGACGCCAGCCCATCTGATAGACGGTGACGTCGAAGCGGTCGCGCAGGTCCTGCGTCTTGCACAGATGATACGCCGTGGTCAGCGAACCGACGCCGCCGCCCAGAATCGCAACCTTGATCTTCCCCATGGGTCCCCCGCTGTGTACGCTGTCTCCGGCTTCGCGACTTACTGTGCGAACGCAATCGGCCGGCAACAATTCCGGATGCATCTTAGGACGAATTGTCGCGATTCGCATCGTTTGTGCGCGTGGGTGGCAGCAAAACGTGTGCGGTCGGCGTCAAGGGACCGTCACGGTAGAAAAGACTGCGATTGCGGGACTTTGCCCGCTTGCATGGCCGCGCTGGCCCACCCTACAATTCACCACGTACCGTGACCCGCCGCGCGCCCGCCGGGCCGTGCGCCATGGCCCTTTAGGAACTCCGCAACTTGACGTCGCTTCCTGGCTATCGCGTGCTGGAGACGCTGCACACCGGCACACGGTCGACGGTGCTGCGCGCCGTGCGCCAGCAGGACGGTTTGCCCGTCGTGTGCAAGCTGCTGGGGCAGGAACTGGCGACGCCGGAAGACGTGGCGTCGTTCCGCCGCGAATACGCCATCACCCGGCGCCTGCGCCACGCCGAGATCATCGAGGCGCTGGACTGCGTTCCGCACGGCGGCGGCATGATTATGGTGTTCCGCGACATCGGCGGCACCTCGCTGGACACGCTGTACGACCGCCGGACGATGGAGATCGGCACCTTCCTGGACATGGCGGTCCGCGTGGTCGACGCGCTGGCCTGCATCCACGACGCCGGCATCGTCCACAAGGACATCAACCCGTCCAACATCGTGTGGAACGGGCCGGGCGGTCAGTTGAACGTCATCGACTTCGGCATCGCGTCGGAGCTGTCGCGCGAGGAGGCGGCGGGTGGCATCGCCGATTCGGCCGAAGGCACGCTGGCCTACATGGCGCCGGAACAGACCGGGCGGATGAACCGCGCCATCGACTACCGCGCCGATTTCTACGCGCTGGGCGCCACCTTCCACGAGTGTCTGACCGGCCGCCCGCCGTTCGAGGGGCGCGACGCGCTGGAACTGGTGCACTGCCACATCGCCCGCGCGCCGGCCCCGGTGCACAAGCTGAACCCGGCGGTGCCGGAGGCGCTGTCGGCGGTGGTCGCCCGCCTGCTCGCCAAGGACCCGGAGGATCGCTACCAGAGCACCTTCGGCCTGCGTGTCGACCTGGAGCAGTGCCAGCGGGAGTGGCACGCCACCGGCGGCGTGGAGCCGTTCCCGCTGGGCCGGCGCGACGTGCGGCCGGTGCTGCGCATCCCGCAGAAGCTGTACGGCCGCGCCGTGCAGTTCCGCACACTGCTGGACGCCTTCGGCCGGGCGGCGGACGGCGGGCACGAGCTGTTGCTGGTCGCCGGCTATTCGGGCGTGGGCAAGTCGGCGCTGGTGCGCGAGCTGCACAAGCCGGTGGTCGCCCGGCACGGCTTCTTCGTGTCCGGCAAGTTCGAACAGCTCAAGCGCGACATCCCCTACGCGCCGCTGATCCGCGCCTTCCAGGACCTCGTGCGGCAGACCGGCGGCGGCGGGCCGGAGCGGCTGGAGGCGTGGCGCGCCAAGCTGCGCGTGGCGCTGGGGCCGAACGGCCGGCTGATCACCGACGCCATCCCGGAGGTCGAGCGGCTGATCGGCCCGCAGCCGCCGGTTCCCGACCTGGGCCCGGCCGAGGCGCACGAGCGGTTCGTCTACGTCTTCCGCAACTTCGTGCGCACCTTCGCCGGGCCGGAGCACCCGCTGGTGCTGTTTCTGGACGACCTGCAATGGGCCGATCTGGCGTCGCTGCGGCTGCTGGAAGGGCTGGTCGCCGACGGCGACCTGGGCCACCTGCTGGTGGTCGGCGCCTACCGCGACACCGAGGTGGACGAGGCGCACCCCCTGCGCCACGCCCGCGACGCGCTGGAGAAGGCCGGCGTGCGCATCCAGGAGGTGACGCTCGCCGGACTGGACGAGGACGCGGTGGTGCAGCTGCTGGCCGACACGCTGCACGGCACCCCGGACGGGGTGCGGTCGCTGGCCGTGCGGCTGACCGCAAAGACGCTGGGCAACCCGTTCTTCCTGGGGCAGTTCCTGGAGTCGCTGGAACGGCGCGGGCTGATCGCCTTCAACCGGGTGACCGGCACCTGGGCCTGGGACCTCTCCGCCATCGAGCGGCAGGAGCTGGAGCAGATGGCGGCGGACGTGGTGACGTTCGTCGTGCAGCGCATCCGCGAGCTGCCGGGCGAGACGCTGGACGTGGTGCCGGCGGCGGCGTGCATCGGCAACGCCTTCGATCTGGGGACGCTGGCCGAGGTGACCGGGCAGGCGCCGGCCGACACGGCGGTGGCGCTGTGGCCGGCGCTGCTGGCCGGGCTGGTGGTGCCGCTGGACGACGCCTACCGCTATGCCGACGTCGGCGGGGTGGAGGTGCGGGTGTCCTACCGCTTCGTGCACGACCGGGTGCAGCAGGCCGCCTATTCCCTGCTGGACGAGGCGGAGGCGCTGGACTGCCATCTGAAGGTCGGGCGCGCGTTGCAGCGCGGCGGGGAGGAGGGCGAGCGGCTGTTCGACATCGCCAACCACCTGAACCATGCATCCCCGCTGATGGACGTGGCGGAGCGCGAGGCGCTGGCCGAACTGAACCTGCGCGCGGGGGAGGCGGCGCGGGCGTCGGCCGCGCACGGACCGGCCATGGCCTATCTGAAGACCGGCATCGGCCTGCTGCCGGGCGACGCCTGGACGCGGCGGTACGAGCTGGCGCTGGTGCTGAACGTCACGGCCGCGGACATCGCCGCCGTGAACGGCGACGCCGGGCTGACGCAGCGTGCGGCGGAGGCGGTGCTGACGCGCGCCCGCACCGATCTGGACCGGGCGCGGGCGCATCTGGCGCTGATCCAGTTGCACGTCGCACGGCAGAACCTGCCCGATGCGGTGGCGGCGTGCCGCGCCGCGCTGCTGCTGCTGGACAGCCCGGTGCCCGAGAAGCCCGGCATGGGCCACGTGCTGCTGGAGGTGATGAAGACAAGGCTGGCGCTGCGCGGGCGCAGCGAGGACGCGCTGGTGGAGATGGCGCCGACCGCCGACCCGCGCCTGCTGACCATCGGCAACGCCATGTCGCGGGCCCTGGCGACGACGTATCTGTACGACACCAACCTGTTCACCATCATGGTGCTGCGGCTGGTGCGGCTGTCGGCCGCGCAGGGGCCGCAGCCGGCGTCGTGCATCGCCTACGCCACCTACGGCCTGATTTCCTGCGCGGTGTTCGGCGACATTCCCGGCGGCGCGCTGTTCGGACGGGTGGCGCTGCGCCTGCTCGACCGGCTGCCGGACACCAGCGCGGCGCGCTGCCAGACGCTGTTCGTCGTCAAGCTGTTCATCGAGGTGTGGCACCGCCCGGTCGCCGACACGCTGGACGACCTGCTGGACGCGCACCGCATCGGGCTGGAGACGGGCGACCTGGAATACGCCGCCTATTGCCTGAACAACACGGTGGCGCAGCACTTCTTCCTGGGCCGGCGCCTGCGGGCGATGCGCGACACGGCGGCCGAATACCACGCGATCTGCGCCAAGCTGAACCAGGAAACCGCCATCGGCGCGCTGAAGCCTTACCGGCAGGCGATCGCCAACCTGCTGGGCGAGGCGGAGGACCCGACCGTGTTCGCCGGCCCGCTGCTGGTGGAAGCGGTGGACGTCGCCGACCTGACGGGGCGCGGCAACCTGCTGGCGGTGGAGATTACCTACGCGCTGCTGGCCTACGTGAACCTGCTGTTCGGCAAGCTGGACGAGGCGCGCCGCTATGCCGGCCTGCGCCGCCGCCACGCCGACCGCGCCAACGGCATGGTGATGGGGCTGCGCAACGCCGCCATCGGCGCCATCATCGACTGCGCCGCGTGGGGCAGCCTGAGCCGGGCCGA
>DASWVP010000098.1:0-12183 GCA_036401175.1 Azospirillum sp. | reverse complement strand
GACCGCCGGGCCGAGCGCGAGAACGGCCGGCGCCCATTCCCAGCCCACCGCGTCCGCGAGGTCGGGCAGCAGGTGGATAGACAGCAGCGTCAGCGTGAAGCCGCCGCAAGTCTGGGCGGTCAACACCGTTCCCACATGCCGGGGGTCGGACAGTTCCGCCGCCGCCGCGGAGAACTGGGCGGAATCCGCGACGGCGCTCGCCCCCCAGATCAAGCACAGGGCGACGGTCAGCGCCGGGGCGGCGCCGAAGCTGGTCCCGGCCAGCAGCGCGCAGGAACCGCTGACGGCCAGCGCGGTCGCCGTGACCGTGGTCCGGCCCAGGCGATCCGCCGCCAAGCCGGCGAGGATGCAGCCGATGCCGCCCACGCCGACGACGGCGAAGGTCGCGCATCTTGCCCAGAACACCGCCTCCGCCATGGGCATGGTCTGTGCGAAGCTCGCCTGCAGGAAGACCGCGATCCAGGCCCACAGGGCGTAGAGTTCCCACATGTGGCCCAGATAGCCCAGGTTGACGAGGCGCAGGGCGGGATCGCTCCAGACCGCCCAGGCGGTCCGGAACGCGAAGCGCTGCGGCTTGGCGGCGGCGGGCCCCACGGACACGGCGCCCATGAGCAGGGCCGAGGCGCCGGCCAGCAGCGACGTCACGGCAATCGTCGGACGCCAGTCCACGCCGCCGAACGCGCCGAGCAGGTGCGGCGAGGCCGACCCGAGGGCAAGCGCGCCGACAAGCAAACCCACCAGCAGGCCCAGGTCGCCGCGCGCCCAACTGGCGGCCAGCTTCATGCCGACCGGATAGACGCCCGCCATGCAGGCGCCGGTGGCGAACCGCAGCGCAAGCGCCACCGGCGTGGCCGGATCCACCACCAGCAACGCGGCGTTGAGGGTCGCGGCCGTGCTGGCCGACAGCATGAAGAAGCGCCGCGGATCGAACCGGTCGGCCAGCCCGAAGATGGCGCTGAACAAGGTGCCGGCGACGAAACCGATCTGCACCGCGCTGGTGAAGGCCGCGGCGTGGAAGTCGCTGAAATCGGCTTCGGCCCGCAGAGCCGGGACCACGGCGCTTCCGGAGAACCAAAGCGTCAACGCCAGGACCTGCGCGATCACCAGGGCGGCAATCGAACGGCGTTTCGCCCGGCTGTCCGACACCGGAGCCCCGAATGCGGCGTGACTCATGCGGCGTCTTCCCCGACGGCCGTGGCGGACGGGGACACCGCGCCCGGCAGCGTCATCACCCCCGCGAACACCATGCGCCCAGCCTCATAGATCTCCAGGAAGGGCCGTTCCGGGCTTTCGGACCGTTCCGGCCGGATGCGGATCCTGGAGATGCGGTTGGATGCGGTGGTGTGGCCGTTCGGCAGGCGGACGATGCGGGTGACCATGGTGTCCTCCAGTGCAAAAGGTTTCGGTCCCGCGCAGCGTCCCTCATTCGGGTGTGAGCGAACGTCGAAGTCCTCGTCGAATTATCCGTTGTATCAACGGACCATGGCCGCCATGATCGGCGCAGACCATGAACGGGCAACCGCCTGCGCCGCAGCCCATCGGCCGGCGGGGAAGCCCGAAAGAGTCCGGAGGCAGCCATGCTCGCCATCCGTCTCTTGGGCGAGATCGTGGTAGAACGAGGAGGCGCGTGCCTCTCGCTGCCACCATCCAAGAAGACGCGCGCCCTGCTCGCGTATCTGGCATTGACCGGGCGACCGCACCGGCGTGAGCGCCTGTGTTCGCTGCTGTGGGAAATTCCCGATGATCCGCGCGGCGCCCTGCGATGGAGCCTGAGCAAGCTTCGTCCAATGGTGGATGAACCCGGCCGGCCGCGCATCCGTGCCGACCGCGACGCTGTCGCGTTCGAGGCGGCCGGGGCCGACATCGACATCGTCACCGTGCGCCGGGCCCTAGCGGGCGGGACCGAGCCGCTCGACACCGGGCGATTGCGAACCCTCGCCCAGGCGTTCCGCGGCGAGCTTCTGGAAGGCCAGGACCTGCCGGACCTGCACGACTTCCAGGCCTGGTGCGTGGCCGAACGGGAGGACGCGCGCCGTCTCCAGGCGCAGATCCTCGCGGCGCTGGTCGACCGTCTCAAGGATAACCCGGAGGAGGCGCTGCCCTACGCGCGGACGCTGACTCAGCAACAGCCGTTCGACGAGGCGTCGCGCGTCGCGCTGATCCGCCTTCTGGCCGGTGCGGGGCGTCGTGGCGAAGCGGAGCAGCAGTACGAGTCCGGACTGCGCCTTTTGCGGGAGGCGGGCATGGGAAGCGCCGCGCTGACCGCCGCATGGCGCGCTCTGAAAAAGGGCGTGTCGCCGATTGGGGATGACGCGGGCGCGTCGCTGGTCGCCGCCGCCGTTCCGGTGCCGCCATCCGGTCCCCCGGCGCCGGCACCCCCGGCGCTCGACGCGGCGATCGCCCCGTCGGCGATGATCGGGCGGCGGTCGGAGATGCGGCGCCTGATCACCATGCTCGGGGATGTCGAGGCGGGTCGCGGCGTGGGGGTGGTCCTGCTGAAGGGCGAGCCCGGCCTGGGCAAGAGCCGCCTCGTGTCCGAACTGGCCCATGCCGTCGCTGCGCGCGGCGGAGCGGTTCTGCTCGGGAACGCCTACGAGGTCGAGCGGGACCAGCCCTTCGGCCCGTGGATCGAGGCCCTGGGTGGTCTGCCGTTGACGCTGACCGAGGCCGCCCCCGCCGAGACGGTGCCGGAACTTGGCCGCCGCGGCGAGTACAGGTTGGCCCGCGAACGGCTTTTCGCGTCCGTGGTCGATGCGGTGACGGAGCGTGCCCGGCAGCATCCGCCTGTCCTGCTGGCGCTGGAGGACGTCCACTGGCTGGACGAGGCGTCGGCCGCCCTGCTGCACCACGTCGTTCGCGGCGCCCGCCGGACGGCGGTCATGGTGGTGTTGTCCGCTCGCGAGGGCGAGCTGCCGGACAACGCTCCTGTTGTCGCCGTGCTGCGCAGCTTTCGGCACGACCGGCTGCTGCATGAGATCCCGCTGGGGCCGCTGCCGGCGGAGGAGATCGCGGAACTTGCCCGCTCCGTCGCTTCGGGGGTGGACGCCCGGCGGATCGTGGTCGAGAGCAGCGGCAACCCCCTGTTCGCCCAGGAACTGGCCCGTGCGCTCGTCGAGGGGGCGGACGGCGTGCCGCGCACCTTGCAGGGGCTGGTCCGCGATCGCATCGAACGCCTTCCCGAGGCGGCGGCGGAGGTCCTGCGCTGGGCCGCCCTGCTGGGGCCGGGCGTCTCGATCGACCGGCTCGTCAAGCTCTGCCCGATGGATCCGGCCGACTTCATGACGGCGCTGGAGACCCTGGAGCGCCATGCGCTCCTTCAGGAGGTGAACGATCGTGGCGGCGCCGGCGGCTACGTCTTCCGCCACGACCTGATCCATCGCGCCGTCTATACGGGCCTGTCGGAGCTGCGGCGGCGGATGATGCACCTGAAGATCGCCCGGATGCTTCAGGAGACGGAGCCCGGCGACGAGGCGACGGCCGCCGAGATCGCCCATCACGCCGCCCTCGCCGGCGATGCCGCGCTGGCCGCCCAAGCCTGCGTGAGTGCCGGCTGGCGGTGCCTGCGGCTGCTGGCGGGCGCCGAGGCCGCGACGCTGGCGCGCCGGGGAATGCGGCATGCCGAACGGCTGCGCGAGCCGGACCGGACCCGCTTCATGCTCGACCTGATGCACGTCCAGCTCGCCGCCAGCCGGCCGGCGGCGCCGGCCGAGACGGCACGGCTGATCGAAGAGCTTGCGGAGCGCGCGCTCGACCACGGGGCGCTGACGCACGCACGGCTCGGCTTCTACATGCTCAGCTACATCCGCTGGGAAGGGGGGCTGTGGTCCGAGGCGGAACGCGACACCCTGCGGGCGGAACTGGTCAGCCGTTCGGCGGACGAGCGGGTGCGGGTCGTCGCGCTGGCCGAGACCGCGCGCTGCCTGTCCCTGCTGGAACGCGACCTGGGGCAGGCCGAGGCCTTCGCGCTGGAGGCCCGCGCCCTGGCCCAGCGGCTGGGCATCGAGCCGAACGCCATTCCCGATGCGCTGGGCCTGCTGCGCCTGCACCAGGGCGCGGACGACGAAGCCGCGACCCTGTTCGAGCAGGCCCGCACGGCGGCGCGCCGCGACGGCGAGCGGACGGGCGAGTTCATGGCGCTCGAACATCTGGTCGGGCTCGAGGTCCGGCGTGGCCGTTTCGACCGGGCGGAAGCGCTGTGCGCCGAACTGACCGACCTGTCCGATCGGCTGCGCCACGACGGCAGCGAGGCGCCCTACGCCCGCGTGCTGGCCGCGCTGTGTTGCGCGGCGCGGGACGATCCCGCCGATGCCGACAAGGCCGACGGCGATGTCGAGCGCGCGCTCGAGGCGCTCACCGCCGCGGACGCCAAGCACCGGCTCGCCTTCGCCCTGGCCATCGGGGCCGAGCTGGACATCCGCGCCGGACGCCACGCGCGGGCCCGGACGCGAGCGCAGGAGGCCCTGCGCTTGGCGATGCTGCTCGAACTGCCGAGCGAAATCGCCGTTGCACACGCCGCGCTGGCGCGCATTGCCGAATCGCTCATGGACGATGCCGAGCGGCGCTCCCACGCGGCGGCTCTGCGCGGTCTGCTGGGACGCAATCTGTCGCGCCACGCACGCTCCCTCGCCGAGCGGGTTGTCGCCGAGGTGACGGAGGGTGCCGGCTGAACGCGCCCGGATTGGAGCCGAAGGAGAGAGCATGGCGGTCGTGGTGTTCGAACAGACGTTCACGCAGAGGATCAGCGGAGAGCAAATCCTTGCTAAGGACGCTCAGAACCGCTGGTGCTTTGCGGCGCATCGGGTCCGGCCGACGTGGCACCTCGTCTCCCTGGACGGGCTGCGCGTCTGCTGCGCGCTGGACGCCCCGGATGCGGAGTCCGTGCGCTTGGCCGGCCGCAAGGCTGGCGTGACGCCGCCCGAGCGGGTCTGGTCGGCGACCGTCCACGGCCCGGTTTCCGACGTGCGGGACCTTCTCCGTCGCGTCGACGGAACGGCGCGTGCGCTGGTCGCGGTCGAGCGCTCCTTCGTCGCACCCGTTCGCTTCGAGGAGGTGCAGGCGCTCGAAGACCGTGGGGCCTGGTGCCTCAGCCTGAACCGGGTCGAATTCCTGGTGAGCTGGTTCGCGCTCGACCGGCGGCGGATGATCTGCCTGTACGACGCCCCCGACGCGGAGGCGGTCAGCCGCACCAACGGCCGGCTCGGCCTCCCCTTCGAGCGCGTCTGGAGCGGTGTGCTGTACATCTGCGAGGAGCCGGCCGGGAACATACCGGCGGGCTGACCCGACGCCGCGGTTCCAAAGGAGACGACCATGTCGGTGGTGATCGTCGAGCGCATCTGGGAGCGCCGCCATACCGGCGAAGAACTCCTGACGATATACAGGAACACAAGCTGGTGCTTCGGCGCGCATGGGGTACGGTCACGGGTCCATATCCTTGCGACCGACGGATTTCGCGGCTGCTGCATGCTCGACGCACCGGACGTCGAAGCCGTACGCATGGCCCGCCGGAGCCTGGGCGTGTCGGACCCGGAACGTCTGTGGGCGGCGACCGTCCATGGCCCCTTGCGGACGGTGGATGACCTGTCCCGCCGTGCGGCGGTTACCGCCCCGGGCGCGGCGCTGGTGCTCGTGGAACGATCCTTCGGCGAGCCCGTCCGTCTGGGGGAGGGGGAGAGCGAAGGCGGCCCGGTCTGTCAGGACCGGAACGGGGTCGAACTGCTGACGTGCTTTTTCTCATTCGACCGGCGGCGCATGGTCTGCCTCTTCCAGGCTGCGGACGTGGACTCCGTCTGTCGCGCCAGCACCAGGATGGGCCTGCCGTTCGACCGGGCCTGGGCCGCGACCGTGCATTTCGACGATGAGCCGGGAGAGCGGCGCCTCTCATGACGCCGCCCGCAACGGCACCGACAACCGCACCGCCCCCGAGGCCAGACCGGCGCCGAGCGCGACGGTGGCGACGGACAGCGCTTCGGCCGATGTCGGCACCTCCGCCAGCAGTGCGGCGCCCAGCAGGCTGGCCAGCACCGGGACCAGGGCCCCAAACACCGCCGCCCGCGCCGCGCCCAGCAGCATGACCGCCTTGGCGAAGCAGTAGACGGCGACGATGGCCGACAGCAAACCCTGATAGGCTGCTTGCGGAATCGATTCCGCCAGAGGCGCGGTCAGCGCGACGGGATCGTCGGAGAGCAGCAGGTAAGCCGGCAGATACACGGCGCCCGAGACGACGCACACGAAGGCGACCGCCGCGAGCGGCCCGAGGCCCGAGCCGCGCAGCGCGACCGTGAAGCCGGCCCACATCAGCCCGGCCAGCAGGAACAGCGGCGACGACGTGACGGACAGGCCCGCCCCACCGCTCAGGCCCAGCACGCCGGCGACCACAATGCCCAGCCCCAGGCAGCGGCTCGGGCCGACGCTTTCCCTCAGCAGGACGGCCGAGAGCAGGGCGGCGAACAGCGGCATCACACCGTTGACCAGCGTGCCGCCGTTGCCGGCGGAGGCGAACTGCAGTCCCGTCCCGGTGATCAGCGAGTAGGGAGCCCCCGCGCACAGGACCATCACCGCGAGCCGCAGCGGCGGGACCGCGGCGATGGCGCGCCGATTGCGCCACAGCACGGGTGCAAGCAGCAGCCCCGAGGTGGCGAAGCGTAACGCCGCCACGTCGTACTGGTCGAAGGCGGTGGTGACACCGTGCCGGGTGATCACCCACCAGCCGGCGGTCAGCATTGCCGCGGCCAAACCCCATGCCGCGCCGCGGACCTCCCGACGTTCTCTGAAGGCCGGCCCGGGTGTGCCGGCCACGAACTGCGCGTCTTCCATCGCTTCCTCCCATTCGATCGGCCGTGGATCGGCCGCGATGGAAGCTCCCCCCGCGGGGTGGAAGACGTCGTGTGAACCGGCATGGAATCGGCGTGGTTTCGGCGAGCAGGGCGGCGATTGCCGGATGGGCTTCCCGGAATGGCGTGGGGGGCGGGTTGATGGCCCGCCCCCCGCGCCGAGGTGGACCCGATTGGCGAGACAGCCGAGGTGGCGGGTTAAGCGAGAGTCCCGCGGGGGCATGGGGGCAAAGTGGAGCATTTCCGCGCCTTCCAAGGCTGCTCGGGAGGTGGGGGAAGCGCAGCCGATCGTCCCGATGTCCAAGGGCACAGGGGAACCTTCGTCGTCGCCTGAACGCTCACCGGCCGCCACCCCCGTGAGCATTGCCCCCGCCGGCCGGAACCAGCAGAAGAAGGGCGCACGCGAGAAGGACGCGCATCATGGATGGCCTCAAGTCTTGGACACGAAATGGCGTGGCGCCGGCCATCCGGGCGGATCTCCGTCGCTACCGTGCACTCAGTGCAACGTAAGCGCCATTATTTCATGCGATACGCCGGAATGTTTGATCCGCCGCATGGCGCGCTGACTTGCCCCGTGGATATCGCACCGGAACGGGAGCTGGCGTGTTGTCGTCATCCCCCGCACAACCGAAAGGCGCGGTCGCGCGGCGGAGCGAAAATACGAGCACCGACCCAATGGCGCTACCCCTCCGCGCCCGCCGCCAGGCCCTCGGCCAGATGGCGTATCAGGGCGCCGGCCCGCTCGGCGGTCAGGCGTTCGGGGCGGAAGGCGTCGACGCCGCAGAAACGGCGGCAGGTTTCGCGGGTCAGACGGTCGCCGCCGATGAACAGCATCGACCAGACGGGGAACAGCCGCTCGGGCACGGGCGTGAAGCTCACCAGACTGACGTCGCTGTGCCGGCGGTCGCCCACGATGCGCGAGAACACCCGGTTCACGTGCAGCCGGCGTCCTTCCAGGACCTGCAGGAAATGGCGGTTGTCGAAGCACAGCGCGCCCGTCACCCCGACGCGGGCGTTGTTGACGCGCGAGCGGGTCAGGATGCTCTTCAGGTCGGCCTTCGTCACGCGGCCGGCGAGGCGGCTGAAGTAGATGAGGCGGCACAACTCGCCCTCCGCCTCGACCCAGTCCGTTTCCCAGCCGCCTTCCAGGGCCGTCGACGGCTTCGGGGGCGGCTTCGGGGGCGCATCGCTCATGCGCCCTGCTTGCCATGCGGCGTCGCGCCGGTCAAGGCGCGGGCAAGGGGGCGGGGCGGCGCCGAACGCCGCTCCCCTCGCGGGTCGGTTCCGTGCTAGCCTCGCCGCCCCGACGACCAGCAGACGGCCGACCGCCCCATGACCAGCACGCCGCCGATGACGCTTTCCGAAATCGCCGCCGCCCTCGACGCCCGCGTGGAGGGCGATGGCGGCATCGTGATCGCCCGCGCCGTCCACCCGTCCGACGCCGAAGGGCCGGGCGATCTGGCGCTGGCCATGGACAAGCACCTGCTGGCGCTGCTGCCCGGCACGAAGGCGCGCGCCGCCGTGCTGGCCGAGGGGGCCGAGGTGCCGGCGGGCCTGGACGGCTGCATCCTGGTCAAGCGGCCGCGCTACGCCATGGCCGGGCTGATGGACGTCTTCGACAAGCCGGTGCACGCCGAACCCGGCATCCACCCGGCCGCCTTCGTGGCGCCCGGCGCGGTGGTCGGCGATGGCGCCTCGATCGGCCCCTTCGCCTACGTCGGGCCGAAGGCGGTGGTGGGGAAGGGCAGCATCATCATGCCGCACGCCACCATCGGCGCCGAGGCGCAGCTTGGCGAGAACTGCCTGATCCACCCCGGCGCGCGAATCGGCGAGCGCGTGGTGCTGGGCGACCGCTGCATCATCCACCCCAACGCCGCCGTCGGCAACGACGGCTTCAGCTTCGTCACGCCCGAGCCGGGCAGCGTGGAAAGCGCCAAGTCGACCGGGCAGGTGACGGCGACGAACGTGGTGATCCGCCGCGTCAACTCCATCGGCACGGTGATCCTCGGCCACGACGTGGAGGTCGGCGCCGGCGCCTGCATCGACCGCGGCACCGTCACCGCCACCCGCGTCGGGCACGGCACCAAGATCGACAACCTCGTGCAGGTCGGCCACAACGTGCAGATCGGCTCCAACTGCATGCTGTGCGGGCATGTCGGCGTCGCCGGCAGCGTCGTCATCGGCGACCGCGTGGTGCTGGCCGGCAAGGTCGGCGTCGCCGATCACGTGACCATCGGCAACGACGCGGTGGTCGCCGCCTCCTCCGGCGTCGGCACGGACATTCCGGCGAAGTCGGTCTACATGGGCTATCCGGCCATGCCGCGCGCCCAGGCATTCGAGCAGTACCGCAACCTGGGGCGGCTCAAGCGGATTAACGCCGACGTGGCAGACCTGAAGAGCAGGATGAAGCTGGTCGAAGCCGAGGTTAACGTTTCCGGTGGCGAACCACCGGAGACGACTTGATGGATCGAATCGCCGACGACGTTCTCGGCATCATCGCCGACAAGGGCCATGTGGACCGCGACCGGCTGGCGCCCGACGTCAGGCTGGCCGATCTCGCCATCGCGTCGCTCGACGTGATCGAGATCATCTTCGCGCTGGAGGAGCGGTTCCAGATCGCCATCCCCTTCAACGCCAACGACGCGCGCCAGGAGTTCGACACGGTCGGCGACATCGTGCGCGCGGTCGAGATCGAGGTCGCGCAGCGCCGCGTCGCCTGAGCGGCGCCCGCTCGTGCGGTCCCCCGTGCGGAAGGTGGTCGTCACCGGTCTGGGCGTGGTGTCGCCCATCGGCGTCGGCGTGCCGGCGTTCCGCGAGGCGCTGTTCGCCGGCCGGCCGGGCATCGGCCCGCTGACGCTGGTGCCCACCGAGCGGCTGTCGGTGAAGATCGCCGCCGAGGTGCGGGATTTCGTGCCGGAGGCGCACTTCGAGCCGCGCCGGCTGGCGCTGCTCGACCGCATCAGCCAGTTCGCCGTGGTGGCGGCGCGCGAGGCGGTCGCCATGTCCGGCCTGGACTTCTCCCAGGATCTCTCCCACGACCTCGGCCGGCGCACGGCCACCGTGCTGGGCGTCGGGGTGGGCGGCATCGGCACGCTGGACGACAGCTTCCACCGCCTGTACGCCGAGCGGGCGGCCCGCCTGCACCCCCTCACCATCCCGCGCCTGATGATCAGCGCGCCGGCTGCGCACGTCAGCATGGAGTTCGGTCTGACCGGCCCGGCCTTCACAACGTCCGGCGCCTGCGCCTCGGCCGGGCACGCGCTGGCCACCGCGCTGATGATGCTGCGCGCCGGCATGGCCGACGTGGTGGTCAGCGGCGGCGCCGACGCCCCGCTCACCTTCGGCACGCTGAAGGGGTGGGAGGCGATGCGCGTCGTCAGCCCGGACACCTGCCGGCCGTTTTCCCGCGACCGCAGCGGCATGGTGCTGGGCGAGGGGGCGGCGGTGCTGGTGCTGGAGAGCGAGGAGCACGCCCGCGCCCGCGGCGCCGACGTGCTGGCGGAACTGGCCGGCGCCGGCATGGGCGCCGACGCCCGCGACCTCACCGCGCCCGACGTGGAGGGGGCGGCGCGCACGATGCGGCTGGCGCTGGACGACGCCCGGCTGGGGGTGGAGGACGTGCCCTACGTCAACGCGCACGGCACGGCGACGACGGCGAACGACGCCACCGAGGCGCAGGCGATCCATGCCGTCTTCGGCGCCCACGCGCGGCGGCTGATGGTGTCGTCGTCGAAGTCGATGCTGGGCCACGCGCTGGGCGCGGCCGGCGCGCTGGAGGCGGTGGCGACCGTGCTGGCGCTGATGCACGGCGTGGTGCCGCCCACCGCCAACTTCACCGAGCCCGACCCGGCCTGTCCGGTGGATGCCGTGCCCAACGAGGCGCGCGCGGCGCCGATCCGCGCCGCGCTGTCCAATTCCTTCGCCTTCGGCGGGCTGAACGCCGTGCTGGCCTTCCGCAAGGCGTAGCCGGACGCCGCCCGCTACTGGAACGCCACCCGCGCGTTCTCGCCGGGGTGGGGGCGCTCGCCGGTCAGCTTGGCTTTGGCGTAGCCGTAGGCCCAGACCATGGTGCTGGACGGGCTGTCCCAGTACTCGGCCGAATCGACCGTCACCTTGATGAGCGCGAGGCCGGGATCGTCCGGCCCCTTGGGGAACCACGTCGTCAGGATGTCGCGCCAGAGCCGGTGGATCGTGTCGCGGTCGCGCACGATCTCCGCCACGCCGGACACCGAGACGTAGTTCTGCGCGCCGGGATCGGCGTAGGCGAGGTTGACGCGCCAGTGCCGCTCGATCTCCGCTGCCTTCTCGGAGTGTGCGTCGGTGAAGAACCACAGCACCGCGTCGTCGAAGCCGGCGTGCGGCAGCGTGCCCATCGGGCGCGCGTGCAGATAGCCGTTGTCGTCCAGCGTGGTCATCATGGTGACGCGCATGTCCTCGATCATGCGCCACAATTTTTCGGCGGCGTGGGTGTCGTCGGCGTGGCGTGCCATGGCTGCCCCCTTTTGTCGGCCCAACGGCCGATCAACCGGTGCCCATGGGGCGGAGTTCCACCCTACGCTGGCGGCAGGACGGTTCCCGGCGGCAGGTTCACGGCGGCCACCCGCCACACCGCCGAGCGATCTGGCAGCAGCAGGTGGTCCAGCCGGGTCAGCGACAGCGTGTCGACGCGGAAGCGCAGCGCCGCCTCCGCATCGATGCCCAGCGCCACGGTCAGCGCCGCGCGGATCGGCCCGCCGTGCGCCACCGCCACCACGTCGCGCCCGGCGTGCACGGCGCTCAACCGGTCCAGCACGGCGCCCACCCGCGTCACCACCTGGGTGAAGCTCTCGCCGCCCGGCGGGCGTTCGGTGGCGGGGGCCAGCCAGAAGCGGTGCGCCTCGGCCGGCCGGCCGGCGCTCATCTCGTCGTGCGTCAGGCCCTGCCATTCGCCGAAGTGCTGTTCCGACAGGTCGCGCTCGACGTGGTGGGCCGGCGGCAGGCCGCCGCGGGCGGCGTGGATGGCCGCCGCCGTCTCCTGCGTGCGCAGCAGGTGCGTGGTGATCCACACCGCGACATCGGGCAGGGCGCCGGCCAGCGCCGCGAAGGCGGCGGCGTCGCCGGTGTCCACGGGGATGTCGGATTGGCCGTAGATGCGCCGTTCCGGGTTGATCGGCGGGGCGTGGCGGATCAGCCACCAGCGGGTCACGACGATGTCCGTGTGGGTCATTGCATTGCCACGAGGGTGAGGAGGATGGTGATTTCGGCCGCCTGCTGGGTGGCGCCCAGCACATCCCCTGTGTAGCCGCGGATCTGCCGTAGCGCCAGCCATCCCACCGCCGCCGCAGCCAGCGCAGCGGCCACCGCCACCGCCAGC
>DASWVP010000097.1:0-3406 GCA_036401175.1 Azospirillum sp. | reverse complement strand
CCCGCGCCGCTTCGCGCCGCAGCCGCGGCACGGCGTGGCGCAGCGGCCCGCCCAGCGCGGCGAGATCGGCCACGAGGTCGATCTCCTCGCCGTCCAGCGCGTTGCGCAGGGCCACCACCACGGCGGTGTCGCCGCCGATGCTCAGGGTGCGGCGGAAGAACAGCGCGTCGCCGTCGATGCGCCCTTCCAGCAGGTCCATCAGCGCCGGCAGCGGCCCGCGGATGGTGGCCTCGTGCTCGGCCGCCTCGTGTTCGGCCCCATCTCTAATAACTGGGCGCAGGCGCACGGTGGGGCCGACGGTGAGCAGGAAGGCCAGCGGCTGGTCGACCGGGTCGATCAGCACGCGCGCTTCCGGCATCTCGGCCAGCGTGGCGAAGGCGCGCGGATGGCTGCGCGCCAGCACCAGCAGCAGCCGGTCGAGCACCGGCGCGGTGACGCCCGCGCCCAGCCGCGCGGCGGCCCGCAAGGCCGCCCCGGCGGCCAGCACCTCCACCCGGCGCACGGCTTCCTCGTCCCTTCGGTGATCAGACATGGTCGGCGCGTTCCTCTCGGCAATGTCGGCGGGCGGGGAGTGCGGGGCTCTCTTCCCAGCGATTACTTCAGCAGATCCAGTTGTCCACGATACTCGGGCGCACAGCAAAGGCGCCTCCTTGATCCCGGTCAAGCGGCGGATCGCCGCAGGCCCGTATCGTCCGCCGTACGGTTGCCGGACCTGGTCGCAAGTACTCGCGGATTGTCCGCCGGGCTAATCGATATCGGGTCGGCGATTGACCTTTGTCAAATCTTGATTTCGGTCAAGAAGGAGAGGGGTGCATGTTCTCCCCCGACGCCGCCATCGGTTCGCGCGACCGGCTGTTGCCGGCCGGCGTGCCCTTCGGGTTCTTCGCCGCGGCGCTGGCCTTTCACGCCGCCGGCTGGCTGCTGTTGCTGCTGGGCGGCGAGGCGCTGGTCGGCTTCCGTGGCGGGCCGGGCACGGTGCTGGCGGCGCTGCACCTGTTCACGCTGGGCGTTCTGGCGACCGCCGCCATGGGCGCCTCCTACCAGTTGCTGCCGATGGCGACGGTGCGCCCGGTCGGCTCGGTGCGCTGGGCGTGGGCGAGCTTCGCGCTGGCAGTGCCGGGCATCGCGCTGTTCACCGCCGGTCTGGCGCTGTGGCAGCACGCGCTGGCCGCCGCGGGCGGGCTGCTCGCCGCCGCCGGGCTGGCGGTGTTCGCCGTGCTGATGGCGGTCAACCTGCGGCCCGGCGGCGCCGCCGCGCCGGAAATGCGGGTGGTGCGCCATTACGCCTGGGGTGCCCTGGCGGCGCTGGCGGCGGCGGCCGGGCTGGGGGTGGCGCTGCTGTGCGACCTGCGCGCCGGCTTCCTGCCCGACCACGGGGCGCTGGCCGGCGTGCACCTGGGGCTGGCGCTGTTCGGCTTCATGGGGATGCTGGCGGCCGGCTTCTCGACCATCCTGGTGCCGATGCTGGCGCTGGGGCCGGCGCCGTCCGTGCGGCTCGGCCACGCCTCGGCGGCGGCGGCGGAGGTGGGGCTGGCGGTGCTGGTGGCCGGCGCCTTCGTGCCGGGGCCGTGGCCCACGGTGGCGGCGGTGCTCTGCGGCCTCGCCGCCGTGGCGCTGCACCTGACGGCCATGCGCGCGGTGCTGAAGGCCCGCATGCGCAAGCGCCTGGGCAACGCCTTCCTGCTGATCCGCACCGCCTGGGTGCTGCTGCCGGTGGCGCTGGCGACGGCGCTGCTGCCGGCGCTGGGCATCGACGCCTTCAACGCGCCGACGGTGTTCGCCGTGCTGGCGGTGTTCGGCTGGCTGCTGACCTTCCTGTTCGGCGTGCTGCAGCGCATCGCGCCCTTCCTCGCCTCGATGCACGCCACGGTGCCCGGCGGGCGACCGCCGCTCGTCTCGGCGCTGACGCCGGAGCGGCCGCTGAAGGCGCACGCCGTGCTTCATCTCGCCGCCGTCGCCCTGCTGGTGGCCGGCAACCTAGCGGACCTCGAGGTCCTGGCCCGCCTGGGTGCCCTCAGCGGCCTCGGCGGGGCCGTGGCCCTGCTGATCTTCGCCTTCGCCGTGCGACGCCGGGCCCTTGCCGCCTGGCGGAACGCGCTTTCCAAGACCCGTCCCAACCCGGGAGACCTTGCATGCTCAACATGACCTCGCGCATCGGCCAGATGCTGCACGACGACCATCTGGCGACGCTGCGCGCGCTGGAAGACCTTGATGAGTTGCTCGAACGCCAGGGCGACGCGCCGCCTGACCTGACCAAGGGGCCGGCGCGCGCCGCGCTGACGGCGATGACCGGCATCGTGCGCGACGAGGTCGGCCGCCACTTCGGCTTCGAGGAGGAGCATCTGTTCCCGGTGCTGCGCGCGGCGGGGCAGGCGGGGATGACGCAGCTCCTGATCTCCGAGCACCGCGCCATCCTGCCGGCCGCCGAGGCGGCGGGCGCGCTGGCCGAACGGGCGATGGCCGACGGCGCCTTCACGCCGACGGCGTGGCGGGAGTTCGCCGGGCACGCCCGCGAGTTCGTCGAGCGCGAAATGTTCCACATCCAGAAGGAGGAGATGGGCCTGCTGGCCGCCATCGCCGCCCTGATCGCCCCGGACGACGACGCCCGGCTGGCCGAGACGTTCAAGGCGCTGGCGTAGCAGGCCTCACACCGCCCAGGCGAGGGCGGCGTAACGCGCCGCCTTGCCCAGGGTGACCAGCGGCAGGAACAGCCGCAGGTCGACGCGCAGGATGCCGGCGGCCAACGTCAGCGGGTCGCCGACGATCGGCAGCCAGGCGAATAGCAGCGACCACACGCCCCAGCGCCCGTACCAGCGGGCCGCGCGGTCGAGCATCGCCGGCTTCACCGGGAACCAGCGCCGGTCGCGGAAGTGCAGCAGGTAGCGCCCCAGCACCCAGTTGACGGTGGAGCCCAGCACGTTGCCGGCCGTCGCCACCGCCACCAGCGCCACCACGTCGTAACCGCCCGACGCGCGCAGGCCCACCAGCACCAGCTCCGACTGCGCCGGCAGCAGCGTGGCGGCGACCAGCGCCGCCAGGAACAGGCCGCCGTAGGCGGTGAGGTCGGTCATCGGTCGGCCGGGGTGGTTGCGCGGGCCCTCACCCTAATCCTCCCGCGCCGGGCGGGGGAGGGGACTTTTGCGGTGGGCGCGCTGTTGCCGTTGCCAGTGACGTGTGCCGCGAGGACGCCCCCATGGTCCAGGACCCGACCGCGAAAGCGCTGATCGTCGCCGACGACCTGTCGGGCGCCGCCGACGGCGGCACGGTCTTCGCCGCCGCCGGGCTGGAGACGGTCATGCTGCTCGACCCGCGCGGCGTTCCGGGCGCGGCGGTGGAGGCGGTGGCGATCGACCTCGACAGCCGCCGCCTGCCGGCCGCCCCCGCCGCCGCGCTGCACGCCGAGACG
>DASWVP010000096.1:0-6687 GCA_036401175.1 Azospirillum sp. | reverse complement strand
CTTCGCGCTGTCGGCCCAGGCCCAGCAGCCGGCCGCCCCGGCGCCGGCCCAGGCCGCGGCCCCGGCCGCCGCCCAGACGCAGGACCCGGTGGTCGCCCGCGTCAACGGCGAGGCGCTGCACGCCTCCGACGTCATGCGCCTCGTCGGCCAGCTGCCGCCGCAGGTGCAGCAGATGCCGCTGGAAATGATCTACCCGGCCATCCTCGACCAGCTCGTCAACCAGAAGCTGGTCTCGGTCGCCGGCTACAAGGCCGGCCTGCAGAACTCGGCCGAGGTCAAGGACGAGCTGAAGCGCGCCGAGGAGCGCATCGTCCAGCGCGCCTTCATCCAGGGCGAGGTCGAGAAGCGCATCACCAAGGACGCGCTCGACAAGGCCTACAAGGACCTCGTCGCCAAGAGCCCGGCGCAGGAGGAGGTCAAGGCCGCCCACATCCTCGTCGAGGGCGAGGCGGAGGCCAAGGACATCATCGCCCAGCTCGGCAAGGGCGGCGATTTCGCCAAGCTGGCCAAGGAGAAGTCGAAGGACAAGGCCGCCGCCGAACAGGGCGGCGACCTCGGCTACTTCACCAAGGACATGATGGTCGAGGAGTTCGCCAACGCCGCCTTCGGCATGAAGCCCGGCGAGGTGAGCAAGGAGCCGGTGAAGACGCAGTTCGGTTACCACGTCATCAAGGTCACGGACAAGCGCACCCAGACGCCGCCGACCCTGGAGGAGGTGAAGCCGCAGCTGGAGCAGGACCTGTCGAAGTCCATCGTCACCGGCCTCGTCGACGAGCTGCGCACCGGCGCCAAGGTCGAGACCTTCCAGCTCGACGGCTCGCCGATGCCGAAGGAAGAGGCCAAGCCGGTCGCGCCGGCCGCGCCTGAGAAGAAGTAAGGAACGTTTGCCCCCACCCGGCCTCGCTTCGCTCGGCCACCCTCCCCCGCTGCGCGGGGGAGGGTTGGTCGGCCAGCGGCGGAGTTCCCTCCCCCGCCCAGCGGGGGAGGGTCAGGGTGGGGGCAAAACCCCACCGAACCACCCCCCTCCGCAAGACACCCCCCGGACACCGCCATGGCCCTGACCGTCTCCCCGCTGGCTCCCGCCGCGTTCCCCGTCCTGCCGCCGATGGCCGGCGTGCGCTTCGCCACCGCCAACAGCGGCATCCGCTACAAGGGGCGCGACGACGTGCTGCTGGCCGTGTTCGACGCCGGCACCACGGTGGCCGGCGTGCTGACGCGCTCGAAGACGGCGTCGGCGCCGGTGGAATGGTGTCGCATGGCGCTGCCGCACGGGCAGGCGCGCGCGCTGGTGGTCAACGCCGGCAACGCCAACGCCTTCACCGGCAAGGCCGGCGATGCCACCGTGCAGGCCACCGTGCGCGCCGCGGCCGAACTGGCCGGCTGCGCGCCGGAGGAGGTCTATGTGGCCTCCACCGGCGTCATCGGCATCCCGCTGGCGCCCGACGCCATCGCCCGCGTGCTGCCCGGTATGGTGCCGGCCCTGTCCGAAGACGGCTGGGAAGCGGCGGCGCGCGCCATCATGACCACCGACACCTTCCCCAAGGGCGCCACCCGCACCGCGCAGCTCGGCGGGAAGACGGTGACGATCAACGGCTTCTGCAAGGGGTCCGGCATGATCGCGCCGGACATGGCGACGATGCTCGGCTACATCGTCACCGACGCGGCCATCGCCGCCCCGGTGCTGCAATCCATGCTGTCGGAGTTCACGGAGCGCACCTTCAATTCCATCACCGTGGACGGCGACACCTCGACCTCCGACACGCTGCAGCTCTTCGCCACGGGCAAGGTCGGCAACACGCCGGTGACGCACCGCGAGGATCCGGCGCTGACCGAGTTCCGCACGGCGCTGGAGGCGGTGATGCTGGATCTCGCCCAGCAGATCGTGCGCGACGGCGAGGGCGCCACCAAGTTCGTCACCGTCACCGTCACGGGCGCCGAGAACGACGCGGCGGCCAAGCGCATCGGCCTGACGGTCGCCAACTCACCGCTGGTCAAGACGGCGGTGGCCGGCGAGGACGCCAACTGGGGCCGCATCGTCGCCGCCATCGGCCGCGCCGGCGAGAAGGCCGACCGCGACCTCATCAAAATCACCATCGGCGGCACACTGATCTGCGCCGAGGGGATGGAGGTTCCGGGCTATGACGAGACGCCGGTCGCCGCCCACATGAAGGGCAAGGAGATCGACGTACTGATCGACCTGGGCATCGGCCCCGGCACCGCCACCGTGTGGACCTGCGACCTGACGCACGGCTACATCGACATCAACGGCAGCTATCGCAGTTGAGCGGGGTCGAAGGCGGGCCGGTCGCATCCTCACCCCGAGCCCGTCTTCATTCCTGGAAACGTCATGGCGACGTTCCATCGGCTGTTGCGGGGGCGGTGGATACGGCGTATAAAGCATGAGTGTATAGGGTTGGCTGTAGGCTGACTGTGGCCTAGACGCAACCGTATCCTTCAGATCCGGGCTGCGGATCGACGGGGTATCGGGAAGGTGTCACGGCTGTTGCTGTGGCGCCCGATGTTGATTCGCAGCATGAGATTGGTTGAGGAACACAATGACGCACCCAGCCGAAAAAAGCGATGCAGAGACGCTGCCGTTGCGGCGTGGGCTGATGGCGTTGCGCATGACCAACTCGTCGATGGACTTCAACGACGACGATTCGATGGCCCATTGGCGCGCCAACCGCGAGGCGTTCGGCGAACGCGCGGCGCGGAGCTATGCATCGATCCGCAAGGCCATCGGCGAAACCGATCCGGCGTAACGCCCCCACCCGGCGTGGATCAATCCTGAATTGCAGGCGAAGTTGCGTTTGACGTTTGCCGGCTTGCCGCTGGCTCGCCATTGCTTCGGCCAGCCAGGGGGCGGCATGACAAGAAAACACAACCTGCAGGACTATACGTTCCCGGATCGAAAGATCGAGGCGCGCAAACACCGCTTCCAGCAAATCGGCCGGGACGTGGCCAGCTATTTCTCAAGAATAGCCAACGAAGAACATAATTGCCTGGAACCCATCGTTTTCAAGGAGGCACTGGTTGCCGACTTGGCGCAAGAGTACTTCGACCGCGTAAAAAAATTCAAATGGTTGAACGATTTCGAGCTTGATGAGCGCATAAACCCGCCGAAAATGGCGGCCTTGATGATCGAAGCAGCAAAGAAGTTGGATGGAGGTGAGCGCCTGTTCGCTGTCCCAAAGGCCTTCGAGAACACCCTGTTCGAGAATATGGCGTTCATGCAATTTATGTACGCCATGGTTATCAGCACACTGTACATTCGCGTTCTGGAAGTTCCGTCAATGCACGAGCGCGATTTGTTTATTTGCCTGGATCGACACAACATTCCGACGGAATGGCTGTGCTGGTCCCTGTACAATTTCGCCCAGGCTTTTGGAGAAATTCGCGACGGGATTGGCGAATAGCCGGAGGCCGCCGCCGCGAGAGTCCGCCTGGACCGCGCCCCGGCTCGCGTCTTAAGGTGCCCCTGTCTTTTTTCACGGATAGTGATCCCCCATGGCCTGCTTCGACCCGAACGCCCCGCCGCCGCCCGCCCCCGGCCGCACGCTGCTGGTGGCCGCCGTGGCGTTGGTGGACGTGGACGGCCGCGTGCTGCTGGCCCAGCGCCCGCCCGGCAAGTCGCTGGCCGGCCTGTGGGAGTTCCCCGGCGGCAAGGTGCACGAGGGCGAAACCCCGGAAGCCGCGCTGGTGCGCGAACTGAAGGAGGAGCTGGACATCGACACGCGGTCGAGCTGCCTCGCCCCCTTCACCTTCGCCTCGCACAGCTACGAGGAGTTCCACCTGTTGATGCCGCTGTACGTCTGCCGCGTCTGGCAGGGCGACGCGCGGCCGATGGAGGGGCAGAAACTCGCCTGGGTCTACCCCAACCGCATGGGCGGCTACCCCATGCCCCCGGCCGACGTGCCGCTGGTGGCGATGCTGCGCGACTTGCTGTAGGGCGGCGTCCCCCGACATTGCCGCTTCACTCCGGCGCCGTCCTGTGCCACATCATAGGGCTGGTAGCTCGGCCGGCGATCCGGCCACCGGATTTAGCATCGGATCGGCGTGGATACGCTCTTCGACAGGACAATGACCGGCGGCGACGCGGCGCTCGACGTGCTGCGCTCGGTGTTCGGCTATGAATCGTTCCGCGGGCAGCAGGGCGACATCATCCGCCATGTGGTCGGCGGCGGCGACGCGCTGGTGCTGATGCCCACCGGCGGCGGCAAGTCGCTGTGCTACCAGATCCCGGCGCTGGTGCGCGACGGCGTGGCCGTGGTCGTCTCGCCGCTCATCGCGCTGATGCGCGATCAGGTGACGGCGATGCGCCAGCTGGGCGTGCGGGCGGCGTTCCTCAACTCGTCGCTCGACATGAACGAGGCGCGCGAGGTCGAGCGCGCCATGGTCAGGGGTGAGCTGGACCTCGTCTACGTGGCGCCGGAGCGGCTGGTGACGCCGCGCTTCCTCGACCTGCTCGACCGCACCAACCTCGCCCTGTTCGCGCTGGACGAGGCGCACTGCGTGTCGCAGTGGGGGCACGACTTCCGTCCCGAATACCTGCAGCTCTCCATCCTGCACGAGCGCCACCCGACGGTGCCGCGCGTCGCGCTGACCGCCACGGCGGACGCCCAGACCCGCGCGGAGATCGCCGAAAAGCTGGGCCTGGGCGAGGCGCGGATCTTCCTGTCCTCGTTCGACCGGCCGAACATCACCTACCGCATCGTGCAGAAGAAGTCGGAGCGCCAGCAGCTCCTGGAATTCCTGCGCGAGAACCACCCCGAGGACGCCGGCATCATCTACTGCATGTCGCGGGCGAAGGTTGAGGACGTGGCGCAGTGGCTGAACGGCCAGGGGCGCGAGGCGCTGCCCTACCACGCCGGCCTGCCCCCCGGCGTGCGCGAGGCCAACCAGGACCTGTTCATCAAGTCCGAGGGCCTCGTCATGGTGGCGACGGTCGCCTTCGGCATGGGCATCGACAAGCCCAACGTCCGCTTCGTCGCCCACCTGGACCCGCCCAAGAGCCTGGAGGCGTACTATCAGGAGACCGGCCGCGCCGGGCGCGACGGCCTGCCCGCCAACGCGTGGCTGTCCTATGGCATGTCCGACGTGGTGGGCCTGCGCCAGATGCTGGAGCAGTCGGAGGCCGGCGAGAGCCATCGCCGCGTCGAGCGCGCCAAGCTGGAGGCGCTGCTGGGCTTCTGCGAGACGGCGACCTGCCGGCGCCAGGTGCTGCTGAACTACTTCGGCGAGACGCTGCACGAGCCGTGCGGCAACTGCGACACCTGCCTGGAACCGGTGGTGACGTGGGACGGCACCATCGCCGCGCAGAAGGCGCTGTCGGCCGTGTACCGCACCGGCCAGCGCTACGGCGCCGGGCACCTGATCGACGTGCTGCTGGGCAACGCCACCGACAAGGTGAAGCAGCAGGCGCACGACCACCTGAAGACCTTCGGCGTCGGCAAGGACCTGTCGAAGGCGGAATGGCAGTCGGTCTACCGCCAGCTCGTGGCCGCCGGCACCCTGACGGTGGACGTCGAAGGCTACGGCGGCTTCCGCCTGACCGACGCCGGGGTCGCCGTCATCAAGGGGCAGGCGACGGTCCAACTGCGCAAGGACCACGTGCAGGAGAAGCGCCGCGGCGTCAACGACTCGCTGCGCCGCGCGGCGGGCCGGGGTGCCTCCGCAGCGCAGGGCGTGTCGCGCGGCGGCGCGCGGGGCGCGCTGTCGGCGCAGGACGACGCGCTGTGGCACGCGCTGAAGGCCTGCCGGCTGGAGCTGGCGCGCGACCAGGGCGTGCCGCCCTACGTCATCTTCCACGACTCCACGCTCCTGGAGATGGTGGCCGAAAAGCCGCTGGACCGCCGCACCTTCTCGAAGCTGCCCGGTGTGGGTGCCCGCAAGCTCGACCTCTACGCCGACGCCTTCCTGGACGTGATCCAGCAGCACGCGTGAGCGCCGTCCATCGACGCGTGGCCCATTGACGCATGTCATGGGCTTTCGGCGCGCGGGCGCCTATGTAGGGCGCGATCCACCCGGAGACTTGCATCGTTGGACACCCATTCCGCCCTTTCCGCGCTCGAAGCCGGCCTGAACGCGTGCGCCGTGGTGATCGACCGTGACGCCGGGCTGCTGGTCGCCCTGCTCACCGCCGGGCTGGTCGGCGGCGCCACGCACTGCGCGGGCATGTGCGGCCCCTTCGTGCTGGCGCAGGTGACGGCGCGGCTGGAACAGGTGCCGGCCGCGCGGATGAGCGAGTTCCACCGCCTCGCCGGGGCGGCCGTGCTGCCCTACCACCTCGGCCGCGCCACCACCTACGCGGCGATCGGCGCGGTCGCGGCGGGGGTGGCCGGGCACGTCGGCGCGCTGCCGGGGCTGAAGTGGCTGTCGGTGGCGCTGCTGGCCTTCGCCGCGCTGTTCTTCCTGGGTTACGCGGTCAAGGGCCTGTCGGCGTGGCTGCCGCATGTCGACAACCCGGTCCAGCGCTGGTGGGGGGAGCGGGTTTCGCGCCTCGCCCGGCCGCTGTTCGGCAATCCGGTGGGCTGGCGCGGCTATGGCCTGGGGCTGGCTCTGGGCTTCATCCCCTGCGGCCTGCTGTACGGCGCCGTCGCCGTCGCGGCGGCCAGCGGCAGCGCGCTGACCGGCTTCGTCGGCATGGCCGCCTTCGCGCTGGGCACCCTGCCCAGCCTGCTCGCCGTC
>DASWVP010000095.1:0-10239 GCA_036401175.1 Azospirillum sp. | reverse complement strand
AACCTACGCGGCACGTTTCTGTAGGTTGGGTTGAGCATCAGCGAAAACCCAACGACCCCTTATCCCGCGAACAGGTCCGGCTCGGCGTCCGGTTCCGACAGGTCGGTGCAGCCGACGCCGATCAGGCGGAACGCGCGGCCGTCGGCCACCTGCGCCAGGAGCTGGCCGGCGACGGCGAGGATCGCCTCGGCCGAGCGCGCCGGCGGGTCGACGCGGCGGGAGCGTGTCAGGTTCTGGAAGTCCGCCGTCTTCAGTTTGAGCACCACCGTGCGGCCGACCAGCCCTTCGGCCGCCAGACGCCGCGCCACCTTCTCGGCCAGCGGGCGCAGCTCCTGCATCAGCGCGTCCGGGTTGGAAACGTCCCAGTCGAAGGTCTCCTCGGTGCTGATGCTCTTGCTCGGCCCCTCCGGCTCGATGCGGCGGTCGTCGATGCCGCGCGCGAAGCGGTACAGCGTGCGGCCCATCGCGCCGTAGCGGCGCACGAGGTCGATCTCCTCGCGCCGGCGCAGGTCGGCCACCGTGCGCACGCCCTCCGCCGCCAGCTTCTTCTCCAGCGCCGGGCCGACGCCCCAGAGGATCGACACGGGCTTCGGCGCCAGGAAGTCCAGCGCCTGTGCCCGCCCGATCACCGAAAAGCCGCGCGGCTTGTCCAGGTCGGAGGCGATCTTCGCCAGCAGCTTGCAATAGCTCAGCCCGATGGACGCGGTGATACCCAGGTCGCGCTCGAACCGCTTGGTGATCTCCACCAGCGCCTGGGCGGGCGAGACGCTGAAGCGCGCCTCCACCCCGGTCAGGTCGAGGAACGCCTCGTCGATGGAGATCGGCTCGACCAGCGGCGTGAACGCCTCCATCAGGCGGCGCGCCTGATGCCCGACCTCGCGGTACTTGCGGATGTCCGGCGGCAGCACGACGGCGTCGGGGCAACGCGCCAGCGCCTCGTGGATCGGCATCGCCGAGCGCACGCCCGACAGGCGCGCGACATAGCAGCAGGCGGCCACCACGCCGCGATGCTCGCCGCCGACGATCACCGGGCGGGTCGCCAACTCCGGCCGGTCGCGCTTTTCCACGGCGGCGTAGAAGGAATCGCAGTCGATGTGGCCGATGGACAGCGCGTGCAGCTCGGCGTGCGTCACCACCCGCCGGCCATCGCATTTCGGGCAGCGGGGCAGCGGAGCGGGGAGCGCCGCCGCGCAGTCGCGGCACAGCGCGATGGGCGGCGGCATGGTGCGGATGCCCGTCATGCCCCACTTCAGGCCGCCGGACCCCCGGACGTCAAGGGTGACAACGGTGTCGGAGGCGCCGCCGAACGGGCGCCCGGCAGGCAGCGCTGCGCCGGCAGGGTCGCGACGGCGGTGGTGCCCTGTCCCGGCGCGCTGGCGACGTCCAGCCAGCCCTGGTGCATGCGCATGATGGCGAGGCTGATCGGCAGCCCCAGCCCGGTGCCGCCGCGCCGCCGGGACACGGTGCTGTCGGCCTGATAGAAGGGCTGGAAGATCTTCGGCAGATGATCCGGCTCCACGCCCACCCCGGTGTCGGCCACGGTGACGCGCACGTCGCCGGCACCGCCGCGCGCCGCGCCGACCCGCACGGTGCCGCCGGCATCGGTGAACTTGATCGCGTTGGAGACGAGGTTCAGCACGACCTGCCGCATCAGCCGTTCGTCGGCGCGGACCGGCAGCGGGCCGTCCGGCGGGTCGATCCGCAGGGTGACGCCGGCGCTGCGCGCCTGTTCGCGCAGGATGCCCGACGCGCCGATGACGAGGCGGCCGAGGTCGCACTCCGACTCGTGCAGGAGCATGGCGCCGGCTTCCAGCTTGGACATGTCCAGCACGTCGTTGATGATGGTCAGCAGGTGTTCGCCGCTCACCCGGATGTCGCGCGCGTACTCGGCGCGCAGCGCATCCGTGCCGCCCGAATCGCCCTGCTCCAGCACCTGGGCGAAGCCGATGATGGCGTTCAGCGGTGTGCGCAGCTCGTGGCTGATGTTCGACAGGAACTCCGATTTCATGCGGTTGGCGCGCTCGGCGGCCTCCTTGGCCTCGGCCAGCCGTTCCTCCGCCTGCTTGGTCGCGGTGACGTCGCGGTGCACGCTGACCAGCCCGCCGTCGGGCAGGTCGGCCTGCGTGCTCTGCACGACGCGGCCGCTCGGCAGGGCCTGTTCGAAGGTGTTCTGGTCGCGGTGCGCGCCCAGCCGCCACGTCACCCAGGCGCCCCGCTCCTCCGCCGTGCCGTTCGGCAGCATGACGGTCGCCGCGCGCTCGGCGATGCGGTCGAAGGGGGTGCCGGGGGTCAGCAGGTCGGCCAGATGCGGGAACAGCTCGGTGTAGCGCCGGTTCGCCACCACCAGCCGCCGGTCTGCCCCGTAGACGACGAATCCCTCGCTCATGGATTCCAGCGCCTGATCGAGCAGCCGCTTGGACTGACTCAGCGCCGCCGCGCCGCGTTCCCGCGCCCGCAGGTACAGCGCACCCCCCGCGCAGGCGAGCAGGAACGCCAGCGCCAGCCCACCCGACGCGGCAAGAATCGTCCGCCGCCGCTCCCGCCAGCCGGCCAGCGCGTCGCCCTCCGGCATCTGGGCGACCATCAGCAGCCCGTCGTAGAAGGTCTGCGCCATCGCCGCGACGACGGCGCCGCCGTCCTCCGCCCCCGAACGGTCGGCGATCAGGGCCCACGCGCCGTCCGCGGCAAGCCGGCCGACGGCCGGCGGCAGGTGCCGGCCGATGCGCACGGGGTCGTGCGGGCTGCTCATCAGCAGCCGGCCGTCGGTCCGCTCCAGCGTCACGCGCAGGCCGGGGATCCCCTCTTCGGGAAGGACCAGCGCCGCGAGGTTCGGCAGCGGCAGTTCCGCCACCGCCAGCACCGGCCCGCCGCCGATTGGGCGGACGGAGCGGCCGAGGTACAGCGACCATTCGCCGGTCAGCGGGTTGCGCAGCGGCGCCCCGGCGACCAGCACGCCCGGCTGGCCCTTGCCGTGCGCCGGCACGAGGCTGTCGCGCAGCGGCGGCGGGCGGCGGTGCGTGGCCTCCAGCCCGGCGGCCAGCACCCGGCCGTCCGGCGCCATCACCATCAGGTCGCGCACCAGGAAGCTCTGGTCCGCCAGCGCGCGCAGGCTGCGTCCCGCCGCCGTGCGCTCGCCCGCACCCGCGTCCGTGCCTTCGCGCGGCAGCGCCACCAGGGTTTCCAGGCCGGACAGCAGCGCGTCGGTCTGCAGCAGGCCGCGGTTGAGGTTGGCCGTCGCCCCGGCGAGGCTGCGCATCACCATCCGGCCGGCGTCGTCCAGCGCGTGCGCGCGCTCCCGCTCGATGAGCAGCCAGGTCCCGTACGCCTGGGCCGCCAAAAGGCCGGCGATGGCCAGCAGGACGGCGGTGGTGGCGCGGTGCGGGGCGCGCATCGTCACTCCCGCGCCGCGGGGATGGACAGGTGCGGCCCCAAGGTCGCGTTCCAGGCGTCGGCGCAACTGTTCCCGCAACGGCCCAGCCAGCCCGGAAGGACCACCTCGGCGATCAGGGTCCGCACCCGCGCCGCGTCCTGCGCCGACACCGGGACGCGCACCATGTGGCCCCGCCGGCCCGACGCGCACGCCGGCTGCCCGGCGTTGCAGGCAAGGCCCTCGCCCGTCTCGCGCTCGGCCGAATCCCAGATCTCCGCTTCCAGGCCGGCGATCTCGGCCAGCAGGAAGTCGCGCACGGACGCCGGCAGGGCCGCCCAGGCGCCGCCGTTCGCCGCGAAGACCGACAGGCCCCAGGTGACCGCCAGCTCGTGCACGTGGGTCGTCACCTCGTGCAGGCCGATGCCGTTGCCCGACATGGTGCCGGTGATCGCGCAATCGACCACGTCGCGCTGGATGGCGGCGACGATCTCGGCGAAGGGGGTGACGACGGGGATGGCGCCCAGCGCCTCGACCAGTTCGGCCTGCGCCACGCCCGAGGTGCGGATCCGCCGCCCCTTCAGGTCGCCCAGGCCGCGAAAGGGCCGCCGGCAATAGAGGACCTGGGCGGGGTAGGCGTAGACGGCCAGCAGTTCCAGATCGTACCGCTCGCGCAGGAAGCGCCGGATGAACGGGCGGTAGGCGCCGACGGCGTGGCGCAGCATCGCGAACTCCGGGCTGACCAGCGGCAGGTCGGCCGCCGCCAGCTCCGGGTCCTCCGTCGCCAGACCGAGGATCATGGTGCCGAAGGGAACGACGCCCAGGTTGAGCAGGCGCAGCATCTCCTGCCCGCGCAGGCCGCCCTGGTCGAAGGGCAGCACCTCGGCGGTGACGCGCCCGCCCGAGCGCTCCTTGACGCGCTGGGTCCAGAACGGCAGCTCGTGCCGGGTGAACTGGTTCACCCCGGCGAGGCCGCCGACGACGCGCAACCGGGTTTCCGGCAGGTCCGCCGCGCCGGCGGGCCGGGCGCACAGCGCCACGAGCGCGAGCCCGATCGCCACCATCACGCACCGGATCCGGCCCATGCTCCCCATCCCGCGCTGTTCCGCCGCCGGTGGGCATGTTCGCACGCTCCCCCCGCATCGGGGAACAGCTTATTGGAGACGTCGCGGTGGCTTCTTCACGCCCCTGGTGTCGGCCCTCCCGGCGCCAGGGCGCCACCGCCGATGCGATCAGGAGGCCGTGAGGTGACGTATGCGGTAACGACAGCTTGCGGCGGGGCGGGCGTCGGCGCTAAGTCTGGAAGGCATCCGTAATTGGAGAACATGCCGTGCGCTTCTCACCGCTCGTGGACCGTGTGGCCGGCAAGGGGGCCGGCGCGTGGCGCATCCATTGGGAAGCGACGCGGCGGAAGGAATCGGGGCGCGAGGTCATCCTGCTGACCGTCGGCGACCCGGACCAGCCGCCGCCGTCCGTGCTGATCGAGGCGACGGTGGACTCGCTGAAGCGCGGCCGCACCGGCTATTCGCCGATCGTCGGCTATCCCGAGGCGCGCGCCGCCGTGGCCGCCCGTCACGCGGCGCGCACGGGGACGGCGTGCACGGCGGACAACGTCGTGCTGGTGCCCGGCGCCCAGGCCGGGCTGTACTGCGCCCTGCAATGCCTCGCCGGCCCGGACGACGAGGTCGTGGTGCCGGAGCCGATGTACGCGACGTACGAGGCGGTGGTGGGGGCCACGGGGGCCCGCCTCGTCAACGTGCCGCTGCCGGCCGACCGCGGCTTCCACCTGGACCTGGACACGCTGGCGGCGGCGATCACCCCGCGCACGCGGGTGCTGTGGATCAACACCCCGCACAATCCCACCGGCGCCGTGATGAGCCGCCCGGAGGTGGAGGCGGTGGCGGAACTGGCCCGCGCACACGACCTGTGGGTGCTGTCCGACGAGGTGTACGCGGAACTGGCGTTCGATGGCGGCCACACCAGCCCGTGGTCGCTGCCGGGCATGGCGGAGCGCACGGTGGTCGTCTCCAGCCTGTCCAAGTCGCACGCGGCGCCGGGGCTGCGTTTCGGCTGGATCGTCGGGCCGCCGCCGCTGACCGGCCACCTGTTCAACCTGCTGCTGTGCATGCTGTACGGCGGCCCGCCGTTCATCCAGGACGGCGCGCTCGCCGCGCTGACCGGCAACCCGCCGGAGGTCGCCGCGATGCGCGCCGACTATCGCCGCCGCGCTGCCCTGCTGAGCGGCATTCTGCGCGACGCGCCGCGCTGCCGGACGGCGATGCCGGAGGGCGGCATGTTCGTGCTGCTCGACATCCGCGCCACCGGGCTCACCTCCGACGCGTTCGCCGAGCGGCTGCTGGAGGCGGAGGGCGTCGCCGTCCTGCCGGCCGACGGCTTCGGCCAGAGCGCCGCCGGGCACCTGCGGATCTCGCTCACCGCGCCGGACGCGGTGCTGGAGGAGGCCGGGCGGCGCATC
The DNA here is from genome assembly GCA_036401175.1 of Azospirillum sp. Taxonomy (GTDB): domain Bacteria; phylum Pseudomonadota; class Alphaproteobacteria; order Azospirillales; family Azospirillaceae; genus Azospirillum. The sequence continues at coordinate 4,396 of DASWVP010000095.1, read as the reverse complement.
CTGCGCTTCGCGGGCGGATTGGCGGGCGGCGCCTGACGCGGACGGCGGGGCGGCCCGGACGCGTCAGTTCGCCAGCTTCTGCTCCAGCGCCGCGTTGCGGATGGCTTTTTGCAGCTTCTCGAAGGCGCGCACCTCGATCTGGCGGACGCGCTCGCGGCTGATTCCGTACTTCTGCGACAGGTCTTCCAGCGTCGTCGGGTTCTCGCGCAGGCGGCGTTCCATCAGGATGTCGCGCTCGCGGTCGTTCAGCCCCTTCATGGCCTGGACCAGCAACGTGCGCCGCTTGCCCAACTCCTCCTGCTCGGCGAGGCTGATCTCCTGGCTGGCGCTTTCGTCCACCAGCCAGTCCTGCCACTCGCCCTCGCTGTCGGCGCGCAGCGGCGCGTTCAGCGAGTGGTCGGGGCTGGCGAGCCGGCGGTTCATGTTGACGACGTCCTGCTCGGGCACGTCCAGCTTGGTGGCGATGCTCTTGACCACCTCGGGCGACAGGTCGCCTTCCTCGATGGCCTGCATCTGGCCCTTCAGCTTGCGCAGGTTGAAGAACAGCTTCTTCTGCGCGGCCGTGGTGCCCATCTTGACCAGCGACCAGGAGTGCAGGATGTATTCCTGGATGGCCGCGCGGATCCACCACATCGCGTAGGTGGCCAGCCGGAAGCCGCGGTCGGGGTCGAAGCGCTTCACCGCCTGCATCATGCCGACGTTGCCTTCGGAGATCAGTTCCGACAGCGGCAGGCCATAGCCGCGATAGCCCATGGCGATCTTCGCCACCAGCCGCAGGTGGCTGGTCACCAGCTTGTGCGCGGCCTTGGAATCCTCATGCTCCTGCCAGCGCTTGGCCAGCATGTACTCCTCCTCCGGCGCCAGCATCGGAAATTTGCGGATTTCCTGCAGGTACCGCGAGAGGTTGCTTTCCGAATTGATGACCGGAACGCTGGGAACTGTCGCCATGACCAACCCTCTCCTGGCGGCTCTTCGCGTGCCTTCTGCCGGGCACCGGACCGCCTCAAACCGCGACTATGCCAGACCCTGGCCTGTCCGCCGCCCTGTAGAATATCCCAGCTTGACACGGGGGCATAGACGTTTCTAAAGGCCCTCCAGGCTGCCGATCAGCGCCGCGATGTCCGCCGGCAGGGCCACGCCGAAGCGCACCGACTCGCCGCGGGTGGGGTGCAGAAAGGCGATTCCCACGGCGTGCAGGGCCTGTCTGGGAAAGCCAACAAGGGCGCTCCGCTGCGGTTCCGGCGCATTGGAGGCATGGGCACCACCGGCGCGCCCCGCCCGCCCGCGGCCGTACAGCGGGTCCCCCACCACGGGATGGCCGATATGCGCCATGTGCACGCGGATCTGGTGGGTGCGTCCGGTTTCCAGCGTGCATTCCACCAGCGCCGCCGTCCGGCCGAAGGCGCGCAGCGTGCGATAGCGGGTGGCGGCCGGCTTGCCGCCGCCGTCCAGCACGGCCATCCGCTTGCGGTCCGTCGGGTGGCGGCCGATGTTGCCCTCGATCCGCCCCTCCTTGGGCGACGGCACGCCCCAGACCAGCGCGTGGTAGGTGCGGCTGAGCGAGCGGTCGGAGAACTGCGCCGTCAGCGCGTGGTGCGCGCGGTCGTTCTTGGCGACCACCATCAGGCCGCTGGTGTCCTTGTCCAGGCGGTGGACGATGCCCGGCCGGCGCACGCCGCCGATCCCCGACAGGCTGTCGCCGCAGTGCGCCAGCAGGGCGTTGACCAGCGTGTGATCCGGGTTGCCGGCGGCGGGGTGGACGACCAGCCCGGCCGGCTTGTCGAGCACCAGCACGTCCTGGTCCTCGTAGACGACGGTCAGCGGGATGTCCTGCGCCTCGGGCGCGGCGGGCTCGGCGTCGGGGAGCAGCACCTCGAACGTCTGGCCGGGTTTGACCCTCTGCGAGGCGTCGGTTATGGTCCGCCCGTCGGATCGGACGTGGCCCTGCTCCAGCAGCGCTTGCGCGCGCGAGCGCGACAGGTCGGGAACGCCGGCCGCCAGCACCTTGTCCAGCCGGTCGCCCGCCGCTTCGGGGGCGACGGCGACGGTGTGGCGGGTACCGGCGGGCCCGGGGGTGCCGTCGGGCACCGATATGCCGTCAGGCATGGTTCGACCGTCGTCCTGCATCTTCACCACAGTGGACCTGATCCGTGCGCGTGCTCAAGGCTGCCATCATCATCATGGGCGTGTTCATCCTGGCCGGGTATGCCTATCTCGGCGTCGAGGTGGTCAAGCGCTTTTCCAACAAGATGTCCGCCGAACCTCAAGAATCCGCCGAGGACCGGCCCCTGCCCACGGCCCCGACGGGCGAGGTGTCGCTGGGCCTGCCGTTGGGCGCGCGGATCGGCGACATGCTGGTCGTCGGCAACCGCGTGGTGTTCCGCGTGACCATACCTGATGGCGCCGATCGGCTCTACACGCTCGATCCGCGCTCGGGCGCCGTCCTGTCCACCGTCACCACCGGCACCGCCGCCGGCCTCGCCACGGGGAAGCCCTGACATGACCGCTGGCTACGATTTCCGCAGCGACAACGTCGCCGGCGCCGCGCCGGAGGTGATGGACGCGCTGGCCCAGGCGGCGCGCGGCACCGCCTCGCCCTACGGCGAGGATGAATGGACGAAGCGCGTCGGCGCGCGCCTGTGCGAGTTGTTCGAGACGGAGGTCGCGGTGTTCCCGGTGGCGACCGGCACGGCGGCCAACGCGCTGGCGCTGTCGGCGGTGACGCCGCCCTACGGCGCCATCTATTGCCACGCCGGCAGCCACATCAACACCGACGAGTGCGGCGCGCCCGAGCAGTTCAGCGGCGGCGCCAAGCTGGTGGGCCTGCCCGGCGACCACGGCAAGCTGACGGCGGCCGGGCTCGAATCGGCGCTGGCGCAGGCGGCGATCGGCGTCGTCCACCGGGTGCAGCCGGCGGCGCTCAGCCTGTCGCAGGCGACCGAGGCGGGCACCGTCTACCGCCCCGACGAGGTGGAGGCGCTGGCCGACATGGCGCACCGCCACGGCATGACCGTGCACATGGACGGCGCGCGGTTCGCCAACGCGCTGGCGCGCCTGGGCTGCACGCCGGCCGAGCTGACGTGGCGGGCCGACGTCGACGTGCTGTCGCTGGGCGGCACCAAGGGCGGCTGTCTGGCGGCCGAGGCGGTGGTGTTCTTCAACCCCGCCCTGGCCGAGGATTTCGGCTATCTGCGCAAGCGCGGCGGGCATCTGGTGTCGAAGGGGCGGTTCCTGTCGGCGCAGCTCGACGCGTGGCTGGCCGGCGATCTGTGGCTGCGTCTGGCGCGCCACGCCAACGCGATGGCCGACCGCCTCGCCGCCGGCCTCGCCACGCTGCCGGGCGCGGCGCTGGCCCACCCGGTGGAGGCGAACGAGGTGTTCGTCCGCCTGCCCGAGCCGATGATCGCCGCGCTGGAGGCGGCGGGGTTCCGTTTCTACCGCTGGGACGGCGGCCTGCTGCGCCTGATCACGGCGTTCGACACGCCGCCCGCGGCGGTGGAGGATTTTCTTTCCGCGGCGCGGCAATTCAGCGAAAAAAGCGCTTGATCGAGGCAGGGCGGTCGGCTACATAACCGCCACGCCGCTGCGACGTCCCCATCGTCTAGAGGCCTAGGACACCGCCCTCTCACGGCGGCAACCGGGGTTCGAATCCCCGTGGGGACGCCAACTTTTACAAGCACTTAGCTGCCGCGGCCGCAATCTCTGTCGGGTATTTTGTCGGGTATTCGTCCGCGCCTCTGGCGCCGGTCCGCTCATCGCGTCGGCTCCGGCGATTCGTCCGGGCGCCATGCCCGCGTCCGCGCGGCGCGCCACGCCGCCGCCGCTTCCCAGCTGATCCGCACCCATCGGCCGTGCCGCATCACCGCCGGTCCCTGTCCCGTTCGCCACAGCCGGTACAGCTCCGACTTCGACAGCCCGTGCCGGGCACAGAACTCGTCCACGGTGAAGACCAGCTTGTCGGGCATCGGCGCCGCCACGGGGAGTCTCGTGTCGCTCATGCGTTGCTCCATAGGGCCGGGTGGTCATGGCCGTCCGGCCGAATCGCCGTGTGGTCCGGGCCTTCGAGCCGCCGTGCAGCGCGCGCCAGCACGTCCACCAGCTCGGCCACCGTGACCACGCGCTCCCGGCACCGCTCCTTTCCCATCGCCGCCCCCTCCCCGGCCGGGGTCACGGGCGCACGCTGTTGATGTTGCCGTTGGCGTCGGCGATGCGGAAATCCGAGAAGCAGATCACCCGGTGCCGCGCGTTGCCGGCGGCCACGGTGTACTGGCTGCCCCAGCCCCAGCAGTACAGCCCGGCCTTCCAGTACGGGCCCTGGTTGGGCTTGGCCGGCTCGTACGGGTAGCAGATCGGCCCCAGGCGCTCGGCCACCTTCACCCCGTCGAAGTAGAGCCGG
>DASWVP010000094.1:0-3138 GCA_036401175.1 Azospirillum sp. | reverse complement strand
CACCCGCACGCCGGGGCCGAGCGCCTCCGGCAGCGCGGCCAGCAGGTCCTCGGCGCCGGCCATGCGGCAGGACAGGCTGTCGCAGACGCGGACGGTCAGCGGCGGCGGCGCCTCCTCCCCCTCCAGGACGATGTCGAAGTGCGCGTAGAAGGAGGCGACCTCGTACACCTCGACCAGGGCCAGCCGCATCTCGTGCGCCAGCGCCGCCAGATGGCGGGCGTGCAGGCAGCCGTGGGCGTCCTGGAGGAGGTGCAGATGCTCGATCAGCAGGTCCGGCTGGCGGGACCGCACGCCCAGCAGGTCGCGCACCTCGGCCAGCGCCGCCGGGTCGACCTGCCGTCCCTTGGGCCGCGCCCGCGTGTTCCGCCGGCCGGAGCCGGGGTGGATGGCGCGCTTCTTGTCCGGGATGGCCGTGTCCATGGGTCGCCTTCCCTCCCTCGTCGGCGGTGTTCCTGCCGGGGCAGAGTAGCGCACCGGCGTTCGCCAAGCGACGGCCCGGTTTGGGCGACAGCGGCGGGCGCGCTGGACGCCGCGCGGGGTCCGGCGTAAGGTCGCCGGCGTTTCCAGTGGGACCAGCGCAAGGGATCGGCATGAAGTACGCCATCGTTCCGGTGACGCCTTTCGAGCAGAACTGCAGCATCCTGTGGTGCGAGGCCACGAAGAAGGCCGCCATCGTCGATCCCGGCGGCGACCTGGAGCGCATCCTGCGCGCCGTGGAAAAGCTGGGCGTCACGCCCGAGAAGATCCTCGTCACGCACGGCCACATCGACCACGCCGGCGGCGTGAAGCCGCTGGCCGACCGCCTGGGCCTGCCCATCGAGGGGCCGCAGCGCGAAGACGCCTTCTGGATCGACGCCATGCCGCAGCAGAGCATGAAGTTCGGCTTCCCACCCGCCCCGGCCTTCACGCCCGACCGCTGGCTGGAGGATGGCGACACGGTGACGGTCGGCGAAGAGACGATGACCGTCATCCACTGCCCCGGCCACACGCCCGGCCACGTGGTGTTCCACCACGCTCCCAGCCATCTGGCGGTGGTGGGCGACGTGCTGTTCCAGGGCTCGATCGGGCGCACCGACTTCCCGCGCGGCAACCACGCCGACCTCATCCACGCGATCACCGCCAAGCTGCTGCCGCTGGGCGACGACATCGCCTTCATCCCCGGCCACGGCCCGATGGGCACCTTCGGCGAGGAACGCCTGACCAACCCGTTCCTCACCTGACGGCCGGCGCGCGCCAAAAGCCAACATTCCGCGCGCCATGCGACGTCGTATGATTGGGTCTCCCCCATCCGGAAGGGATGCGGATCGGAAAACAAGGGCCACTGTTACAGTTCAGTGAAGCCCCGTCAGCCGATCCGAACCGGAGGAGACCCGCCATTTCCCCGACCATCGTCCTGGTCGACATCCTGGGCGCCGTCGCCCTGCTGCTGTGGGGGCTGCGGCTGGTGCGCACGGGCGTGTTCCGCGCGTTCGGCCCCGGCCTGCGGCGCTGGGTCGGGCTGGCGACGCGCAACCGGATCAGCGCCTTCGCCGGCGGGCTGGCCGCCACCCTGGCGTTGCAGAGCAGCACGGCCACCGCGCTGATGGCCGCGTCGATGGCCGGGCAGCGGCTGCTGCCCACGGCCATGGCGCTCGCCGTCATGCTGGGGGCCGACGTCGGAACCAGCGTGGTGGCGATGCTGCTGACGCTCGACCTGCGCTGGCTGTCGCCGGGGCTGATCCTGCTGGGCGGCGCGCTGTTCGCCGCCGGGAACGGCAGCGGCAAGCGGCGCGCCGTGGCCCGCACCGTCGTCGGGCTGGGCCTCGTGCTGCTGGCCCTGCGGCTGCTGGCCGAGGCCACGGTTCCGGTGCGCGAATCCGAACTGATCCATGCCGTGCTGTCCAGCCTGGGCGCCGCGCCGGTGCTGGCGCTGCTGGCGGCGGCGGGGCTGACGGTGCTCACCCATTCCAGTCTGGCGGTGGTGCTGCTGATCGCCTCGCTGGCGGCGGCCGGCTTCCTCGATCTGCCGGCGGCGGCGGCGATGGTGCTGGGCGCCAACCTGGGCGGCGCGCTGCCGCCGCTGTTCGCCACGCTGAAGGATGGGGCGCCGGCCCGGCGCGTGCCGTTCGGCAACCTGCTGATGCGCGGCGCCGGGGCCGCGGCGGCGCTGCCCTTCGCGGCCCTGCTGCCGCACGACGGCGCGGACGCCGGCGCGGTGATGGCGCTGCACGTCGCCTTCAACCTCGCCCTGGCGGCGCTGCTGCTGCCGCTGGTCGGGCCGGTGGCGCGGCTGGCGGCCCGCCGCTTCCCGGACACCGAGGATGCCGAGGACGCGGCGCGCCCCCGCCATCTGGACGAATCGGCGCTGGAGGCCCCCTCCGTCGCCATCGCCTGCGCGGCACGCGAGACGCTGCGCCTGGGCGACGTGGTGGAGGACATGCTGCGCCGCAGCCTGGACGTGCTGCGCCACGACGACGAGCGCGCGATCGCCGAGTTGAGCCGCATGGACGACGCGGTGGACGGGCTGCACACGGCGATCAAGCTCTACCTGATCAAGCTCGGCCGCGAGCATCTGGACGAGGCGGACGGCAAGCGCGTCGGCGCCATGATGGCCTTCGCCATCAACCTGGAGCACGTCGGCGACATCATCGACAAGAACCTGATGGAACTGGCGGCCCGCAAGATCCGCCACCGCCTGCGCTTCGCCGACGACGATTTCCGCGCCATCGAGGAGTTGCACGCCCGCACGCTGGGCAACCTGCGCACCGCGCTGGGCGTCTTCTTGTCGGAGGACCGCCGCCTCGCCCGCGCGCTGATCGCCGAGAAGGACGCCATCCGCGCGCTGGAGCGCGCCTGCGCCGACCACCACCTGGACCGCGTGCGCCAGGGCCGGGCCGAGTGCATCGAGACGAGCGCGCTGTTCCTCGACGTGCTGCGCGATTTGAAGCGCATCAACGCGCACGTCGCCTCGGTGGCCTACCCGATTCTGGACCAGAGCGGCGAGCTGCGCGGCAGCCGGCTGCGCAGCGAGGGAGCGGCCAGCCCCTCCCTCTCCCCTCTGGGGAGAGGGTCCGGGTGAGGGGGCTTTCGGGGGACCGGAAACATCCGTGATGCCGGGCCCCCTCACCCTAACCCTCTCCCCAGAGGGGAGAGGGAACG
>DASWVP010000093.1:0-5949 GCA_036401175.1 Azospirillum sp. | reverse complement strand
GGGCCGCATCGTCCAGCTTGCCGTGGCGGGCGTCCCACGCCTTGAAGGCGTCGTCGGCGCGGCGGCCGGCGGCGCGCCAGGCGTTCAGCACCTCGTCGGGCACAACGAACGGCTCGTGCGGCCAGCCCAGGTTCTCGCGCGTCGCCTTGACCTCGTCGAGGCCCAGCGGCGAGCCGTGGCAGCCGTGCGTGTTCTGCTTGTTGGGGGCACCCTTGCCGATGATGGTGCGGCAGGCGATGAAGCTCGGCCGGTCGGACGAGCGGGCGGCCGTGATGGCCTTTTCGACGGCGGCCATGTCGTGGCCGTCCACCGCCTGGACGTCCCAGCCGTAGGCGCGGAAGCGCGCCTGCGTGTCGTCGGTGAAGGACAGGTCGGTCGAACCGTCGATGGAGATGTGGTTGTCGTCCCACAGCACGATCAGGCGGTTCAGCTTCAGGTGGCCGGCCAGCGAGCACGCCTCGTGGCTGACGCCCTCCATCAGGTCGCCGTCCGAGGCGATGACGTAGGTGAAGTGGTCCACCAGATCGCCGCCGAAGCGGGCGTTGGCGATGCGCTCGGCCAGCGCCATGCCGACGGCGGTGGAGACGCCCTGGCCCAGCGGGCCGGTGGTCATCTCGACGCCGATCTCCGGATCGACCTCGGGGTGGCCGGGCGTCAGGCTGCCGATCTGGCGGAAGCGCTTGAGCTGATCGATCGTCATCCGCTCATAGCCGGTCAGGTAGGCCAGCGAGTAGACGAGCATCGAGCCGTGGCCGGCCGACAGCACGAAACGGTCGCGGTCGGGCCACGTCGGGTGCGCCGGATCGAACTTGAGGAAGCGCGTGAACAGCACGGTGGCCACGTCGGCCATGCCCATCGGCATGCCGGGATGCCCCGACTTGGCGGCCTCGACGGCATCCATGGACAGGGCGCGGATCGCGTTGGCCATGGTCTCCGGGGAAACGGTGGGTGTGGACATCGATTCAGATTCCTAGGCAAGGTGCTGGGACGCGCGTGCTCGCTGGCAGGGACGTGGCCGATCGGGCAGGGGCGCGCCGCTCCCCGCCGGATCGCCGCAAAATGCAGATACGGCGCGGCTTGGTCAACACGCGAATGGGTAGGAACAGCCTCCCGCAGGCGGGTAGGGCGGGCGGGGTGGGGTGTGGCAAGCGGTCTTTTCTTTTCGGTTGACGGCGCGCCATTGCGGGGCCAACTGTAAGAGTCTAGCCTATTGTGCAGTTGCGAAGAGTCCGACCGGGAGGCCCATGCACGCCCTGAAAGCCGCCCTCGACCGTCTGGGGCAAGCCGTCGGCCGCCTGGAGCACGCGGCCGTCAACCGCGAAACCCGCGTCACCCGCCGCGAGCATGAAATGGCCGAGGCGCTGCAACAGGCGCGCGCCGAAAAGGCCAAGGCCACCGAAGATGCCGAGGCCGTGTCGAAACGGCTGGAGGCCGCCATCGGCCGTCTCGAAGCCGTGCTGGAGACCTGACCCCATGGCCCGCGTCGAGATCGAGATCAACGGCCGCCCCTACCAGCTCGCCTGCGAGGACGGGCAGGAGCCGCGCATCCGCGAGCTGGCCGCCTATGTGGACGCTCGCCTCAAGCAGGTGACCGGCGGCGGCCGGTCCGGCTCCGACGCCATGATGCTGGTGGCGACCTGCCTCGTGCTGGCCGACGAGCTGAGCGACGCGCTGACCGGGCGCGGCGCCCCGCCGACCCGCCTCGGCCCCTCGCCCGAGGACATGGCGGCGGAGGCCGCGGCGGTCGCGGCGGTCGATACGATCACGCGCCGCATCGAAGAGGTTGCGGCGCGGCTCGAGCGCGCCTAAGTTAAGTCCCGGAAGGTACGCTGCCTGGCGCGTCAGGTCGCTTTATCCCCAGGGCCGATAACCCTAACCTCTTGGGAGCTGTCCCTGCCGGGGCCGTGGTCTCGGTACATGGCGCCCACCTGCACTGGCAGGCCGTGGAGGATAGGCATAATGGCCAACGCCCAAGGCGGCGCCTTCCACCCTCTTTCCCCCGTCAGGTTTCCGACCGCCGATGACCGACCCGCGCGAGGCCAAGGCTGCCGCCAGATTGCGGGCGCGGGCCTTGCGCGACGCCGTCACCGACGCGCAAGCGTGCAGCCGCGCCGCGCACGCCATCCGCGACCGCATCCTGGCCGAGGTGCCGCTGCCGGACGGGCCGGTGGCCGGCTATTGGCCGCTGGGCTCCGAACTCGACGTGCGGCCGCTGCTGCTCCATTTCACGGACGAGGGGCGGACGGCGGCGCTGCCGGTGGCGGGGCCGCGCGGCGAGCCGCTGCGCTTCCGCGCCTGGGCGCTGGACACGCCGCTGCGCGAGGGACGCTTCGGCATCACCGAGCCCGACGAGACCGCCCCCTGGGTGGTGCCGGCGGTGCTGCTGGTGCCGCTGCTGGCCTTCGACCGCGGCGGGCACCGGCTGGGCTATGGCGCCGGCTATTACGACCGCACGCTCGACGGGTTGCGGCGGTCGGGCGGGCCGGTGCTGGCGGTCGGCATCGGCTTCGCCGCGCAGGAGGTCGAGGCGGTGCCGCACGGGCCGCACGACCAGCCGCTCGACTGGATCGTCACCGAGCGCTATTCGATGAAGGTTGAACGATGAGACTTCTGTTCCTCGGCGATGTCGTCGGCCGATCCGGCCGCGACGCGGTGATCGCGCACATGCCCCGGATCAAGGCGGAGCTGGATCCCGACATCGTCGTGGTGAACGCCGAGAACGCCGCCGGCGGCTATGGCGTGACCGTGAAGATCGCCGGCGAGTTCTTCGAGGCGGGCGTCGACGTCCTCACGCTCGGCAACCACACCTGGGACCAGAAGGAGCTGGTCGGCACCATCGACCAGCAGCCGCGCGTCATCCGCCCGCTGAACTACCCGGAGGGCACGCCGGGGCGCGGGTTCGTGCTGCTGCAGGGGCGCGGCGGGCGCAAGATCCTGGTCATCAACGCGCTGGCCCGCCTGTTCATGGAGCCGCAGGACGACCCCTTCGCCGCCATCGACCGGGTGCTGCGGGCACACCGGCTGGGGCCGGGCGGGGTGGACGCCATCCTGGTGGATTTCCACGGCGAGGCGACCAGCGAGAAGATGATCATGGGCCATTTCCTGGACGGCCGCGTCTCGCTGGTGGTCGGCACGCACAGCCACGTGCCGACGGCCGACCACCTGATCCTGCCCGGCGGCACCGCCTACATGACCGACGCCGGCATGTGCGGCGACTATGACAGCGCCATTGGCATGAAGAAGGAGATCGCCATGGCGAAGATGATCCGCAAGCTGCCCACCGAGCGCCTGTCCCCGGCCGAGGGCGAGGGCACGGTGTGCGGCGTGTACGTGGAGACCGACGACCGCTCCGGCCTCGCCACCCGCATCGAGCCGTTGCGCCTCGGCGGCCGTTTGAGCCAGCATATGCCGGCGCGGAGCTGACGCTTCCCGGAGGGTCCCATGGGCTATGGCGCCAAGTACGAGGACGACTTCTACGCCTGGACGCAGGAGCAGGCGTCGCGCCTGCGCGAGGCGGCGCAGACGCGCGTCAACCTGCCGCTGGATTGGGAGAACCTCGCCGAGGAGATCGAAAGCATGGGGAGGAGCGACCTCAACGGGTTGATCAGCCACCTCGAACGCCTCATCGAGCATCTCCTGAAGCTGGAAATCTCGCCGGCCGCCAATCCCCGCAATGGCTGGAAGCGGTCGGTGGTGCAGCAGCGGCTGAGCATCGCGCGCCTTCTCAAGAACAGCCCCAGCCTGAAGGCGAAGCTGCCGGACGCGCTGGACGACGCCTGGCAGGGCGGCCGTCAACTGGCCGCGCTGGGCCTTGTCGAGGACGATGTCACCGCGCGCGACGTGCCGGCCGATTGCCCCTACACGGCCGATCAACTGCTCGACCCCGACTGGTGGCCGGCCAACTGGCATGGCCTGGACTGAGGGAGGTCCCCATGGGTTTCGGCGCTAAGTACGACGACGACTTCTACGCCTGGACACAGGAGCAGGCGTCGCGGCTGCGTGAGGCGGCGGCGTCCGGCGCCAACCTGCCGCTCGACTGGGAGAACCTCGCCGAGGAGATCGAGAGCGTGGGGAAGAGCGATTTCCGCGGGCTGGCCAAGCACCTAGGCCGTGTCATCGAGCACCTGCTGAAGCTGGAATTCTCGCCGGCCGAGCCGCCGCGGTCGGGCTGGCGCCGGTCGGTGCGCAACGCGCGCGACGAACTGGACCTCATTCTGAAGGACAGCCCCAGCCTGAAGGCCCGCCTCGGCGACGCCGTCGAATGGGCCTGGAGGAAGGGGTTGGGCGAGGCAACGGACGGTCTGGAAGCCGATGGCCTGACCGAACGCGACCTGCCCGCCGACTGCCCCTACACGGCCGACCAGCTTCTCGATCCCGGCTGGTGGCCGGCCAACCGGCACGAGCTGGACTGAAACCGGCGCCACATGTCCGGAGCGAAATGCGCCGGCCGCATTCTCGCCATATTGACTTTCTAAGGGAGTGGGTGTGCTCTGCGCCCGCGCAAGGGTGCGTGGGCGTACCAGATCTGGTACATGTGCCGCACGGCATCCCATACCGTATCCTGAACCTTGTCACGCTCTTCTCTAGCCTGGGGCTCGTCCGACGCATGGCCGGTCATTCACAATTCAAGAACATCATGCACCGCAAGGGCGCGCAGGACGCCAAGCGGTCCAAGATCTTCAACAAGCTGGCGCGCGAGATCACCGTGGCCGCCAAGTCCGGCCTGCCGGACCCGGCCGCCAATCCGCGCCTGCGCGCCGCCATCCTCGCGGCCCGCACGCAGAACATGCCGCGCGACCGCATCGACCGCGCCATCAAGCAGGGCACGCCGGGCGGCGGCGATGACACCAATTACGAAGAGGTGCGGTACGAGGGCTATGGCCCCGGCGGCGTCGCGCTGATCGTCGAGGCGCTGACCGACAACCGCAACCGCACCGCCGCCGAGGTGCGCTCCGCCTTCACCAAGTACGGCGGTTCCCTGGGCGAGACCAACTCGGTGAGCTTCATGTTCAACCGCGTCGGCGCGCTCTACTACCCGGCATCGGCGGCCGACGCCGACACCATGTTCGAAGCAGCGCTGGAAGCCGGCGCCGACAACGTCGAGTCCGACGAGAACGGCCACGAGATCACCAGCACGGTGGAGAGCTTCGCCGTCGTGCGCGACGCGCTGGAGGCCCGGTTCGGCGCGCCGGAAAGCGGCCGGCTGGCCTGGAAGCCGCTCAACACCGTCGCCCCGCCGGAGGAGTCCGCCGCCACCCTCATCAAACTGCTGGAGGTGCTGGAGGACAACGACGACGTCCAGAACGTCGAAGGCAACTACGACATCTCGGCCGAGCTGATGGAGCGGTTGACCGCGTGAGGACAAAAGCGTGGGCGGCTATGGCGGCGGCGACGGCGCAGGCATGGGAACGGTGCGGCTGCTCGGGATCGATCCCGGGCTGCGGCACACCGGTTGGGGCATCATCGACGTCGCCGGCAACCGCCTGAGCCACGTGGCCGACGGGGCCGTCCACTCGCGCGACGGCTGCGCGCTGGCCGAACGCCTGTGCCAGCTGCACGACGCGCTGTCCGAGGTTCTGGAACGCTACCGCCCCGACGAGGCGGCGGTGGAGGAGACCTTCGTCAACGCCAACCCCGTCTCCACGCTGAAGCTGGGGCAGGCGCGCGCGGTGGCGCTGCTGGTGCCGGCGCAGGCCGGTCTGGCGGTGGCCGAGTACACCAACAACATGGTGAAGAAGGCGGTGGTCGGGGCCGGACGCGCCGACAAGGCGCAGGTGCAGATGATGGTGCGGGTCCTGCTGCCCGGCTGCACGATCGCCACCCCCGACGCCGCCGACGCGCTGGCCGTGGCGATCTGCCACGCCCACCACCGCAGCACCTGGCAGGTGTGGAAGAAGGGTGTCGGAGAATCCCTCTCCCCCCTGGGGAGAGGGGACGTCGATACCCTCT
>DASWVP010000092.1:0-9755 GCA_036401175.1 Azospirillum sp. | reverse complement strand
GCAGAACGAGGATATCCTGAAGGGTGGCCTGCACGATCTCGACCTGGCGGTGCAGGCCGTCTCCCGCACCGCCAACGAGGCCAGGGAGTCCACCTGGTCGCGCGCGTCGGAGACCAGCGAGGAGGCGGTGCGGACGCTGGCGTGGTCGCAACGCATCACCGTCATCGTCGCGGTGCTCGCCGCCGGCTTGCTGACCCTGCTGACCGTCCTGGTGTCGCGCAGCATCGCGCCGCACATCGTCCGCCTGACGACGGCGATGAACGGCCTCGCCTCCGGCAACCAGACCGTCGAGATCCCGTGCATGGACCGCCTCGACGAGATCGGCGACATGGCGCGGGCCGCCGATGTCTTCAAACGGATGGCGCTGCGCACCGAGGCGCAGCACCGCCTGAAGTCGGGCGTCGCGGAATTGGCGAGTGCCTTGCAGCAGACGGAGACGCACCGCGACTTCGCGCAGACCCTGGTCCAGGGTCTGGTGCCCCTGCTGCAGGGCGGGCACGGCGTCTTCTATATCCACGACCGTGACGGCGAGCGGCTCTCGCTGCTCGGCACCTACGGCTACAAGCAGCGCAAGTCGCTGAGCAACAGCTTCACGCTGGGCGAGGGGCTGGTCGGGCAATGCGCGCTGGAGCGCAAACCGATCGTCCTCAGCGCGGTACCGGACGATTATGTGCGGATCAGCTCCGGCCTGGGCGAGGCGACGCCTCGGAGCATCATCGCCGCGCCCATGTGCTTCAAGGACAACCTGCTGGGCGTGCTCGAGATCGCCGCCTTCCAGGAGTTCTCGGAGTTCCAGCAGGCGCTGCTCGACGAGGCGCTGCCGATGGCCGCACTCATCCTGGAGAACCTCGACCGCACCTTGAAGACCCAGACGCTGCTCGGCGAGACGCAGCGCCAAGCCACCGCGCTGCGGCAGTCGGAGGACGTGCTGACCGCGCAGCAGGCCGAACTGAAGACCGCCAACGAGGAACTGCGCCTGAAGTCGCAGGATCTCGCCGACCAGACGGAGGAATTGCGGGCGTCCGAGGAGGAGCTCAAGGCGCAACGCGAGGAACTTCAGGCCATCAACGAGGAGCTGACCGAAAAGACCGCTGCCCTGGAAGAGCAGCAGCTCGCCCTGGAGACGGCGCGCGCCGAGGCCGAGGACAAGGCGCAGGAGCTGAGCCGCGCCAGCCAGTACAAGTCCGAGTTCCTGGCAAATATGAGCCATGAGCTGCGCACGCCGCTCAACAGCATGCTCATCCTGTCCAAGATGCTGGCCGACAACGAGGAAGGCAACCTCATGGCCGAGCAGATCGAGTCGGCCAAGATCGTGCACGAGAGCGGCGGCCACCTTCTGCGCCTGATCAACGACATCCTCGACCTGTCGAAGGTCGAGGCCGGCAAGATGGACGTCCAGTTGGAGGACGTCTCGATCCGCGCCGTGGCCGACACCGTTGTCCGGCAGTTCCGCCACATGGCGGAGTCCAAGGGTCTGCTGCTCGAGGTCGATATCTCCCCCGACCTGCCGCAAGCGATGTGCACCGACGGGGGCAAACTCGATCAGATCATCACCAACATGGTTGGCAACGCCCTGAAGTTCACCGAGCAGGGGCGTGTTCACGTGCGCTTCGCCTGCACCCAGGGGCCTGAAGCCCGTGCGCCGATGCTGTCGGTGGCCGTCACCGACACCGGGATCGGCATCCCGCCGGACAAGCTCGGCCGCGTTTTCGGCGCCTTCGAGCAGGCGGACGGTACGACCAGCCGCAAGTTCGGCGGTACGGGTCTTGGCCTGTCGATCTCGCAGAAGCTCGCCAAACTGCTCGGTGGCGAGATCCGCGTGAGCAGCGAGGTGGGCAAGGGCAGCACCTTCACGTTGTGGATGCCATTCACCCCCGGCGGCACGGACGCCGAGGCCTTTCCGGACGCGCCGGCCGTCGAACGGGCATTCGAGGCGATGGCCGGCGGCCAGCCCGATGGCAATCAGCGGCTCATTCTCATCGTCGAGGACGACCCAGTGTTCACCACGGTGCTTTCCGATCTCGCAACGAAGCGGGGCTTCCGGACGGTCACCGCGGCGGACGGCGAAACCGGCCTGCGGCTGGCCGCGGAACATCGGCCCAACGGCATCATCCTCGATGTCGGGCTGCCGGACATGGACGGCTGGGCGGTGATCGACCGGCTGAAGGACGACGCGCAGCTCTGCCGCATTCCCGTGCACTTCATCTCCGCGTCCGGCGAGCAGGAAAAGGGCCGGCTCAAGGGGGCCGCCAGCTTTCTCACCAAGCCCGTGTCGAAGGAGCAGCTCGAAGCCCTGCTCGACCGGCTGGCGCTCTCCAAAGACGGGGCGAGCGGGATCAAGCGGGTGCTCGTCATCGACTCCGAGCCCGGCGGCTGGCGGGCGGCGGCCGATCTTCTCAGGAACGAGGCGGTGGATGTGGTTGGCGCCGGATCCGGCGACGAGGCGATGGCGATCCTCGGGCGCATGCCGGTGGACGGCATCGTCCTTGATCTGGACCTGCCGGACATCGACGGGGCGACCCTGCTGGAGCGGGCCAAGGCGGCGACGCCGACGCTGCCGTCGGTGATCGTCCATTCCCGGCGCCCGCTGTCAAAGGACGAGAGCCTGCGGCTGCGGGAATACACCGACAGCATCATCGTCCAGGGTGGACGCTCGCAGGAACGGCTGCTCGACGAAGTCAAGCTGTTCCTCCACAGCGTCAAGGCGAAGCTGCCGGAAGAGGAGCGCCGCGCCATGGCGCTGGCCGGCCAGGGGGCCGAGGACGTGTTCCGCGGCCGCACCGCCCTGGTGGTGGACGACGACATGCGAAACGCCTTCGCCCTGTCCCGGGTGCTGCGCGCCCGTGGGCTCAAGGTGTTGATCGCCCAGGATGGACAGAAGGCGCTGGATCAGCTGGAGGCCAACCCGGCGGTCGACATCGTGCTGATGGACATCATGATGCCGGGCATGGACGGCTACGAGACGACACGCAGCATCCGCAAGCAGCGTCCGTTCGCCAAGCTGCCGATCCTGGCGCTCACCGCCAAGGCGATGAAGGGCGACCGCGAGCTGTGCCTGGAGGCTGGAGCCAACGACTACCTGTCGAAGCCGATCGACACCGAGCGCCTGCTGTCGATGATGCGGGTCTGGCTGGCCGCCCACTGACGGCCGCCGATGGAAGACGGTGCCAATGGAAGACGGTAAGGTGAGCGGGTCATGAAGACCGCGGAGATCGAAGCCATCGAGGTCGAGTTGCTCGTCGACGCCCTGCGCCGACGCTACGGCTACGATTTCGGCGACTACGCGCGGGCGTCGCTCAAGCGCCGCATCACCGGCATCGCCGCCGAACTCGGCTGCGCGCGGATCTCGGACACCATCCCGCTGATCCTGCACGACGCGGACGTGCTGCCGCGGATCCTCGCCATGCTGTCGGTGCCGGTGTCGGAGATGTTCCGCGACCCGCCGATGTTCCTGAGCCTGCGCGCCCAGGTGGTGCCGTTGCTACAGTCGTACGACCAGATCAACGTCTGGCAGGCGGGCTGCGCCTACGGCGAGGAGGTCTATTCGTTGGCCATCCTGCTGGAGGAGGAGGGGCTGTACGACCGCGTCCAGATCTACGCGACCGACATCAACGACCAGGCGCTGGCGCGCGCCGAGGAGGGCGTCTTCCCCCTCAAGAGCATGCGCGGCTTCGCCGACAACTATCTGAAGGCCGGCGGACGGCGCTCGCTGACGGAGTATTTCCACGCCCGCTACGACTTCGCCAAGATCGACGACCGATTCAAGCGCAACATCTCCTTCGCGCATCACAATCTCACGGCGGACGGCGTCTTCTGCGAGGTCAACCTGCTGCTGTGCCGCAACGTCCTGATCTACTTCAACCGGGCTTTGCAGAACCGGGTGCTGCACCTGTTCCACGACAGTCTGGCGCGCAATGGGGTTCTATGCCTCGGCCGCAAGGAGACGCTGGCGTTCTCGGATCTCGCCGGCCGCTACCAGCCGCTCGACGCCGCCCAGAAGATCTACCGAAAGGTGCCCAGGCTTGACGACGTCATCGTCCCCACCGTGCGTTGACGCGGTCGTCATCGGCTGCTCGGCCGGTGGGCTCGAGGCGCTCCGGGAGATCCTGCACGGCCTGCCGGCGGATTTTCCGGTGCCGATCGTCGTCGTAGCCCACCATGGAGCCGACGGCGACCAGCTGATGGCCGAGGTTCTGGAGCGCGACAGTCTGCTCAAGGTCTCGACCGTCGAGGAGAAGCAGCCTGCAACGCCCGGCCACGTCCACCTCGCCCCGGGCGCCTACCATCTGCTCGTCGAGTCCGATGGGACCTTCTCTCTTACCGTCGACCCCAAGGTCTGCAACTGCCGCCCCGCCATCGACGTGCTGTTCGAGACCGCCGCCGATGCCTATGGCGAACGTCTGATCGGTGTCCTGCTGACCGGCGCCAACCACGACGGCAGCCACGGCCTGCTGGCCATCCGGCGGGTCGGCGGCCGGACCGTTGTGCAGGATCCGGCGACGGCGGCGGCGGCCACCATGCCGCAGGCGGCCATTGATGCCGGCGCCGCCGGCCACGTGCTGCCCTTGCGCGGTATTGCCACGTTCCTGAGGGCGGCGGTGGCTGGAGAGTGATGAAAGACTGGTAGAATTTGATATGAACACTTAGTGTTTCAGGAATGTCATATGCGGTGTCGGATAACGCCGCGGTGTGGGATCGATGGGGCCGTCGATGACTGAGGAAAACAGGATGAGCCGGATCGCGCTGTGCTCGGTGCCCTGTGACAAGGCGATCTTGCGGCTTGACGCCGCCGGAGGCCTCGCCGGCCACGGCAATGTGCGGCCGAAGATCCTCGTCGTCGACGACACGCCCGCGAACCTGGTCGTGCTCAAGCGTTTGCTGAGCCGCGTGGATGCCGAGGTGATCGCCGCGTCGTCGGGCAACCAGGCGCTGGCGCTGACGCTGGACCACGACTTCGCCCTGTTCCTGCTCGACGTGCAGATGCCGGAGATGGACGGCTACGAACTGGCCGAACTGCTGTCCGGCGAGGAGCGGACGAAGAGTATTCCGATCATCTTCCTGACAGCCGCCTACAAGGACGAGCGGCACCGTCTGCGCGCCTATGGAACCGGCGCCGTCGACTATATCGAGAAGCCGATCAACGATCAGGTGCTGCTGGCGAAGGTCGGGATTTTCCTCGACCTCTTCAACAACAAGGAAGCCCTTCAGTGGATCCTGGCGGAGCTGGCGCGGAAGAACGTCGACCTCAACGCCGAGATCGCGCGCCGCCAGCAGCTCGAGGAGGATTTGCGGCGGCTGGCGACCATCGACGTGCTGACCAACATCCCCAACCGCCGCCACTTCATGGAAACCGCGGAGACGGAAAGCCGCCGCTTCCACCGCTACGGGCGTCCGTTGTCGCTGATTCTCTTCGACATCGACCACTTCAAGCAGGTCAACGACACCCATGGGCACGCCGCGGGCGATCAGGTCTTGTCGCGCCTTTCCGACCTCTGCGTGACGGCGCTGCGCGAGCATGATGTCATCGGGCGGCTCGGCGGCGAGGAGTTCGCCGTCCTTCTCCCGGACACTGATGGCGCCGCGGCGGCGGCCGTCGCGGAGCGGTTGCGGGAAGCGGTGGAGAGCGCCTCGCCGGACTGGTCCAACGGCGAGCTTGCCGTCACCATCAGCATCGGGGTCACCGTATGGGTGTCGGACGACGTGACCGTGGAGTCCGTGCTGCACCGGGCCGACGTCGCGCTTTACGAGGCGAAGCGGCGGGGGCGCAACCAAGTGACCGTTGCGTAAGTATCCATTCCTTCCTCTTCTTGACTTATACCGACGGCGTCTGAAGGCTTCCAATGAGGTTCCGCTGTTCCACCTGTTTGAGGATGGGCAGCAAAGTTCACCTGAAACGGCACCTTGAGGCCGATGACCTGCATCGGCTGTACAAGGAGGCGAAGGATGCGACGGAGCGGACGCACCTTCAGATCATCTGGCTGCTGACCAGCGGACGCTCGGCCCAATTCGTCGCCGAGGTGACGGGGTACACGCCGCGCTGGATCAGCATTTTGGTGGGGCGCTACAACGAGGCCGGGGTTGCGGGGCTGGGCGACCAGCGCCAGTTCAACCCCGGCGCCAGACCGCTGCTCGACGCCGACCAGCAACGCCGCCTGAAGAATAGCCTGGACGACCCGCCGCCCGATTACGGCTTCTGGACGGGCCGCTCGGTCGCCCAGTGGATCACGGGCATGCTGGGCCGTTTGGTGTCGCCACGCCGCGGCACCGAAGCCCTGCGCCGCCTCGGCTTCACCCGTCAGGTGCCGCGCCCTCATCATGCCGCGGCCGATCCGCTGGCCCAGGAGGTCTTCAAGGCCCGCTTCCGCCGGCGCGTGCAAGCGCTCCAGCAGGAGGACCCCGCCACGCCGCTGGAGGTGTGGGCGATGGACGAGCACCGCGTCGGGCTCAAGCCGGTGTTGCGCCGGGTCTGGGCACCGCGCGGCTGCCGCCCCATCGCGCGCGGGCATCACCGTTTCGAGTGGATGTACGTCTACGGCTTCGTGCGCCCGAGCAGCGGAGCGGTGGTGTGGTTCCTGGCCGACGGCGTCGGCGCCGCGCTGTTCAGCCGGATCCTCGCCGCGTTTGCCCGCGAGATCGGAGCCGGAGCGGACAAGCGCGTCCTCTTGGTTCTCGATGGCGCGGGCTGGCACGGTGCCGGCGAGGTGGAGATCCCGGACGGCGTCACCCTGGAGTTCCTGCCCCGCTACTCACCCGAGTTGCAGCCGGCCGAGCGCCTGTGGCCGTTGACCAACGAAGCGGTCGCCAACACCCACTTCAAGGATCTTGCGGCCGTCGATCAGGCTCTCGCCGACCGCTGCTGCGCCCTGGCCAATGATCCCGACCGCCTCAAGGCCATCACTTGGTTCCATTGGTGGCCGCAATTCGCATGACATCCCATCAATGGAATTCTTCAGGCGCCGCCGGTATTACTCGTTCGTCTATCGGCCGTTTGATGGCCAGCCGCCGATCTGTCCGCCAACCCGCGTTGACGACGGCTTTCCGGACACGTAGTTTGCCGGACGGGTTTCCGGACAATGGGCGGGCGAGCAGCGCGTCGCGGTCCTTGGTCAGGCACTCCACCGCCTTGCCGTACTTGGCCGCGTACTTCTTCACGAAGACTTCCAAGGCGGCCTGCGCCGCGGCCCGGTCCGACGCCATCCAGATCTCCCGCAGGTCCTGCTTCATCGTCGGCTGCACGGACTTGGCGACCTTGTTCAGCACGTTGGCGGTCTTGTGCACCCAGCAGCGCTGATGCCGAGTGCCGGGGAAGACCTCCTCCAGCGCCTTCCAGAAGCCGAGCGCGCCGTCGGCCACCGCCAGTTCCGGGGCGATGCTCAGACCACGGGCCTGGATGTCGATCAGCAACTCGCGCCAGCTCTGCGCGCTCTCGCGCACGCCGACCTGGAAGCCGATCAGCTCCTTCTTGCCCTCCGGCATGGCGCCGATGATGACCAGCATGCACTCGGCGACCGGCTCCATGCGGGCCTGGAGGTAGACGCCATCGGCCCAGATGTAGACGTAGCGCCGTGCCGACAGGTCGCGCTTTTGCCAGCGTGCGTAGTCGGCCGCCCAATCCTGCTTCAGCCGGGCGATGACGGACGGCGACAGGTTCGGGGCATCCTTGCCGAGCAGGGCGCTGAGCGCGTCCTGGAAGTCGCCGGTGGAGACGCCGCGCAGGTAGAGTACCGGCAGCAGGGCATCCAAGCTCTTGGAGCGCCGCGCCCAGCGCGGCAGGATCGCCGACGTGAAGCGGATCCGCTCGCCGCCCTCGTCGGTGCCGCGGTCGCGCACCTTGGCCCGGCGCACCGCGACCGGCCCGATGCCGGTCTGGATCGCCCGCTCGGGGCCGTGCCCGTGCCGGACCACCCGGTCGCGGCCGTCCGCCAGCTTGAGGTCCTTCATGGCGCTGAGGAAGGTGTCCACCTCTGCCTCGATGGCCTGCTCCAGCAGCCGACGCGCGCCGGTGCGCAGGATGGCGGTCAGCGGATCGTCGATCTCCTCCGGCTGACGCAGCCGGACAACGTTGCTATCCTCGTTAATGGCGTATCGCTCCCTCGTGAAGGTTCTGGCAGGTTTGGTCACCCACCTCGATACGCCGCCCTCACACCGTCATCACCCAGATTCCCGTATAGCTCCAGGGCGGATTGGTCGGTCTTCTGGATCCACGCATGATCGCTCAGCCGAAATTGGCCAAAGTCGAGCTCAGGGCAGTGCGCCCTGCACGGCGCCGGCCGGCCAGGGCGTCGGGTCGTAGCCCGAGCGGATGAAGGCGATGGCGTCGGCGTCGTTCTGGGCGGCGGCCCTGGCGATCCACGCCTTGCCGGCTTCGACGTCGCGCGGCACTCCGCGGCCGCGCATCAGGGCCATGCCGTAATGGAGCTGGCCCACCGCATAGCCGGTGTCGGCGGCGCGGCGCAGCCAGCGGGCCGCCTCGGCCAGATCGACGGGAACGCCGCGCCCGTACTCGTAGAAGGTGGACAGGTAGATCATCGACGGCGGATTGCCGCGCCGCGCGCATTCCTGGAAGAACCTGAGCGCGGTGACGTGATCACCGGTCTTGTCCAGCCAATAGGCGTTGACGCAGGTGATGCCGACCCGCTCGGGAAAGCGGTTCATGTGGTCGATGTAGTAGCGCCAGGAAAAATCGGCGGGCATCAGCGCGCCGTTGTCGTCGGCGTCTTCCTCGGCGAACTGCGCACGGCAGGGCGAAGAGGCGAGGGCGAGGATGACGCTCGCCAGGAGGAAGAGGGTCCGCATGGGCGATCTCCATCTGTGACCAGCCTCCAGTGTCGTACGCCGGCCCGCGGATGGGGTCAGGGGCACGGAAGAAACGTGTCAGAAAATCGTCAGGCCGACGGACCGGCCCCCTAACCGTCGTACCGGTAGCCCACACCGTGCACGGTGCGGATGACGGCGGGCCTTGCCGGGTCCCGCTCGATCTTCCGGCGCAAGGCCGAGACATACTGGTCGAGCGCCCGGCTGTTCGGCATGTAGTCGCGCCCCCAGCACCGGTCGAACAGCTCGTCGCGGCTGACCGCCACGCCGGGGCGCGCGCGCAGCGCCGACAGCAGTTCGACCTCGCGGCGGGTCAGGTCGATGGCCTGGCCGCCGCGGAAGGCCCGCAACGCCTCGCGGTCGATCTCCAGGTCGCCCATGCGGAAGCTGCGGCCGTCCTCCGCCCCGTCCTCCCGGATGGCCGGGGTGCCGTCCGGCGGCGCGGCGGGGGGTGCCGGGTGCCGGCCGCAACGGCGCGCGATGGCCCGGATGCGGGCGATCAGCTCGCGCGGGCCGAAGGGCTTGGGAACGTAGTCATCGGCCCCGGTCTCCAGGCCGACGACCCGGTCGATCTCCTGCCCGCGCGCGGTCAGCAGCAGGATCGGCACCTCCGCATCCTCGCGGTGGACGGCGCGGCACAGCTCGATCCCGTCGAGGCCAGGCATGACCACGTCGAAGATGCAGAAGTCCGGCGCCTGCGCCCGGAACGCGTGCAGCGCCGCCAGCCCGTCGCCCACGGCGATGCACTCGTAACCCTCCATCGTCAGCAGTTCGGCGATGCCGCGCCGCAGATGGGGATCGTCCTCCGCGATCAGGATGCGCATGCGATCTCCTCGAAACGGTCCGGAGTCTTCTGGACGGGAGACAGCCGGACCCAGGCGACGAAGCGCGCGCCCGGGCGCGCGTCCTCGACGCGGGCGTCACCGCCGCTGGCGCGCGCC
>DASWVP010000091.1:0-10036 GCA_036401175.1 Azospirillum sp. | reverse complement strand
GCGCTCGACGGCGTGCTGCACGTCGCCGGGATCAGCGGCGCCGCCCCCGTGCTGAGCGCGGACCCGGCGGACTTCCAGCGGGTGCTGGACGCCAAGGTCGCCGGCACGCTGGTGCTCGACCGCGTGCTGTCCGATCAGGCGCCGGACTTCGTCTGCTACGTCTCGTCCTCCGCGGCGATCCTCGGTGATTTCGGATCGTGCGACTACGCGCTGGGCAACCGTTTCCAGACCGCCTACGCCCGCTGCCGGAACGGCCTTGCCGGGCCGGCGGCGCGCGCCGGGCGGACGCTGGCCGTCAACTGGCCGCTGTGGCGGGACGGCGGGCGGCGCGTGGGCGACGACGAGCAGACCCGCTTCTATCTCGCCTCCAGCGGCCAGCGCGCCCTGACCTCGGAGGAGGGCGTGCGCCTGTTCGAGCGGCTGCTGGCCCAGGACGGGCCCCAGTACCTCGTGCTCGCCGGCCAGCCGGAGCGGCTGTCGCGGATGGTCGCGCCCCCGGGGTGCGAGGCCGGGGCGCCCGCGCGGGCGCCGGCCGCGCCGCCCGCCGGCCCGGAGGGGGGGGAGGACGTGGAGGAACGCCTCGCCCGCGACCTGAAGGAGCGGATCTGCCAGCTCCTCAAGGCCCGCCCGGAGGAGGTGCACGCCAACCGGAACCTTGCCGACCTTGGCTTCGATTCGATCAGCCTTGCCGAGTTCGCGCGGGTCTTGAGTGGCTTCTACGGCTTGGCGATCAGCCCCTCGGTGTTCTTCAGCCACGCGACGCCGAAGCGGCTGGCCGGGTATTTCCTGGCCGAGCACCGCGCCGCGATGGACGCGTTCTATCGCCGGGCGGGGGCCGCGCCGCCCGTGGCCCCGGCCATTATGCCCGCCGCCGTGCCGGCGCCGGTCCGCTCGGAGGCCCCGGCCGACGAGCCGATCGCCATCATCGGCATGAGCGGACGCTTCCCCAAGGCGCGCGACGTCGACGAGCTGTGGGGCATCCTCGAACGCGGCGAGGACGCCGTCGGGGAGATCGCGCCGGACCGCTTCGACTGGCGCCGCTATTATTCGGACACGGCCGGCGCGCCGGGCAAGACCATCAGCAAGTGGTGCGGCTGCATTCCCGGGCTGGCCGAGTTCGACCCGCTGTTCTTCGAGATCTCGCCGCTGGAGGCGGAGCGGATGGACCCCCGCCAGCGCCACCTGCTGCAGGAATCCTGGCTGGCGCTCGAAAACGCCGGGTACGGCCCGGCGCAGATCGCCGGTGACCGCGTCGGCATGTTCGTCGGCGTCGAGGACGGCAGCGACTACCAGCGGCGCCTGAAGAACGTCCCGCAGGTCAGCCTCACCGCCACGCACAACGGCATCCTGGCCTCGCGGCTGGCGTACTTCCTGAACCTCGACGGCCCGGTGATGGCCATCAACACCGCCTGCTCCTCGTCGCTGGTGGCGGCGCACATGGCCTGCCAGAGCCTGCTGCGCAACGAGTGCGGCACGGCCATCGCCGCCGGGGTCAACCTGATGGTCTCGCCCGAAGCCTACGTCGGCATGAGTCAGGCCGGCATGCTGTCGCCGGACGGCAAGTGCTACGCCTTCGACCGCCGCGCCAACGGCATGGTTCCCGGCGAGGCGGTCGCCGTGGTGGTGCTGAAGCGGCTGTCGCGGGCGCTGGCCGACGGCGACCCCATCCAGGGCGTGATCCGTGGCAGCGGCGTCAACTACGACGGCAGGACCAACGGCATCACGGCGCCGAGCGGCGCCTCGCAGACCGGGCTGCTGCGCGGCGTGCACCGGCAATGCGGGCTGCGGCCGCAGGACATCGACTGCGTCGTCACCCACGGCACCGGCACCCAACTGGGCGACGCGGTGGAGATCAACGCGCTGGCCGACGCGTTCCGGGACGCCAACCCGCCGCCCGCGTCCTGCGCCCTGACCTCGACCAAGAGCAACCTCGGGCACACCTTCGCCGCCTCGGGGCTGGTCAGCCTGATCGGGCTGGTGCAGGCGATCCGCCACGCCACCATCCCGGCCAGCCTGCATTGCGAGCAGGAGAACGACCACATCCACTGGCGCCAGAGCCCGTTCTACGTCAACAAGCGCGCCAAGCCCTGGACCACGCAGCCCGGCCGCCCCCGCACCGGCGCGGTCAGCGCGTTCGGCATCAGCGGCACCAACGCGCATGTGGTGGTGCAGGAGCACGCCGCGCCGCCCGCGATACCGGCCGCGACACCGGCGGCGCCCTGCTTCGTGCTCGCCCTGTCGGGCAGGACGGCGGCGGCGCTGCGGGATCAGATCGCCCGGATGCTCGCGTGGCTGCGCGGGGCCGGGGCCGAAGCGCCGCTGGACGGCGTCAGCCACACGCTGCTGCACGGCCGGCACCATTTCGAGCACCGCTGCGCCATCGTCGTCCGCGACGCGGCCGAGGCGATCGCGCTGTGGAGCCGGGCGGCGGCCGGGGAAAATCCGGCCGGCGTGCTGCACGGCGTCGTCGTCCGCGACTTTGGCGGCGAGGCGGCGGTGCGCCGCTCCATCCCCGCCCTGGTCCAGCGGGCAGCGGCGTGCCGGGACACGGCGGACGACCACCGCAGCGCCTTGCGGGACCTCGCCAACCTGCACTGCAAGGGCTACGAGATCCCGTGGCACGAGCTGTACGCGCGGGCGCCCCGGCGGGTCAGTCTGCCGGGCTATCCCTTCGCCCGCGAGCGCCACTGGATCGACGAAGAGCCGGCGCCGGTTGCCGCGCCCGTTGCCGCCCCCGTTCCCACTGCGGCCCCGGCCGGCAACCGGCTGCATCCGCTGGTCGACCGCGAGGACACCGCCGGGGAGAAGCGGCGCTTCGTCGGCGCCTTCACCGGGCGAGAGAGTTTCATGCCGCGTTGCCGGCACGGCGGGGAGGAGGTCATCCCGGCGCTGTTCTTCCCGGAGATGGCGCGGTTCGCGGCGGAGCGGGCGCTTGGCCGGCCGGTCCTCCGGCTCGGCAACATCGTCTGGGGCGCGCCGCTCGCCAGCGGAACGGCTGATGGCCCGACGCTGGCGGTCAGCCTGCACGGGGCCGGCGACGACATCGCCTATTCCATCGCCCGCGAGGATGACGACGGCGTCTGCTGCCACCTGGGCGCCGTCCTGCCGCCCCGATCCGGCGATGCCAGCGACGGAACGCCGAGGCGCGCCAACCTCGCCCGCCTGCGCGCCGGCATGAAGCCGTCGGCCATGGAGCCCGGCGCGCCACCATCAGCGGTGCGCATCGGCGACGTCTATCGCAACGCTTCGCAGATGCTGGCGACGCTGGAACGGACGCCGGATGCCGGCGGGCAAGGCGGCGAGATGCCGTTCGAGCCGCACTTCATCAACGCGGCCTGGCACCTGATCCAGGCGATGGCGCGCACCGGGGCGGGCGGGCCGGTCCTGCTGCCGTTCTCGCTGCGGCGGATCGAAGCGTCCGGCCCGCTGCCGGACAGGGTCGTGCTGCATCTCACCCGCCGCGACTTCGCCGACGCCGGTCTGCACCTGTTCGACGTGGCGTTCCACGACGCCGAGGGCACGGTGCGCCTGGAGCTGCGCGACTTCGCGCTGACCGCGGCCGGACGCCCGTCGGACATCGCCATTTCACCCAATCCCGGAACGACAGCAGCAGGAGCCAGCCCGTGAAGGTGTGCATCATCGGTGGAGGGCCGCTCGGAATCGGCCTTGGCCGCGAACTGAACGAAGGCGGGATCGACTACGACCTCTACGAAGCCGAGGCGGACCTGGGCGGCGTGTGGAACGGCGACGGCGCGTGCGGCCGCGTTTACCCCTCGCTGCACCTGATCTCGCCGAAGTTCAACACGCAGGTCCCCGATTTCCCGATGCCGGACGACTATCCGGTGTACCCCAACCACAAGCAGATGCTGGCCTACATCCGCTCCTACGCGCGGCATTTCGGCGTCTATGAACGGGCGGTCTTCAACACCTCGGTCACTTGGCTGGAGCCGGACGGCGAGGGCTGGATGGTCGAGCTGTCCACCGGCGAGCGAAAGCGCTACACGGTGGTCGCCGTGTGCAACGGCATGCAGCGGGTCCCGCACTTTCCCGATCCGTCCTACCCCGGAACGTTCGACGGCGAGATCCTGCACGCGATCGACTACAAGACGCCCGACCTGTTCCGGGGCAAGCGCGTCCTGGTCGTCGGCGCCGGCAATTCCGGCTGCGACATCGCGGTGGACGCCGCGCACCACGCCGAGGCGGTCTACCACAGCACCCGGCGCGGCTATCACTACTACCCGAAGTTCATCGCCGGAAAGCCGACGCCGCAGTGGATGCTGCAGCTCGGCAGCAAGTTCCAGTCCAAGCAGGAAAGCATGGCCTACATCCAGCAGGTCTTCAAGCTGGCGGGCTTCGACGGTGTCGACTACGGATTGCGGGAGCCCGACCATCCGCTGGACGGCGCCCACCCGATCATGAATTCGCAGATCCTCTACCACATCGGCCACGGCGACATCAAACCGGTGGACGACATCGAGCGCTTCGCGGGCAAGACCGTCCACTTCAAGGACGGCAAGAGCGCCCAAGTCGATCTAGTGCTGTACGCCACCGGCTATGACCGCGATTTCCCCTTCATCGACCCGGCGCTGCTGCAGTGGAAGGCCGGCATCCCCGACCTGTTCATCCACATCGTGCCGCGCACCCTGGATAACCTTTTCTTCTTCGGCTTCGTGAACGCGGCGGCCGGGCTGGGCGACGGCATGCGGCTGCAGGGCCAGTTCGTGCGCAGCTACATCAACGCCTATCGCGACAAGACCGTCGGCTACCGGAAGTTCGTCAAGGCCAAGCAGGAGGACAATCCCGACTTCGGCCAGGACTACTTCGTCTCCTCGCACCGGCACATGTGGGAAGTGGACTTCTGGAAATTCATCAAGTGCGCGCGGGAATACCGCGAAATGCTGGATGAGGTTTGAGGGACGGCCGCGAGGGGCGGCGTCCGGCGGTGATTTCCTTGCAAGGCGGAACGATGTCTGAACAGGCCCTGGATCTTACTGCCGCGATGCAGGCCCTCATCGAGGGCGAATTGCTGGGCGCCGGCGCCAAGCCGGGCGACGCCGGGGCGGCGCGCACCGGCGCGCCGGCCTCGGCCGCGCAGTTCCGGCAGACCATCGCCGACATCGCCTCGGCCGTGCTGAAGATCCCGGCCGAGCGGCTGGACGCGCGGGAGGCCATGTCCCGCTACGGCGTCGATTCGATCATCGTGACGGAGATCATGAAGCGCGTCTCCGACGTGCTTGGCGTGCCGATCGCGCCGACCGTGTTCTTCGAGGCCCGGCATCTGGAGGAACTCGCCGACATCCTGTTCCAGCGCTACGTCCGCACCGCCGCTCCCGCCGCTCCCGCGTCCGCCGTGGTGGAGGCGCCGGCCGTCCGGGAGGAGGTGGCGGCATCCGCCGCCGTCGTGACCGGCACCGAGGCGGAACGCTGGATCGCCCGGTTCCGGGAAACCGCCGCGCCCCGGCCACCGGCCGTCACCCGCCCCGCCGCCGTCCCGCCTGTCGCCGCCACCCCGGCCGCCAGCGGATCGGGCTATGAACCCGTCGCCATCATCGCGATGGAAGGCCGGTTCGCCGACAGCGCCGACCTGGACGAACTCGAACGCCACCTGCGCCAGGGGGACGACTGCATCCGCGAGGTCCCCGCCGACCGCTGGGACTGGCGCCGCGTCCACGGCGATCCGCAGCAGGGCGAATTCACCAACGTCAAATACGGCGGCTTCACGCCGGACATCGACAAGTTCGACCCGCTGTTCTTCGGCATGTCGCCCCGCGAAGCGGAGATGATGGACCCGCAGCACCGGCTGTTCATCCAGTGCGTGTGGAAGCTGATCGAATCCGCCGGCTACGCGCCGAAATCGCTGTCGGGCCGCAAGGTCGGCCTGTTCGTCGGGATCAACCTGCAGGACTACGCGCTGCTCGTCGACCGCGCGGGCGCCATCGAGGCGCTGCACCTGACCAGCCTGGGGCACATGTTCTGCCCCAACCGCCTGTCGTTCCTGCTCGACACCCACGGGCCCAGCCAGGTCATCGACACCGCCTGTTCCAGCTCGCTGGTGGCGCTGCACCGGGCGGTGCTGAGCGTCCAGCACGAAGGCTGCGAGATGGCCATCGCCGGCGGGGCGAACCTGATGATCACGCCGGACATGCACATCATGTACAGCAAGGTCGGCATGATCTGCGAGGACGGCCGCTGCAAGACCTTCTCCAGCCGGGCCAACGGCTACGCGCGCGGCGACGGCGTCGGCGCGGTGCTGCTCAAGCCGCTGGCGCAGGCGGAGCGCGACGGCGACACCATCCTCGCGGTGGTCCGGGGTTCGGCCGAGAACCATGGCGGCGCCTCCACCTCGCTGACCGCGCCCAACCCGAAGGCGCAGGCCAGCCTGATCGTCGAGGCGCACCGGCGGGCCGGCGTCGACCCGCGCGGCGTCGGCTGCATCGAATGCCACGGCACCGGCACGGCGCTTGGCGACCCGATCGAGATAAACGGCCTGAAGATGGCCTTCGAGGAGCTGCACCGCGCCGCCGGCATCGCCATGCCGGACAGCCCCTATTGCGGTCTGGGCTCGGTCAAGTCGAACATCGGCCACGCCGAAACGGCGGCCGGCATCGCCGGGGTGATCCGGGCGACCCTGGCCATCCGCCAGGGTCGGCGCTACCGGACCCTGCACTGCGACGACGTCAACCCGATGATTGAGCTGGAGGGCTCGCCGTTCTTCATCCAGCGGCACGACGAGCGCTGGGAGCGCCCGGTCATCGACGGCGTGGAGCAGCCGCGGCGCGCCGGCGTCAGCTCGTTCGGGGCCGGCGGCTCCAACGCGCACGTGGTGATCGAGGAATACGTCGCCGCGCCGCTGCCGCCGGTGCGGCGGCCGGCGCCGGCCCTGGTCGTCCTGTCGGCAAGGACGGCGGAGCGGCTCGACGACATGGTGCGGAACCTGCTGCGCTTCCTGCGCGACACCCCGGAGGCGGCACGGCCGGACCTCGCCGACATCGCCTACACGCTGCAGGTCGGACGCGATCCCATGCCGGTGCGGCTGGCCCTGGTCGCCGATTCCCCGGCGGAGCTGACGGCCGCGCTGGCGCGGCTCGCCGAGGGCGGGGAGGGCGGACCCGGCTGCCACCGGGGCGAGGTCAAGCGCACCCGGAAGCGGACGGCGGACGGCGAGGAGGCGGCACCCGCCCTTCCGGCGTCGCTGGACGGGGACGGCGTCCGCCGGCTGGCCGAGCTGTGGGTGCGCGGCGTCGAGATCGACTGGCCGGCGCTGTACGAGCGGACGGCGTTCCCCGGCCGGCGGCCGCGCCGGGTGACCCTGCCCACCTATCCCTTCGCCCGGCAACGCTGCTGGATCCCCGAGGCCAGCGCCGCCCACCGGCGGGAGCGGCCCGGCGCCATGGAGCGTGGTGTGGAGCGCCACCCGCTGGTGACGCGCGACACCTCGCGGGGGACCGAGCGGCGCTTTACCGCCGAACTCGGCGGCACGGAGTTCTTCCTGGCCGACCACGTCGTGCTGGGCAACAAGGTGCTGCCCGGCGTCGCCTACCTGGAAATGGCGCGGGCGGCGGCCGAGGCGGCGACGGGCGCGGCCGGGGCCGGCATCCGGCTCAGGAACGTGGTCTGGGCCCGCCCCTTCGCCGTGGGCGACCGGCCGGCGGCGCTGCACGTCGCCCTGACGCCGGGGCGGGAACGCGAGCTGGCCTTCCGCATCCACAGCATCCCTGACGCCCCCGATGCCGAAACCGTGCTGCACAGCCAGGGAACGGTGGTGCTGCCGGACCCGTCCCGCCCCGCCGCGCCCGGTACGCTGGACGTCGCCGCCCTGCGCGATGCCATCACCGGCGGGCAGCCGGACCGCCACCGCCTGACCCCGGCGCGGTGCTACGCGGCGTTCCGCGCCATGGGCATCGCCTACGGGCCGGGGCACCAGGGGCTGGTGTCCGTCCACCACTCCGCGCCGGGCGTGGGCAACCCGCAGGTGCTGGCCGAACTGGCGCTGCCGGCCGCCGTGGCGGGCGATGCGGCGGCGTTCGTGCTGCATCCGGGCCTGATGGATTCCGCCCTGCAGGCGTGCATCGGCCTGCTGCCGGCCTCTGGCCACGCGCTGCCGGGCGGGGAGGGGGCTGCGGAGTCCGCCCCCACCGCCGCGCTGCCCTTCGCCCTGGAGGAGTTCGAGCTGCTGGCGCCGCCGCCGGACCGGCTGTGGGCCTGGATCCGCCACGCCGAAGGCAGCGCGCCGTCGGACCGCGTGCGGAAGCTCGACATCGACCTGTGCGACGAGCGGGGCCGCGTCTGCGTCCGCATGCGCGGCTTCTCGTCGCGCAGCCCGGAGCCGAAGCAGGCCAATGCCCCCGAATCCAACGCCGCCGAGCCCAACGCCGTGCTGATGGCCCGGCCGGTCTGGATCGACCAGCCGGCCCCCGCCACGACGGGCGGGCCGGCCTGGGCGCGGCACCGCGTCGTGCTGTGCGACCTCGACGGCGCCATCCCCGCCTCGGCCGAGCGGGAGATCGCTTCGGCGCTGCCGGCCGCCGCCTGCCTGCGCCTGCCGCTGCGCGGCGCCGTCCAGGACTGGTACCGGGAGGCGGCGCTGGGCGTCTTCGCCGTGCTGCGCGAGGAGATCACCGGCAAGGGCACCGGGCGCGCGCTGGTCCAGGTCGTGGTTCCCGGCGGCGGCGACGCCGCGCTGCTGGGCGGCCTGTCGGGCCTGATCAAGACGGCGAACCGGGAAAGCTCCCGCCTGTTCGCGCAGCTTGTCGAAGTGGACGGCATGGAGGGGCTGGCGGCGGCGCTGCTGGCCGATGGCGGCGACGCCGGACAGCCGCACGTCCGCCACGCCGGGGCGCGGCGGCAGGTGCTGCGGTGGGACGAGACCGAGCGGCCGGCCCGGCCGCCCGCGCCGCCGTGGAAGGACAACGGCGTCTACCTGATCACCGGCGGGGCCGGCGGCCTGGGTCTGCTGTTCGCGCAGGCGATCGCCCGCGACACCCGCAACGCCGCCGTCGTGCTGTGCGGCCGCTCGGCGCCGGACGCGTCGCGGCGGGCGGCGCTGGACGCGCTGTCGTCCGCCGGGCTCGACGTGCGTTACCGCGTGGTGGACGTCACCCGCAAGGATCAGGTGGAGGCGCTGGTCGCCGAGGTGGTGCGCACCTTCGGCCGCATCGACGGCGTCCTGCACTGCGCCGGCCTGCTGCGCGACAACTTCATCGTCCGCAAGCCGGCGGCGGAGTTCGCCGAGGTGTTCGCGCCGAAGGTCACCGGGCTGCTTCACCTGGACGCGGCCACCAGCGGCCTCGACCTCGACTTCATGGCGCTGTTCGGCTCGGCGGCGGGCGCCTGGGGCAGCGCCGGGCAGGCCGACTACGCGGCGGCCAACGCCTTCCTCGACGCCTTCGCGCACCACCGCAACGCCCTGGCGCGCGACGGCCGGCGACGCGGGCACACCGTCGCCATCGACTGGGCGCTGTGGGCCGACGGCGGCATGCGCATGGAATCCCAGGCGCTGGCGATGATGCGGCGGACCACCGGCATGGACGCGCTGCCCGGCGCCGAAGGAACCCGCGCCTTCACCGAGATCCTGGCCTCGGGCGCGCCGCAGGTGCTGGTGATCTACGGCGCCCAGTCCCGCCTCCGCCCGCTGCTGACGGCCCCGGCCGTGCCGGTCGCCGAGACCGCTGACGAAGGCGGCCCGGCGGACACTCAGGTCGATATTCAGGCTGACGTCCAGACGGCGGCCGAGCGGATGCTGCGGCAGGCCGTCGCCACGCTCATGAAGTTCGACCTGCTGGACATCGACGCCGACACCGAGTGGAGCAACTACGGCTTCGATTCCATCTCGCTCACGGAATTCTCCAACACGCTGAACCAGCGCTTCCGGCTGGAGCTGACGCCGACCGTGTTCTTCGAGCACGCGACCATCGCCGAATTGGCCGTCTGGCTGGCCGCCGAACACCGCGCGCAGCTCGGCCCGGCGCTGGGCCTGAACCCGCCCACCCCCACGCCGCCCACTCCCACGCCGCCGCCCGCCGCAGCGCCGGTGCCG